>DATJTU010000133.1:0-15227 GCA_035503015.1 Acidimicrobiales bacterium | reverse complement strand
AAAAGCTGTTCCGACAAGGACAAACGATCGATTTCGCTGCCTATCGGGTCTGCCCGAAATTTGCAGCTAAGCGCCTGGCAGTCAAGAGGTTCGTGGGTTCAAGTCCCATCGCCTCCACAAAATTTCCTGTTCAGCTGGACGAATTCGGGCCCGTCCTCGAACATCCAGTTGTCTTCTGGTGCCAGTGCGACCGCGAGCTGGTCGCAGGGTCGTCGTCGCAGGGTCGTGGCGGCGTGCCTGCTTCACATGTGCGCCTCGGATGCATCGGTGGCCACCATCTGACCTCTGCGCCTAGCTCGCTTCGGTCTCGGTCGGATGAGTTGCAGAATCAGCGACATCTTTCGCCTCGTGCACGACAACGTCGACGACCTCGCCTAGGACGCCCTTGCCTCCGGTGGCTGCCTGACGAGTGACTGCAATCGCACCCCAGAGAATCCCCATGAGTACGAGTGCGCCTACCCAGCACACCGGAAAGGCGAATCCAAGTAGTCCGAAGATGATGGCCGGGGTGAGCAGAGCGAGCTGGCCGACACCTCGCCGAGACCGCGTGCTCGTGGACGTCGCCTCCCGAGCAACGAACCGGCCGTCGGCGCCTCTTGTGGGTCCAGTTCCAGCCATGATCCCTCCTCTGCCGTGGGGTCAATTCGCGCTCTGCTTCCCTCCTTCGCAGAGTCCACCGGTCATCGCGCCTACCCGGGAGGCGCAGGAACAAACGCCCGTAGAACAGAAATCACCCGATGGAGTGATTCGGGCGGGCAATGGGCAGCCGGCTGGCCGCTCGAGCGATGTCCACGGTGGAGCCCCATTGGTGACGGTGCCGTGAATGTGGGTATGGACGCAGCGGGCCGCAGTTTGGCGATCGTTCGTCGAACGATTCGTTGTCGACGGAGACATCTCCTCCTGCAACCATTGGATTTCCGCGGACACCAAGAAAGGCGCCATTATGCCTGGAAGACTCGATCAAACCGCCGAAGCGATCGGTGAGGCCGTCGGGAAGATTGAAGCAGCCGCGAGCCAAGTCGCGACTCGCACGAAGCAACAGGCCTCCAAGACGTCGAAGGCATTGCGAGAGCGGGAGTCAGCGACAGTCGATCGGTTCGAGAAGCACATCCAACCCACTCGAAAGGCCGTTGCGAAACGGACCGCCAAAGCGAAGAAAGCGGTCAAGCGAAAGGCGGCGAGCAGTAAGAAGGCCGCCAAACGGCAAGCTGCGACAACCCAGAAAGCTGTTCGCAAGGCAACCGCTACGGCCCGAACTGCCAAGAAGAAGGCAGTGACCACACCGCCCAAGGCTGCAGGCGCCAAGAAGGCAACAAAGAAGAAGGCGGCCACGACCACGGTTGCGGCGAGACGCAAGGCATCGCCGGCGAAGAAGTCGGCAAAGAGGACGTCCGGAACGACACGTCGAGCGACGACCGCCACACGCGCCGGAACGAAGCGGACCCCTAAGAAGTCATCCCGGACGAAGACCTGAATTCCTACGTTGCAAGGAGTCCGTCCTGGGCATCGAACAACGGGTCGAACACCGGATCTGCGCTGACGTCAAGGTGCTGAATCATCGTGTTCGGATGACTGCCGACCATAGCTCACCGCACCGACGATCTCGGGCGGCAATGAGTCAACAAGTTGTTGGTCAGGCTGTGCGCCCAAGGCATCGTTGATCGTCGAGAAAGCGAGTCGGAGGGCGACAAAAGCGGTAATGGCAAAGATCTGCTCATCCCTCATCCCGGTGTCCCGCAAGGCCTGTACGTCGTCTGACGTCGTCGCGTTCGGATCCTGCACGATCTTGCGAGCCCACACCGCCATCGCTGCCTCTTGTTCGCTCAGGCCCTCGTCGTCTCCTCGTATAACGGCTGCCGCCAGCGCTGCGTCGGACTTGCTCGAAAGCTTGCCCCCCCACGCCAGCGAGCAATACGAATCGCCGAGCGCCGACGCAGTTGCTGTGACCAGGATCCCGCGCTGGCGGAAGCCAAGTCCGCTGGGCTCGAAAGCCCGTCCCATGAGGTCGAACAAGCGGCTCACGGTCTCGGGCTGGTGCGCCCAGAGTCGAGTCACGTTCCACACGTATCCCGAATCCGCCAGGTCCTCGTCGTAGAGTTCCTGAGCCTCAGTCGTGCTCGGCGCTGGTTCGAGAAAGTTGTCGGTCATGAACGCGACCCTTCCGCTGATTTCGTCGCGAGAAATCCCACCACGTTGATTTCAGCCCGCAGAGGAAGTCCTTCACGGAGCCGATCTATCGCAAGCGCTGTTGCGGAGTCGTAGAACGCGGATTCGCCTACGTTCTGAATCGCTTCGTACGCAGGTCCCGTTGACGCCAAGGCCCGCGCATAGGTATCGGGGTCAGTGAACTCCCACGCGAACGGAATTTCGACGCGACGCACATCGAGGAACCCGCAGGACTCGAGGAACTCTTCTCCGACGCCGGGGCGACCGAGCGCGACCATCGCCGATTGATTCTCGATTTTCTCGGGGGCGGCGAGAAGAAACGGTGCCAGAGCCCACGCGCCGGGGGAGGCTTTGACGTGTCCCCACACGGTCAGACCGAGCCGCCCGCCGGGGCGAAGGACACGGTGGATCTCGCCAAGCGCTCGTGGCGTCGTGCCCCAGATGCCTCGGAAACTGGTCGCGACGTCGAAGACGTCGTCGCTCCAAGGCAACGCATTCATGTCACCGACCCGAACGTCGTACGTCGGGCAGCGGTCCCGGGCGATGGCGATCAATCTGGGGGACGCATCGATGCCGGCACACACGGCGCCACGCATTCCGGCCAACTCGATGGCCAAACCGGACCCGCAGGCAACGTCGACAAGCTGATCACCTTGACCGACGTCGAGCAAGTGGTGGACTGCCACATACTCACGGCAGTTCCCCGGCTCGCTCAAGGTAGCGAAGTCGATCGCCTTTCGACCCCACCCCTCGTCGACCGACTCCCAGGCGTCTTGATCATTGGGCGCAGTTGACACGTGGCCTCCCAGAGAGTCGGAAACACGATACGTCTCCCGCGATGATGGATTGCACGTGCAAGGCCCACCGGCTCACCGGGACCGGGATGCGGGACGCCAAGAAAAAAATCGGTTGCCGCACTCGAAACGTAGCGGGAACCTATGGGGCCGACGCGTCGAGGCCAAACCGCTGCCTTACCTCATCGACGCTCGCCTGAAGATGCTCTAGTCGGTTTTCGACGATCTGGAGGGTAACCATTACGTCTTCAAGGGTCGATTCACCGGCCGATACTCGTTCGTTCCTTTTCTTCGCCTCCGCTTTCAGGTCGGCGTTGTAATCATGGTGGCGTGGATGTGGCATCGCGGGGACGATAATGCGAGGTCCGCCGAAATGCCCTCAAGACGCCAACACGCGAAGCGACCCCCGAGCTCGCCAAGTCGAGAACTCGAGGGCCGACGCCCGACAGTCTGGGAAGCACCGGGAGGTGGGAGTACCGGCGCGAACCCGGCCCCACCATACCCGTGGCCACTGCCGGCGAATTCGGCCGCAGCATCCAGTCCCTAGTCCGCTCTGCTCCATGCGCGAAGCGACCCGGGCCCGACACTCCGAGCCCGGGTCGCCCCACTGGGAACAGGCACCGCACGGGGAAAGGGGATTTTGGAGGAATTTTCCCGCAACCGCGCCTCGCCGTCACGCTACTCGCCGCCTCCGTGAAAAACGGGCGAAACGCACGGATGTGGGATGAACGCTCTGTGAACCAACCCGGACCCCACGAACAAGGCGCCGCTCTTTAGGGTGCACGCATCCGCGCAACGACCCCGCCAATGCGGGGCCGTTCGCTACCGCCAGGATCGCCTTCATGTTGGTAACAGCGCGCACTGCCATTGCCTTCGGTTGTAGGTCGGTTGCGACGCGGAACGAGCCGACCCAGTCCGGCGAGGAGGTGGGTCGGCTCGTTCCTGAGAGGGCTCGCCGGGCAGCAAGGGCTACCCGGCCAGATCGTACGGAGAACCCTTGGGCCTCACCGGTGACCAGTGCCTCATAAGGACATTCGACTGGACAGATCGGCGACTTAAGGTGTGTCTACTTAATTGGACGCACCCCACTGGACGGACACCAACACTGGCTGTTCACTCCGCCCTTTACGAGCCGTCGCTTCGAATGGCTTGAGCGCAGTGAATGCGTGTCCGGCACAACTGGGATCAGGGCCCGCTCGGAGCGTCGCCCAGAACGTTCCTCTTGAGAGGCGTGCCTTCGGCTGCCTCAGACTCCTGCGCCTGAGCAGGACCACGCAGCACGTCCCCCGGTTTGAGCGCTCGACCGTTCCTAGGACGGAGTGTCTGGGAGATCCGCGGCGGCTCTGCCCGTTCGCGGATCCTGGCCGAGTGGACGTGGCGCGAAGGCGGAAGCGGTCGTCGCAGGCCGGCGGTGCGGCGGCCTGCGCGGTTCGGCGATGTTCGTGGCCAGCAGACGCCGGGGACCCGACCAGGGCGCAGGTGGCGCCACCAGCCGATCAGCGAGCCGGTAGGCAACGGTCTCGTAGTTCACTCGCCATCCGTGAAAATCGGGCCACGCCTCTTCCGCGCTTCGTTCGATGGGGAAGCCGACCTGCTCGAGCATGCGGACGGCGACTTCGAAGTCGGCAAACGTCAACTGAATCGGCGCTTCGGGAAGCGGGTCGGGGTCGAGGTGCCATCCGATCGTGGAGGCGATCCGGTCGAGCGCCGTGAATCCCATGCGCAGGCAGAGCCGGGCATTCGAGGAGGCGGTCGCGGGCGAGAGGGCCAGATGCATCGCAGCACCGTCGAGCACGGCCAGGAGGGCAAGCAGCCACGACAACCAGGGTTCTGGCGAACGGAACAGGAGCAAGACCGGATACGTGGTGTGGCTCTCCGCGACTGCGGCGGACCACTCCTCCCATGACGAATACAAGTCCGGAAGCGTGTCGATGATCCCAACGAGCTGGTGACGTGCGAGAAACTCCGGACCCCACGCCGGGACACCAGCCCGGCTTTCGAGCATGGCCACAAGCCCCTCGCGCTGGCTGAACGCAGAGTAGAGGGCGGGCAAGTACGCGATTTGCAGTGCCACGACGATCACCCAGACGGCTCCCGCCGCGACATCCACGGCAATGTTGTCCGCCCCGCCCGGGTGCACCGCGCCCACCGTGAAGACTGACCCAACCGACTGCAGCAGGCCGTCCGCCAGATTGTGCGTGGTCGGCTGGAGCATCAGGCCGAAGCCCACGATGAAGCCGGCCGCCCAGAACATCAGCTGCGCGACCAGCGCCACCGGTCCGACCAGCGCCAACACGGCGTCCTTCCCCTCGTAGGAGCGGGCTAGGCGGGACACACCGAGAAAGGAAAGGCGGACGGCGCGGTTGACGCCCAGCGTCACCCGCTCGAAGCCGGCCGGCCGCCGCGGCAGCACCATGGTGAAGAGGACGCTTGCCCCCGTCAGCACCACGATCACGAGCCCGACGACGAAGAGAAACCAGTCCATTACGTCGTTCCGCTCCAGCTCGACTCGGCCAAGCTGGTGCACCCCAGGTAGGCGGTGAAACGGCTGACGTTCGACGGGATGGGCGACATTGAGGTTCTCAGTTCTCGGATCTCTCTTCGAGATGGCGGGGACGGCGAGTCTTTCACGAGAGGTCGATCGGATGGAGGGTCTCAGTCGTCATGACGATCCAGCCCACCAGCTCGGATGTCGCGGGTGGCGGCGCGTTCGCTTGTAACCTGAGGTCGCGCGTCCTTGACAGCAGGAAGGAGGTTGGCCGTTGCCTGCTTGCTCCCGCTGCTTGATCGAAGTGCCCCCGTCCACTGCGCTCTGCCCGAAGTGCGGCGCCGCGATCAGGCGCCCCGTGGCACCCCAACCCAAGCCCAAACAAGTTGGGAAGTCGCGGCAGCGCTTGGACGCTTTGAGCAGGAGCGACCGTATCGTCGGACCCGCCACCTTGGTCCTCTTGATCTCGTTCTGGCTGCCGTGGTACGGCCTCGGTCCGATTTCCGTCTCCGGACTCAGCGTCCACGGCTGGCTCTTCATCGGAGTGTTGGACTCTGTCGTGCTGGTGCTCTACGTCCTGATCACCGCGTTCGGCGTAGGGGACCTCGCCGAACAGGGCCGGATGTCCAAGGACCAATTGCTGACGCTTCTCACGGGAGTCAACGTGGCGCTGGTGGTGCTGGGCTTCCTCTTCAAGCCCTCGGGCTTCAGCTGGTCGTGGGGGGCGTATCTCGCGCTGATCGCCTCCATCGTGGCGTTCCTGCCTTACGGCATTCCCTTCATCCAGGCCCGACGCCGGCGCTGAATCTGGCTTGGAGGCGGAGTCTGAGCCCCTGGGCAGACATCACGGTGTCCTCGGGCCCCATGCAGAAGAGCCAACGCGACGGCCGTGGTCGTCGCAGACCAGGATGAGATCGTCAGGAGGAGCCGATGTTCACTTCGGCCGGGGCACCCTGCGGCTCGCGCAGCTGCAGACGTCCTTCCTCGTCGACAAAACACAGCCACACCCCGCCTTTTGCGTCAGGTGGGAGCGCGAAATGGTGCACCGAGAGGAACCGTCCGGTGAACGTGCCGTCGGCGTCCGTCCGGAGCAGGAGCCGCGCTTCCTCGCGCTCGGTCAGCTCATCACCGACGGGACCCTCCAGCCATATTTGCCCGCGTATTTCTTCTTCTGCCATGGGGCTCTCTCTATCGCAGATGTCGCCCGCGCCAGGCCGCGAGTCGCAGTAGCCTCCGCCGACGATGTCTACCGACGACCTCGCCGCCGAACTCCTGACCTTGTCACTCGACGCCGATCCGCTTGCTGGGTCGCTCTACGGGTTTCCCGGCTACGACGATCTGCTGCCCGATTTCACGTCTGAGACGGAGGCGGCACAGGCGCGGACCCTCGAGTCGATCGCCCAGCGTTCGGCGAGCACATCGACCGACGGACTCAGGGAATCGGAGGTGCAGACGCTCGAATTCGTCCGCTCGATGGCGCGTGGCATGGCGGACGCCGCAACGGTCCCGCTCGTCGAATTCACGATCTGCGACACGTTCGCCGCCCCGGTCGGCGCCGTCTTCAATGCGCTGCCGAAACTTCAGCTCGACACAGAGGAACGGCGCGAGGGGTATCTGACCCGGATGCACCACCTGTCGTGGATGCTCGAGACGGCTGCACAGCGCCACCGGGAAGGGACTGCAACCGGACTGACGGCGGTCGCGCGGCTCGTCGAATCGGCGATCACGCAGCTCGACATGATGCTCGACGATGCCTCCGTGGGCGGGATCGCACGGCCCGATCAAGACGATCCGGCCTTTTCGGACGCGCTCCATAAAGTGGTCACAGACTCGGTGCGTCCCGCGCTCGAGGCCTACCGCAACGCGTTGCGCAGCGACATCCTTCCGCACGCGAGGGACGACCAACATCCGGGCGTGTGCTTCCTCCCAGACGGGGAAGAGATCTACGCGATCCTGGCTCGCCTGCACACGTCGATGTCCTACTCGCCCGACGAGTTACACGCGATGGGACGCGACATCGTCGAGCAGGTGCATGATGAGCTGAAGGAGACGGCGGACCGGTTGTGGGGTACCCGGGAGATTGCCGACATCTTCGACCGGCTCTCCAACGACCCGTCCCTGCGGTACGAGAGCCGGGAGGAGATGCTCGACCACGCGCGTCGCGTCGTCGCCACCGCCGAGGCCGAGGCGCCCAAGTGGTTTGCGGTCGTGCCGGACCAGCCATGCATCGTCGAGCCCGTCCCGGAGGCCGAGGAAGCCGGCATGGCGGCGGCGTACTACATGCCGGGTGCGATTGACGGCTCCCGCAACGGTACGTATTACCTGAACACCTCGAAGCCCGAGGAACGACACCGGTACGCGTCGGAGGACATCGCCTTCCACGAGGCCGTGCCCGGCCACCACTTCCAGCTCACCATCGCGATGGAGTCGCCCGACCTCGCTCCGGCACGGCGGGTGCTCTTCGACACAGCGTGTGCCGAGGGATGGGGCCTCTACAGCGAACGCCTGGCCGACGAGATGGGTCTGTATACCGACGACCTGTCGCGCATGGGTCTCTTCGTCGCTGATGCATGGCGGGCGAGCCGCCTCGTGGTCGACACCGGGTTACACGCGCTCGGCTGGACGAGAGACCAAGCACTCGACTGGATGACCGAGCACACGCCGCTCCCGAAGATAGAGATGGAGTCCGAGGTCGATCGGTACATCTCCTACCCCGGACAAGCCCTCGCGTACATGGTCGGGCGGCGTGAGATCGTGCGGCTCCGGGGCGAAGCGACCGAGCGA
The DNA here is from genome assembly GCA_035503015.1 of Acidimicrobiales bacterium. GTDB lineage: Bacteria > Actinomycetota > Acidimicrobiia > Acidimicrobiales > RAAP-2 > Bog-473. Next base: position 6,995 of record DATJTU010000133.1, on the reverse strand, counting down.
CTGGGACCGCGCTTCGACCTGCGTGAATTCCACGATCTCGTCCTGCGAGCCGGGATCCTCCCGCTGCCGGCGCTCGCCGGCGTCGTGGAGCGGTGGATCGCCCGGGTCGCCTAACGCGTCTGCTCGTAGCCGAGGGTCGGCGACTCGTTTCTGATGGCGTGGTCGACCGCGTCGACCCATTGGCGCGGGGACCAGCGGCTGACGTCAGGCCGGGCGGACATCTCGAGCTCGATCGGGACGAGCACCTTGGACTGCATGTCCGCCAGCGTGAATTCGTCGTCCAGGAGGTCGAACACCTCATAGGCGAGATAGGACCGAGCGGTCCGCCAGGTGTGCGCCGCCCGCCTCGACCGGCTGGAACGCCCCATCGACTCGGCGATCCGCGCGTGGCTGCCGTGCGCGAGCAGATTCGTCCACGCCCAGACGGGCACGACGATCCCCTGTTCCTCCCAGTACTCGGCGAGCGTGCCCTCGAGGAAGGCAGCGCACTCGAGCGCGACGGTCCCACCACCCATATCCACTTCCCACATCGGCATCCGCCTCTCCCCTCTTGACTCCCGACCTGTTCCTGCGCTCCCCTTCGGACGCAGGAACAGCCGTCGGTCGTGTCCCATTGTGCGGAGCGGAGGTCCCAGGCTCTAGGGGCAAAAGTCCCGGTTTCGGCCCTCCCTCGCCGGCGGTCGGATCCTCAGGCACGGATCGGTCGAGTGGGCGCCACCACCTTCGTGCTGGCCCGGGCGGCGAGGACAACTCCGAAGAGACACACGGCGGTGACGTGCATCGCGGTGCACCACAAGCAGATGGCCCCGATCCGGAAGAGCTCGACGTAGACGAGGTAGAGGACCGTGAGCGCACCCGCCGCGGAGAGGACGAGCCGCCCCCGATCCATCAGCCTCAGACGTGACCGCCAGGCCCACGGAGTCGAAAGCGCCGTCATGGCGACGGACCAGAGGAGCCCGAACAGGGCCACAGGAACGCCCAGGACGACGGACCACGAGCTGGTCGTGACCAGCTGGCAGTTGACGAGACCCGTGTCGGGGCAGGCGAGTGCCGCGGGATCGGCGTAGTGCGCCACCGTGAGATATGAGGCGATGCCCACGGCGAGCAGCGAAAGCCCGAGCGACGCCGCCCGGGCCCAAGTCGGAGCCCGCGTCAGGGTGCGCGCCGCCATCGTCACGCCGCCAACTTCTTGAGGATGGCCTGAATGGTCGACGAGTTCGCGACGCTGCTGGGCTGGTTGCCCGTCACGCTGACGATGGCCGCCGTGATGTCGTTGGCGGCCCCATCGACAGCCTGCGCCACCGGCGACGAGGGGTCGTCCAGCTGGCTCGCGATCTGAGCGCGGGACAAGCCGGCCAACACCTGCGGGGAGAAGCTGGCGCCCGACACGACGTACTTGTTGCCGATATCGATGAACGGGATGTTCCCCTCGGTGTCGTAGGTCGCGAGCAGTTTGCTCTCCGCCGAGGTAGGCGACTGCAAGGTCTGGTAGGCGCCTCCGACCTCCTGGTTCGTCGCCTCCTCGACCGATTGGAACGTCACGTAGGGGCTCGAGTAGGTCGACCCGTAGAAGGAAAGGGTCTGGGTGTTCGGATAGATGTCCGAGCTCGACGAGTGCGTCCCCGAGAGGTTCGAGAACGTTCCGAACCGCGAGAGCGCGACCGCCAACGCCCAGCGCTCGGCGGCGCAGAACGGGCAGTACTCCGCTCCCACGTAGGTGATCACGGGCTTCCCGTCGGCGTCGCGAAGGACGGACCCACCGCTCACGCTCTGTGGGAGCGTCACCGAGCCGGGGCTCCCTACGTCGTCGAGCGTGGTGCTTGGGACCGAGAGCTCCTGCACGACCTGCGACGAGAGCGTCGTGGTGTCGGGGTCGTTCGTCGCGGGAGACCCCGTTGCGCTCACATGCGACGCAGCCTGCGCCGGCGACGGGCCGCCCGTGGCTTTGATCGCCACCATCGTCACGATGGCGGCGATCACCAGGCCGACTGGCACGAGGGCGAAGAGCACCGGGTGGCGCGACCGCAGGCGGTCTGGACTCCCCGACGACGGACCTCCCTTGTCGCGATCGCGGGTTCGCCCGTTGCGGGACTGGCCGTTCTGACTCTTGGATTTCTGGGTCGTGTGGTTTCGGGACTTGGACGTGTTGGTGGTTGCTGCTGCGGACCGCGTTGCGCGCGGCCGAGAATTGGACTTCGACATTGGTTCTCCTCAGTGATTGTCGGGAGGTCGCAGCCCACAGAAGGGTGCGATCCCGAAGCTCGATCAGACGGGCCGTGGGTCACGGCTCGCTACGCACACGCCGCGGCGGGCGCCACCGCTTCGGCGGGGAGCCCGCGTTGAGGGCGGCGACGAGCTAGGAGAACTGCGGGGGGTGGAACGGCGCGCGGCGGACGCCGGCCGGGAGCGTCGCCGCCTGCAGGCGGCGACGGCGAATCAGCGAGCCGAGCACTGCCACGGCAGCCAACCCGCCGACCACGGCGGCGAGCACGATCCCGGGCGAAGGCGCTGCGGCGGCAGGGGTTCCCTTGCCGCACGTCGCGTCGGCGCAGCCCAGCGGGGCAGACAGGGGCGCTTCCGCCGCCTGCACGATCTGAGCAGCAGCGCTCTCGGAACCCGAGAGGACCCCGTGCGGCATGAAGCCACCGAGGAGAGCGGCGGCGACCACCGCCACCAAAGCGAAGCGCCACTTCCGGGCCATGGCACCAAGGCTACGGGTGCCAGTTAAAAGCCCGGTAAGAATCCGCCGCCTTTTGCGACCGGCTCAGGCATGACCGTTCGTGCACCGGCGTGGCCCCGGAGCGGTGGGTGTGGCGGGCTACTCCCGACCGCCCTCTGGACCGCCGAGCGTCGCACTCGCCCGGAGCACGTACACGGGCCGGTTGGTGCCGACCTGTACCTTCTCGAAGGACCCGTCGACCCTGCGGTGCCACAGCGCGTACCACGCCGCGAACGCCGCGACGAAGACGCCGACGCACCCGAGGATCAGCACGATGACTCCCATGTCGGTCTTCCCCCTCCGCCTGCGCGACGCCGTCCGGTTCTCCGGCACCGTTTCAGCGCCTCCGGTTCGCGGCTCCGCCACGTCAGTGTGCGGATCAGCAGCCTGCGCCACCAGGGACAAAGGACCTATCTCTGGCGTCCCGCGCCCGGCCTGGTCGCCACACCCCTGTTCCGGGACGCTCGCGAAAGGAAACGAGGGACTCCCCCGGCCACGACGCGGTGGCAGGCGGCCGGGAATCAGGTCCCGCGAGGTGACACCGCTGCCGGTTCGGTGATCCGCCTGGCCCAGATGGCCACCAGCTGGAGAAGGCCGAGGTAGACGGCGAGCACGATGACGATCACCAAGAGGCTCCATCCCGTGAGGTTGCCGCCGAAGACGATGAAGCAGGCGGCCACGACCGCGCCGAGGATCCGCAACCCCTTGATGTGTTCCTCGATCCACGACGCCACGCCGCGCACCCGGGCCGAGCCGGCGATCGCACTCCCGGCGCCCGACGACAGACCTTTGGCCTGTCCCCACACCCAACGGCCGGCCGTGGCGCAGTGAACCCGGACCCAGACGGCGTAGCGCGCCGGGCCGATCAGCCACATGATCACCGCCGCCAGCACGGCGGCGAACAGCGTCCAGCGCAGGTCGCCCTTCAAGAACCGCAAGAGGGTGTCCCAGATGGCTGCCGCCACCTGCGTGTTGAGGTTGTGCACGCCCGCCACGTTCAAGAAGCGGTTCCGGCCCAGGGACAGCGCGGCCAACAACAGCACGGTCATCAGCGAGACACCCACCGCCATCCGCAGGACCACCTTGCGATGATCGACCCCGATCAGGATCCCGATCAGCGCCAGGACCAGCGAGACGATCGGGATGACCCACCTGAGCTTCACGATGAGGTTGAAGATCCCCGAGTACTGCTGGACCTGCTGCTTGGAGACGACGGTGACCGCCACGTTGTCGCTCTTGGCGACGATCGCCTTCAGCGGGTCGAAGACCGTGACCCCGCGGGCGTCCAACTGGTCGATGAGGTTGGTCACCGCCGGCGCGACGTTCACGACCACAGCCCCGGCCTTGTTCACCTTCTGTTGGAACGGGGTCTGTTTGCCCGTCAGGGTGTTGATCACGGCCTGGTGGCTATGTCGGTTCAACGTGTCCCAGAGCTCGCCGAACTTCGGACTCTGGAAGACCTTGAGCGCGACCTGATTCACGTACGTCTTCAGCTGGGCCATGATCGGCGGCACGATCGGCTTCGCGGCCTTGGGCAGCACCGAGGTGACCTTGTTCTGCACAATGTGTGTCGAGAACAGCTCGTCGGTCGCCTTCTGGGCGAGGTGGTCCACGATGACGGGGTTGCGCGCAAGCGGTGCCATGGTGGCGACGTACTGGTCCGTGTTGGTGACCGTCTTGATCGCCCACACCGCGATCACCGAGATCGGGATGAGGAGCGACGCCAGCACGACGAGGACCCAGGCGATGATCCCCCGGGTCCGGCGCGCCCGGGGCTTCTTCTTCGTCTTCGCCCCGCCGCCCGCGGCGCCGTTCGCCTGGGTGGCCGGCTGACCCGAGGTGGGGGCGGCCGGGGCGCCGTCGGTGCCGTCCGAGGTGCCTGTGCCTGTGCCTGCGTCGCCGTCGCCCGTGGAGCCAGCACTCACGCCCCAATGCCTAGTTCCAAACCCGGGTAGGGCGCACGGATAGTGCAGATCGGCGGCCGCCCCGGAGCCTCGGTATCGTGAGGGCCATGCGGGGAGAACTGAGACGGGTCATCCTGAGCGCCTCGTCGGCGTTCTTCGCGCCGCTCGTGTTCTTCAGCATCATCGTGCTCCGCAAGGTGAACCGACGGGTCGGACGCCAAGCCCGCTTCTGGAACAAGCGGTTGCAGCACGAGCTCGCGCGCTGGACCTGACGGCCCGTCCGTCCTCCGTTCTGCTCTCTGTCGCACCCCTGCACCTACGCTGACCCCGTGCTCACCGGCCTGGCTCACTCCGCGGTCTGCGTGTCGGATGTCAAAGCTGCCACGCGCTGGTACGCCGACGTGCTCGGACTGCGCGTCCTGTCGCCCCCGTATCGCATGGAGGGCGAGCAGATCGAGCGTGACATGGGTGAGCTCGTGCCGTCACCCGTCGTCGTCACCGCCTCGATCGTCGGCTTCGCACAAGACGACCGCGTCATCGAGCTCATCGAATACCCGTCGGCGGAGGCCGGGGTGGGCGCGCGCGACCGTCCCTCGGTGACGACACCTGGCATCACCCATATCGGCATGGTGTGCGAGGACATCGTCGCCACGAGAGCAGAGCTCGAATCCCGAGGGGTCGAGTTCCTGACGACGGGCATCGCCGACGTCGCCGGACTCAAGACCACGTGGTGTCACGACCCGTGGGGGACGATCATCATCCTGCTCGAGAAGAGCCGGGACGCACGGCCGTACTGGGGACAACTGCTCCCGTAAATGCCCGCGCTGGGTGTGCACAACCCAAAAATTCGCGTTTCTTGCCCCCAAAAATGTGCATTTTGGGTGCGCGTCGGCAACAATGGGCGGCATGAACAAGCGAGAACTAGCAAGAGCTGTCGCAGTCCAATCTGACGTCGACGTGAAGACCGTCGTCACCGTGCTCGACGGATTCACCGACGTGGTGACCGCCGTGGTGTCGAAGGGCGAACCAGTGGCCATCACCGGGTTCGCAAAGTTCGTGAAGGTGAACCGCCCCGCCCGTATGGGTCGCAACCCGGCGACCGGCGAGGCCATTCGCATCAAGGCTTCGAAGAAGGCGCGTATCACCCCCGTGAAGGCGTTCAAGGACGCTGTCCTCGCGCCAGCCAACGCGCCGAAGCTCGTGAAGGGTGCGTACCCGACTGTGGACGCCGCTGTCGCGGCAGCCGGTAAGTCGGCTGCGCCTGTGGCCGCCAAGAAGGCGCCCGCCAAGAAAGCAGCCGCAAAGCGCGCGCCGGCCAAGAAGACAGCGGCGCGGAAGACGACGGCCCGTCGCGCCCCGGCCCGGAAGGCCACCCGGAGGTAGTCGCGCACGACCGGTCCCGCGTGGGGACCGGTCGATGCAGGCCCGCGCCGTGGGTGACATGGGCCAGCCCGGCGGTGACGGCGACGGTGAGTGCTCGACCGAGAGGCCGGACCCCCGCGAGCCCCTGGCGCCCCGATCCCTGTCGGAACCGCATCTCGACCGACTGCGACCCGACGATCCTGCGTATCCCCTGGTCATCGCCGCGCACGAGGCAGCGCTGCGCGCCGGCGCGGACTCGTACCAGGACCCGAAATCTGGCCTGGTCGTGCTGACTGCCGGCTTCCTCGCCCGACGCGGTTACTGCTGCGAGTCGGGCTGTCGCCACTGCCCGTACGTCCAGTGAGCCGTCGACTGCGCTGCGCCGATTGCCCGCCCGAGCGCCACGGCGACGCGCGCACGTGACCCGTATGCTCCTGTCCTGCGGCGCGTAGACGCAGGACGGTCACGACATGAGCGACACCTCACAGGGACCCGGATGGTGGTTGGCATCTGACGGAAAGTGGTACCCGCCCGAGCTGTGGACGGGGCCGCCCGGCACGCGTCCCGGCGACGCCGCGCCACAGGGCATGGCTGCGACCGCGCAGGACCCATCAGTCGCATCGCAAGACCCGGCGACCCAAACAGGCCCGGCCGCGTACGAACCCGGGCCCGCACAAGGCGGGCCGGCGCAGGGCGGCATGCCCGGCGCATCGGGCGCGCCAAGCGGGTACGGAACGGGCGGCGGGTACGGCGTGCCAGGGACCCCGGGCGGCACACCCGGGCCTGCGCCCTACCCGGGCGGCGGCTACCAGACCTATGGCTACGGGCAACCGGGTGGCTACGGGCAACCGGGCCAGTACCCGACCGGTGGCGGCACGCGCACCAACGGGCTCGCCATCGCGTCGCTGGTGTGCGGCATCGCCGGTTTCCTCTTCTTCATCCCAGCCGTGCTGGGGATCATCTTCGGCTTCGTGGCCCGGTCCCAGATCCGGCAGTCCAACGGCACCCAG
>DATJTU010000132.1:0-2122 GCA_035503015.1 Acidimicrobiales bacterium | reverse complement strand
CCACCCCGCGCGTTCGGACCTTCGCCCGGTGGCCAGACAGCAGGGAGCGACCTGATCGACGGCCCGTGCCCGTCGTCCATGATGTAGTGGCGCTTCTGCCCAGGGTCGACGGGATAGAGGTATTTGGAGTCAGCGGGGACGCCGTCCCACTTCCACTCCTCTCCGGGCTTCGCCAGCGGATGGACAGAGCCCGGCCCCGCTGACGCGGCATCCTTCGTCTTCGGCGCCAGGATCGGTATGGGCCCCTTGTCGCGCGGCTCGCACCCCTCGGCTTCGAAACGCGCCATGGCTTCGTCGTAGATCCGCTGTGAGTTCGGGTCCCCCTCCGCCATCGGGATCGCGTCGAACGCGCCCGTCCGCTCCCCGTCGTCCTCGTCGCCTCCGTCATCACCTGCGCCACCGCTCCCCAACGCCCCACCTCCTCGCAGCGCGCCCGGACCGGCGCCCGAGCCCGCACCACCACCGCCACCACCGCCGCCACCAGGCGTCGACGCCAGCAGCCGCGCCTCGCCCAACGCCTGGAGCCCCTCGTTGAGCGCATGGCTCGCCGCGCTGCGCGGCAACCGTGTCAGTGCGGCCGTCCCCCGCGACCGCATGCCGTCGAGGTGAGCGACCGCACCCGCCTCGACGGCGGGAATCATCCGCAAGATCGCAAACGGCGTGAACGTCGCCATGACCAGCAGCGCACCCCCCGCCAACACGGCAGAGAAGCCGGCACCGTGGCTCCCGGTCCCCGCCGTCCCCGACGAGACCGCCCCGGCGGCGAGACTCAGCGTCGCCACGATGACGAACTTGGAGAGGATCAGGGCGGCCAGGGTCTCGACGAGGCGCCGGCACCAGTGCGACACCGCGGGCCACACGAGCGTGGCGATGGCCAGCGGCAAGAAGAGGACGGCCACGTAGACGGCGGCCGCCCGGATGAGGAGCTCGAGCCAGAGGACGAAGGCGGCCACGGCGACGAGGAGCGCGACCAGCAGCAGCACGAAACTCGCCACGCTGGGATCGGCGGCGGAGGCCACGAGCCCGTTGGTCACGCCGGAGAGCAACGACGCCACGTCGCCCGACGTGCCGCCGGCGATGGCCGTGCTCATCTCGTCGGTGGCCGACAGGCTCATGATCACGACCTGGATCGCCACCACCGCCAGCAAGAGCGCCAAGGGCAGCCGCATGAGGAACGTGCGCACAAGTTCGCCCGGGTTCTGGCGGAGCACCGCCTGCAGCGTCGAGACCAACAAGAGCGGCAGGATCACCACCCCCGCCAGCGCGGTCATCTGGCCGTAGTGGGTACGGAACCACGTCGCGCCGACGTCGATCGTCGTGGTGGACACGAGCACGTCGCCGATCTGGCCGAGCAGCCACTCGGCGCCGCTGGCCACCCACTGGCTGATCCCGTCGAGCACCGACTCGAAACCCGACGCCGCGACCGAGCCGCCGAGGCTGCCCACCTGGCAGATCGGGTTGAGGACGTCGAGACCGGTGCAACCAGCGGCGAGCATCGAGGACGGGCGACGAGGACGGGTGACGAGGACGGGCGACGAGAACGGGCGACGAGGACGAGCGACGAGGACGAGCGAGAGACCGAGCCTCAGTGCAGGTTCGTGCCGGTGTGGAAGAAGAAGTTGATGACGGGCGGGGCGGCGCCGATGAGCAGGGCCGCCAGTCCCGACACGAGGACCGCCCGCTTGCCGACCAGCGACTGCTGGAAGTTCTGCGCGTGCACGCCCAGGGCCCAGGCTGCGGCACCGATCAGCATGCCGGCCAGTGCGGCGATCAGCGCCCACGCGCCCAGGCCGTTCGTGAGGTCCTGCAGCGTCCCTCCGCCCGGCAACGCGTTCACGCTCGGGTTGAGTGAGACATCGGCCAGGTGCCACACCATGGGCTCCTCCGTCACGAGTGCCGGCGCCGGGACCTCCGGGCCGTTCCGTGCGGAGAACGGTTGAGCGAGCGTGCCGGTGTGACGCCCCGGGTCAGGTCAAACCCAGACGGGCACACAGAGGTTCGCCCGGCCTGTCCAGCCCTGCCATATTGGGGGTGTGCCGTTGACTGCGCCGGGGGAGGTCAATCTCAGCCAGACGCAGGAAATCGTTTTCATTGCCGTTGCCCTGGGGGTCTGTGTCCTTGT
>DATJTU010000131.1:0-19254 GCA_035503015.1 Acidimicrobiales bacterium | reverse complement strand
CCCAAGAAGTCCATCTTGAGCAGGCCCAGCTCCTCGACCCCGTGCATTTCGTACTGCGTGACGATGGGGGCGTCCTCGGGGTTGCCGCCGGCGTCGGGCTTGCGCTGGATCGGCAGGTAGTCGGTCAGCGGGTCGCGCGAGATCACCACCGCCGCGGCGTGGATGCCGTCCTGGCGCCGCAGCCCTTCGAGGCCCATCGCGACGTCGATGACCTCCTTCGCCTCGGGGTCCGTCTCGTGCATCGTGCGCAGCTCGGCGGCGGAGGCGAAGCCGTCCTCGTGGCCCTCCGTCTTGGTCAGGCACGCGTGCAGCGGCGTGTCGCGGCCCATGATCAGCGGGGGCATCGCCTTGGCGATCTTGTCGCCCACGATGTAGGGCTTGCCGAGCACCCGCGCCGCGTCGCGCACGGCCGCCCGTGCCTTGATGGTCGAGAAGGTGATGATCTGGGCCACTCGGTCGCTGCCGTACTTCTCCGCCGCGTAGCGCATCACGTCGGCGCGGTAGCGCTCGTCGAAGTCCATGTCGATGTCGGGCATCTGCTTGCGGCCCGGGTTCAAGAAGCGCTCGAAGAGGAGGTCGTAGCGGATGGGGTCGAGGTCCACGATGCGCAGGCAGTAGGCGACGCAACAGCCGGCGGCGGAGCCGCGGCCCGGGCCGACGCGGATGCCCGACTCCCGCGCGAATCGGATGAGGTCCCACACCACGAGGAAGTAGGCCGGGAAACCCATGTCGCCGATGACACCGAGCTCGAAGTCCAAGCGCGCAACGACCTCGGCGGGCACCGGGTCGCCGTAGCGCTCCTTCGCGCCCTCGTAGGCCAGGTGACGCAGATACGCCTGCGCCCGCTCCTCGTAGGTCGCGCCGCCGAACGCGTCGGGGACCGGGAACTCGGGCAGGCTCGGCTTGCCCAGTTCGATCTGGACGTCGGCGCGCTCGGCGATCAGCAGGGTGTTGTCGCACGCCTCGGGCACGTCCCGGAAGAGGTGGCGCATCTCCGCCGCGGTCTTCAAGTAGTGCTCGGTGCCCTCGAACTTGAAGCGGTTGGTGTCGGAGAGCAATGCGCCGGTCTGCACGCACAAGAGCGCGTCGTGCGACACGGCGTCGTCGCGGTGCGTGTAGTGGCTGTCGTTGGTAGCCAGGAGCGGGGCGCCGATGCGCTTCGCGATCTCGATCAGCTGGGGGTTGGTCCGGTGCTGGTCCGCGATCCCGTGGTCCTGCAGCTCGACGAAGAGGTTCCCCCGCCCGAAGATGTCCTGGAGCCGCGCCGCGCGCGCCTCGGCACCGGCCTCGTCACCCGCCAGTAGAGCCTGCAGCACGACGCCGCCCAGGCACCCGGTCGTACCGATCAACCCAGCCGAGTGACGCTCGAGGAGCTCCCAGTCGACGCGCGGCTTGTAGTAATAGCCCTCGAGGTACGCGGCCGACGAGAGCTTCATGAGGTTGCGGTAGCCCTCGATGTTCTCCGCCAACAGCGTCAGGTGGTAGTAGAGCTTCTGGCCGCCTTCCGCGTCGCCACCGGTGTCGTCGACGCGCCCGCGTCGCACGGGGCGCTCGTGGCGTGACTCACCCGCCATGTAGGACTCGGTGCCGATGATCGGGGTGACCCCGGCGTCGCGGCACGCCTTGTAGAAGTCGAGGACGCCGTACATGTTCCCGTGGTCGGTGATGCCGAGCGCGGGTTGGCCGTCGGCCGCGGCGGCGGCAACGAGGTCCTTGACCCGCGCCGCGCCGTCGAGCATGGAGAACTCGGTGTGGGTGTGCAGATGCGTAAACGACCGCTCCGACACCGGCCCTCCTTTCGCCTCGTTCAAACTTACACGGCTGTGATTCCCCGGACCCTCGAACTTAGCCCGGGGCTGCTCGGATCCGGAGCACCACGGAGCCGGCGCATTTGTCGTGCAACGTCTGGCGCTTGCCGTCCCACAACGGCCAGAGCATGTCGAGCAGCCAGATGATCCCGAGGAAGAAGGAGAGCAGGCTGAGCAGCCGGAAGATCCCCTCGACCAGCGCCCGGGCCAGGGCACGCCCGTAGCCGAGGACAGCGAACGACTCGTCGCGCACCGCCCGCACCCCCACTGCCATCATCCCCACCGTCTGGCCTCGCGCCGACCCGCACAGCACGGTGCCGTAGACGACATAGAGGACGGCGGTGAGGACGAACGGCACGGCGGTGAACGAGCGCCGGCGGCCGCCCTTCTTCGCCATCAGGTGCACTTCGAGCCCGTGCGTGTGCCGGAACAACAGGATCAAGACGACGAGCACGATCGCGAAGATGACGAAGTCGATGAGATAGCCGCCCACGCGGATCCCCCACGACGCGTACTGGGGCGTGTCGTCGTACTGCGGTGGCGGCGGGGCGGGGTAGCCGCCCGGTGCCCGGGTCTGGGCCGGGAAGGCGGGCAGACCCTGTGCCGCCGTCGATCCGGTCGAAGAGGGTCCAGCCGAAGACGGTCCCGCCGAAGACGGCTCGGCCGGAGGGGCCGGGGCGGGAGGGGGTGCGTTGCCGGGGAAGGCCGGGGGGCCGCCCCCGGTGCCTTCGCCCTCGGACCCCGGCTCTTCGGCGCTCACGCCAGGCTGCCCATGACGGGTGTGCTCGCGGCGGGTGGGCTCGCTGTGGGGGCTCCGGACTCACTGCGTACGTCGGCCATGCGGATCACGATCGCGCGCGCGGGGCCCGCGTGTCAGAGATAGGCGCCGGTCCGGCCCGTCTCGCCGGCGGACGGCAGGCTGCGCTGGCGCATCTCGTCGAGCTGGGCGCGCGCCGCCATCTGCTGGGACATCAAGGTGGCTTGGATCCCGTGGAACAGGCCCTCGAGCCAGCCGACCAACTGGGCCTGGGCGATGCGCAGCTCGGCCTCGCTCGGCGCGTCGTCGTCGAAGGGCGGCGCGAGCGCCTCGAGCTCCGCCACCAGGTCGGGCGACAGACCTTCCGCGAGGTCGCGGATGGACTGCTCGTAGATCTCGCGCAAGCGCACACGGCTGCGCTCGTCGAGCGGCGCGGCGCGTACCTCGTCGAGGAGCGTCTTGACCATCGAGCCGATGCGCAAGACCTTGGCCGGCTCGTTGACGGCCTCGGTGACCGACGCCCCGTCGCCGTCTTGCATCCCGCCCGCCAGGATCTCGTCCGGGGAGATCGCCGCCGGCCCGCCGGTGGGGTCGGCGTCGTCCCCGGGCGCCGGGCCGCCGCTCATGTCGTTCGTCGCGTCACGCATGGTGCCTTCCGTTGCCGTGGTCTGCCTGCGTCCCCGTCCACTCCAATGTTGCCACCGGCGCGGCGGCGCTCATGCAGCCCGCCAGGCCAGCAGCGGGACCAGCATCTCCGTCGCGGTCAGCGAGCCGTGGCGGGCGCGCAGCCGGAGCTCGCCGGTGTCGGCGGGGTCGAGGAAGGCGATCGGCTCGAACGGCACCAGGGCGACGTCGCCCAGCCGGGCGGCGACCTCGGCGGAGGGCGTGCCGCCCAGCCAGTTGTCGTCGATGATCTGCTGGCGCGTCCGCACCCAGGCCACGTCGCCGTGCAGGTCCTGCGCCGTCGCCGCCAGGTCCGCCATCGCCCCCGGACGCGCGTGGAGCCAGCGGAACCGTCCTTCGCCGCTCAAGAGCGTGACGTCGCGCATGATCTCGGGGCCGAGCACCTCGACGGAGCTGCCGACGTCGATCTGGCCGTGGTCCGCCGTCACGACGAGCGTCGCGCCGGGCGGCAGGACGTCGAGCACGTCGGCCACCAAGCGGTCCGCCGCGCGCAGCTCGTCGTCGTAGTACTGCCCGACGCCCTCGGCGTGGGCGACCCGGTCGATGCCCTCGTAGTACGCGTAGACGAACGGCTCCCCGCGGGCCGCCAGCTCGCGTACCGCGGTCACCAATCCGGCGGGCGTGTGCCACCGGTGCAGATCCACCGCGCCGAGGTGCGCCGCGGTGAAACCGGTCGGCCCGTAGTCCTGGCGCGTGACGACCGGCACGGTCTCGTGCCAGCCCGGAAACGCCTCGCAGGGCTGGAAGGCCGGCGCAGGGACCCGCATGCGGGCGTCGGCGCCGCGCACGGACCACTGCAAGACGTTCATCACCTCGCCGTCGAGCGCGACGCGGTAGCCGACGACGCCGTGCTCGGCCGGCGTCCGGCCCGTCACGAGCGTCGTCAACGCGCACGCCGTCGTGCTCGGGGCGACCGACGTGATCGAGACACCGGCGCCGCCCGACAACGTCGGCGCCAGCGCCGCGCGCTCGCGCAGCTGTTCGGCCCCCAGCCCGTCGAGGACCAACAGGACGATCTGGTTCGACCCCGCCACGGGGCCCGGGAACCATGACGGCAGCGCAGCGCCGTCGCGACTCGTCAGTTGCCCGAGCAACGTAGGGACAACACGGTGCAGGCTCGGCCCGTCCCAGTCGGGCAGCAGCGGGCTCGGCCCCGCCGAGCCCTGCTCACCCCTCTCGCCAGGATCCCTGACCGCTGCCGGTGCCGGCATGCCCTCGTTCACGGGGGCACACCCTACGACCCCGCACACCCCCTCCACCCACGTGGCGGCCGGTAGCATCGAGGGTCGTGAGGGTGTCGACGCGGGGTGACTACGCCAGCCGGGCGTTGCTGTCGCTGGCCCTGCACGGCGCCGAGACCCCGACCTCGGTGCGGGACATCGCCGAGCGGACCGGGCTCCCCCAGCCCTACCTCGAGCAGATCCTGCTCGCGCTCAAAGGCGCCGGGCTCGTGCGCTCCAAGCGGGGCGTGGGCGGTGGGTACGTGCTGGCGCGGCCGCCCGAGGACATCTCCTTGGCCCAGATCGTCTCGGCCGTCGACGGCCCGATCGCGGCGGGCGACTTCGGTGAGCCCCACGCGAACGGCGCCTGCGACCACGAGGGCCAGTGCGTCCTGCTCGCCGTCTGGGCCGACGTGGGCGAGACCATCCGCCTGCACCTGCAGTCCTACAGCCTCGCCGACATGGTGGCGCGGGCGCAGGGGAACGTCGCGACGCCGGTCTGAGGCGGGCCGGCGCCCGGCCGCCGGCTCGGTCACCACGGCCTCAGAAGGACGACTGGTTCCACAGCTCGATGGCGGGCCAGGTGAGCTCCCACCCGAGGACGCCGATCGAGCCCACCCCCAGCAGGAAGAGCCGCCCGGCCACGGGAGGCAGCCCGAGCCAGCGCGCCGCCAGCACCCGGAGCAGGTGGCCGTGCGCCACGCACAACGTGGTCCCCTCGACCGCTCGGGCCCGTTCGATGACCCGGTCCGCCCGGCGCCCGACCTCGCTCGCCCGCTCGCCACCGGGCACGCCCTCGTCCCACAGGGTCCAGCCGGGCCGGGTCTCGCGGATCTCAGGCGTCGTGAGGCCCTCGTAGTCCCCGTAGTCCCACTCCATGAGATCGGGGTCGCTCACCCCGTCGTACCCGGCCAGCTGGCAGGTCTCCGCGGCGCGCGACATCGGGCTCGTCAGCACCTGGGCGAAGGGCGCAAGGCCGCGCCGGCGCAACAGCTCGCCGGCCCGCTGGGCCTGCTCCCGGCCTCCCTCGAGCAAGGGAATATCGGTGCGCCCAGTGTGTTGACCAGATTGGGACCACTCCGTTACGCCGTGCCTGAGCAGGACCATCCGGGCGGGCATGGCCGTAGGACACCACGGGGTGGTCCTTGGCGCAATTCGGGCGCGAACAACCTCATGGAATGATCCGGCCGCCGGGAGCGTTATCCATAGCAGGTTCATCCCGGATTCGTCCGGGTACGTACGACAGAGAGCGAGCTACAAAACGTCTGGAGCGAAGATGAAGAGCGCGGTGAGCACGTCAGACACCCTTGGTCTGATGCTGCGTGACCTCGACCAGTTCCCGATGCCCGACCACGAGCAGCAAGTGGAACTGGCGAAGCGCGTGGCGGCGGGCGACGACGCGGCCCGGAAGCAGATGGTCGCAGCCAACCTGCGCCTGGTCGTGCACTGGGCGCGCCGGTACCAGGACCGGGGCGTCGACATGGCGGACCTGGTCCAAGAGGGCACCTTCGGGCTCATGCGGGCCGTAGACAAGTTCGACTGGGAGCGCGGCTTCCGGTTCTCCACCTACGCGACGTGGTGGATCCGCCAGGCGCTCCAGCGTGCCGTGCAGCAGCACGGCCGGACCATCCGCATCCCCCTCGAGGTCGGTGAGCAGATCCAGCGCCTCGAGCTGACCAAGTCCGAGCTCGCCAGCACCCTCGGCCGTCCGCCGACGGTGGAGGAGCTCGACGAGGCGACCGGCCTGAGCGCCGGGGAGCGGGAGTCCCTCGAGGACGTCGCCCGCGTGACCGCCTCGTTGGACCAGCCCGCTGCGCTCGAGTCGTCCACGACGCTCGGGGAGCTGGTTGCGCCAGACGACACGGACTTCGCCGGCGACATCGAGCAGACCATGGTCTACGACCAGGTGCGCGACGCCGTGGAGCGTCTGCCCGGACTGCAGCGTGACGTCCTGCGCCTGCGCTTCGGGTTCGACGGCGACTCCCCTGCGTCGTTGCAGTCCACCGCCGAGCGGCTCGGTGTGGGCGTCCGCCGCGTGCGACGGGCCGAAGAGGAGGCCTTGGCGTCTCTCTCTTTCGACCAGGACATCGTCGGCGTCCACGAGGCCGCCTGAGGGGCTCGCCCCCCGGCTCCCATCCTCCCGACCCGCCCCGACTCCCAGCTCAGCCTCCGAGACCCTCCCCCCCTTCTCGGAGGCGAGCGGGGCGGGGTTGTGCCTCAGCCGAGGTAGCGGCGCAGGTCGTCGGGCAGCGGTGAGCTGAACTCCATCCGCTCGCCCGTCGCGGGATGGTCGAACGCCAGCGCGCCGGCGTGGAGGAAGAAGCGACCGGATCCCAAGCGGGCGTCGGATCGGCCGTAACGGGCGTCACCCACCACCGGGTGCCCGATCGCCGCCATGTGGACCCGGATCTGGTGGGTCCGGCCGCTGTCGAGCGCGACCTCGAGCAGCGTCGTCGCCTCGGGGCCGTCCCCGCGCCGTTCGAGCACGCTGTAGCGGGTCCGCGCGGGCTTGCCGGCCACCGTGACGGCCATCTTGGTCGGCGTGCGCGCCGAACGCCCGATGGGGGCGTCGACCACGCCCCGGTCGTCGGCCACGTGACCGGCGACGAGGGCCACGTACCGCCGCTCCATGGCGCGGGTCGCCAACTGCTCGACGAGCGAGTGATAGGCGTCGGCCGTGCGCGCCACCGCCAGGAGCCCCGAGGTCCCCTTGTCCAAGCGGTGCACGATGCCGGGACGGTCCGGGGCGCACACGCCGGCCTCGACCAGGCCCGCCAACTCGGGGAAGCGCGCCAGGAGGCCGCCGACCAGGGTGCCGCTGTCGTGCCCTGCCCCCGGGTGCACGACCAGCCCCGCGGGCTTGTCGATGACCGCCACCGACTCGTCGGCGTGCACCACCTCGAAGCGCACGCCCGCCTCCGCCTCGGGCCCACCCGCGGTGGCGGGCTGCAGCCGCACCGTCAACGTGGCGCCCTGGCGCAGCGGCGTGCGGCCGAGCGTGACCGCCTCCCCGTCGACGAGCACCCGGCCGGCCGCGATGAGCGCGGCGGCGTCGGCGCGCGAGACGTCGGCGACCATGGCGACGCCGCGGTCGGTGCGCACCCCGGCCAGCACGGCGGGGACCTCGGTCGTCACGACCTCCCCGTCGGAGCCGGCGACGCTCACGAGCTCACGGGGCTCACGAGACGGGCTCGCGGGCGCGGGCATGGTCACCGAAGAGCAACGTGACGATCACGATCACGACCCCGATCGTCACGCACGCGTCCGCCACGTTGAAGGTCGGCCAGTAGTCCAAGGTGACGAAGTCGGGCACCCGCCCGCCGTGCCCGCCGAAGATGCGCTGGGCCAGGTTGCCGGCCGCCCCGCCGAGCACCAGGCCGGCGCCCACCGCGGCCGGCACGGTGCGCACCTGGGCGACCACGACGGCGAGGACGACCAGCCCGATGCACAACAGCACGGTGACCGCGACGGCCCGGCCGCTGAACAAGCTGAAGGCGAAGCCGGAATTGAACGTCAAGGCGAGACCGAACGGCCCCCAGACGTGACGCGGGTCTTGCAGATGGTGGACCGCGATGGTTGTGGTCACCCAGTCCGCCACCACCACTGCCGCGGCGATGACGAAGGCCAGGACCCGCGGGCGGGTCAGCGCCGCGAGAGCCCTCCGCTCTTGCAGGCCACACAGAGGCGGGCGTAGGGCAGGGCGCGCAGGCGGGGCTTGGGGATCGGCTGGAAGCAGCGCTCGCAGTAGCCGTACGTCTTGTCGGCGATGCGACGCAACGCGTCGTCGATCTCCTCCACGGCCAACGTCGCCTGGCCCGAGAGCGCCAGGTTGCGCTCGCGGTCGACCGTCACCGTGCCGCCCTCACCGGACTCCTCGTCGAACTGGACGTCGCCCGGCTCCCGCTCGAGCGCGAGCGAGTCGGCCTCGGCACGCAGCGAGGTCGCCTGCTCCTGGTAGATCGCGCGCTCCGCCAGGAGCAGGTCGCGCACCTCGTCGAGGAACTTGGCGTCCTTCGCGTAGGGCCCGGTCTTGGGCCGCACCGGCGCGGGCTTGGTCTTCGAGCTCAACACCGTGCGCGCGACACCGTTCCCCACGACACGCGTGGTGGTCTTCTTGGCGGCCGGCTTCTCCGCCACCTTCTTCGGCGGCGGCGCGGCAACCTTCTTGGCCGGCGCCGCCTTCTTGGCGGCCGGCGCGGCCTTCTTCTGTGCGGCCGGGGACTTCTTGGCGGCGGGCGCGGCCTTCTTCACCGGGGTCGCCTTCTTCGCCGTCGTCGCCGGCTTCTTCGCTGCAGGGGCTTTCTTGGTGGCCGTGGCCTTCTTCACAACTGGCACTGCCTTCTTCTTGGTCAGGGCGGGACGCCTCGTAGCTGTTCGACCAACCGTGCCGGCCGCCGTTTTGTTCCCGCCTTTGCTCACGGCCTTCTTCACGGGCTTCCCCCCGGCCTTGGACCCTGCGGAGCCGGCGGCACGCGATGCAGGCGCCCGTTTGACCTGGGCGCCTTTGCTCGCTGGGGTCATCGATCCCTCCTTCGGACCACGCGCGGTGGCCGGTGTCCCCTACGACGACCTCGTGCGGGGAGCGGGTGACGTTAGCGGACGCCGGGCGACAGCGGCAACATGGCCTGCCGCCTGCGTCGCGGGAGGAAACGCGGCGGGATCAGATGGTGCGGGGCGCGCCCGACACTGCCGGGTCGGAAGCATTCTGCAGACTGAGCGTCGGCGGGCCGTCCTCGCCCTGTGACGGGCCGGTCCCGGCGCCGGAGCCCTCGCCGATCGCGCGCGGCGCGCTGGACATCGCAGAGGTCTTCGGCTTGATGCCCATGAGCGAGTTGGCGGGCTGCACGTTCTCGTCCACCCACTTGAGGATCTCGGAGAGGGCGCCGTGCAGGCGATTGCGCTCCGACTCGAGGTGCCGCGCCATGCTCTCGACGTCCGTCGCCAATTCGGTGCGCGTCGCCTCGAGGCGCGTCACCTCCTCGCGCAACGCCTGGTGGGTCTCCGCCTGGAGCTGCGCCGCCGTCGCCTCTGCCGCAGCGATCGCCGCGCGCGCCGTGTCCTCGGCCTGGGCGATGACGGCTGCCGCCTCCGCCTCGCTCTCGCGCTTGGTCTGGTCGACGAACTTCTGTGCCAGCAGCAGCGTGCGCTGGAGGGTCTCGTCGGAGAGCGCCACCGCCTCGCTCGAGGCGGCCACCGGGACCGGCGCCGCGGGCTCGCCCTCTGCGGCGGCCGCCGGCGGCGCGGCCCGCTTGTCGCGCTCGAGCTGCGCGATGCGCTCGCTCGCCTGGCGCAGGCGCTCGTTCAGCTGGCGGACGTGCTCTTGGAGCCCTTCGAA
Organism: Acidimicrobiales bacterium; assembly: GCA_035503015.1. Lineage (GTDB taxonomy): Bacteria > Actinomycetota > Acidimicrobiia > Acidimicrobiales > RAAP-2 > Bog-473. The sequence goes on along the minus strand of DATJTU010000131.1, from coordinate 9,450 downwards.
CTCCTGCGCCGCCTTGTCCAGGTACTCATCGACCTCATCGACGTTGTAGCCCTTCAGACCGAGGCGGAACTCCACGGTCCTGAGCGTGTCGAGGATTGATGCTGGGGCCTGGGAATTCTCCATGGAACGCGATTCTATCCACCCCCTCCTGCCATTCCAGTAATGGTCGGGACGCTGGCGTTACGTCGTGAGCACGGGGATCAACACGAATTGTGCAACGAGGATGACGATCAGGAACGACCAATCGAGGCCGCCCATGGGCTTGATGATCCTGCGCACGGGCCGCAGGACCGGCTCGGTCGCCTGATAGAGGAAATATTGGATCCGGGCCAGGGTCGTCCCGGGCTGGATCCGGAACCAGCTCAAGATGGCGAAGGGGAACATGATCAGCCAGATATAGGCCTCGATCAGCCATGCGAGCAGTCGGAAGATGTTCACCAGCTCGCGAGGGTACTGGCTCTAGTCCCGGTTGAAGCCGCGCTCCACCAGTCGCTGCCGCTCCTCGTCGGAGACTTTCACGTTGGTCGGCGCCAGCAAGAAGACCTGATCGGCCACCTTCTCCATCTCACCGCTGAGTGCGTAGGTGACCCCGCTGCAGAAGTCGATCATGCGGCGCTGGAGGTCACGCTCGGCCATCTGGAGGTTGACGATGACGGGCCGGTTGTCCTTCAGCCGGTCCGCGATGTCCTTGGCGTCGCCGAAGCGGGACGGCGCCACGACGTGCACCCGGGCGGTCGCGGGAGCCGGCGCCGGCCCCACCGGATTGAGGGTGGAGTCGACCGGCATGGCCCGGACCGGGCTGGGCCGCGGGGTGACGTTGCCCGACGTCTGGCGCGTCTGGTTCGGCTGGCTCGGCACGGCCGACTCGCGCGGGATGGTGCGGACCCTGGTCATGCCACCGCTGAACTCGTCCGCGGGCTGGTCGTACTCGACCTGGCGGGGCTCGACGCGGGTGGCCGAGGAGAACGCGCGCGGTGCACGGTCGTCGAGGTCGTCGTACTCGTCGTACTCGTCGTCGAGCAGGCCGAGGTAGACCATGGTCTTCTTCATGAACGAGGGTGACATACCTTCTCCTGTCGATTGACAGCGTAGTGCCTGCTCGGAAGCACAAGCGGGTCCATTCGCCCTGCCGGGGGACGAAACGGCGCGACCTGCGCATCCACCTCCCCGATCGACCACGTCGCCCGGTTCGCCTCGCGCCCGGGCGCACGCACGGTTCCGGCGGTCCTCATCGGGGGCGCGGCGGCCGGTCCCCGAAGAGCGCCCGGCCGATGCGCACCATGGTCGAACCCGCCGCGACCGCGAGCTCCAGGTCGTCGCTCATCCCCATGGAGCGCTCCGGCAAGCCCAGCTCGTCCGCCAGCCGGCGCACGGTTGCGAACGCCTCCGCGGCCGCCGCCTGGCCGGGCGCCGCCACCGTCATGAGACCGCGCACGTCGAGTCCCCGCGCCGCCAGCGCAGCGACCAGGTCGCCTGCATCCTCGGGCCGGCAGCCGTTGCGGCCGGCGAGCCCCGTCGTGTCCACCTGGACGAGCACCGCCGCCCCGGGCGCGAAGCGGGCGATGCGCGCACCCTCCGCCGCGCGCGCCACGCTCTGCCAGAGCCCGACGACCGGCGCCAGCTCGGCCACCTTGTTGCGCTGGATGGCGCCGAGGAAGTGCCACACCACCGGCCCGGACGCCGCCCCGGCCCCGCCCGCAACGGAATCCGCCGGCTCCCTCGCGGCGCCGGCCTTGGCCACGAGCTCGGCCGCGTAGTTCTCCCCCAGGTCGCGCACCCCGGCGTCGCGCGCTGCCCGCACGGCGTCGGGCCCGAAGCCCTTGGTCACCGCGACCACCCGGATCGCGGCGGGATCGCCGCCGGCCCGTTCGATGCGCTCGGTCACGGCGCGCACGCGCCGTGCGACCTCGTCGCTGCTGTGCGAAGAAGAGTTAACGGAGGAAGGAGGGGACGTCGAAATCGTCGTCACCCAGGTCGAACTCTTCTTCGGAGCCCGTGGCGTCGGCGAAGATGTCGACGGGCTCTGGCGTGGAGAAGATCGTCGCCGCCAAGTCGGAGGACCGCGACGTTCCGGCCCCGCCCTCCTCCCAGCGCTCGAAGCCGGCCGCGATGACGGTGACCCGCACCTCGTCACCCATGTTGTCGTCGATGACGGCCCCGAAGATGATGTTGGCGTCGGGGTGCGCGACGGCGTGGATGATCTCCGCGGCCTCGTTGACTTCGAAGAGGCCCAGGTCCGACCCGCCGGCGATGTTCAGCACGAGGCCGCGCGCGCCTTCGATCGACGCCTCGAGGAGCGGTGACGTGATCGCCGCCCGGGCGGCGTTGGCCGCCCGGCCCTCGCCGATCGACGAGCCGATGCCCATGATGGCGGTGCCTGCGTTGGTCATCACCATCTTCACGTCGGCGAAGTCGGTGTTGATCAGACCGGGCACGGTGATCAGGTCGGTGATGCCGCGCACGCCCTGGAGCAGGACCTCGTCGGCCATCTTGAAGGCGTTCACCATGCTCGTCTTGTCGTTGGACACCGTGAGCAGCCGGTCGTTCGGGATGACGATCAGCGTGTCGACCTTCTCCTTGAGGACCTGGATCCCCTTCTCGGCCTGCATGGCGCGCCGCCGACCTTCGAAGGTGAAGGGGCGGGTGACCACACCGATGGTGAGCGCGCCGAGGCTCTTCGCGATCTCGGCGATGATCGGCGCGCCGCCGGTGCCGGTCCCGCCGCCCTTGCCGGCGGTGATGAAGACCATGTCGGCGCCCTGGAGCGCCTCTTCGATCTCGACCCGGTGCTCCTCCGCAGCGAGGCGGCCGACCTCAGGGTCGCTCCCGGCGCCGAGTCCACGCGTCAGCTGGCGGCCGAGATCGAGCTTCAGGTCGGCGTCGCTCATGAGCAGCGCCTGCGCGTCGGTGTTGGCGGCGATGAACTCCACGTTGCGGAGCCCCGAGTCGATCATGCGGTTGACCGCGTTGACGCCACCCCCGCCGACGCCAACCACCTTGATGACTGCCAGGTAGTTGCCCTGGGAAGGCACGGTCGTCATGAACTCCCTCGTCCTCGGGTCGATCGCCGACCGGTCACTCGCTGGTCCATCCCGGGTGTCGCCGCCGGCGACACGCGAGCAGCGACCCATCCCTGAACCTCTCGGGAAGGTTGATGTTCACAGTTCGACAACGTAGTTCCACCCTACGGGGGGGTTTCCAGCCTGGTCAAGCATCCTAGGTCACCCTGCCGTCACGGTCGGAGCGTCGGGGACGCTGACGTCGATCACATCCCCATTGTGCAGGGTGGCGCCGGCCAGGATCGACGAGACGTCCTCGTACTTGGTGGTCAGCTCCGCCGGGGTTCCGATGTCGACCGCGATCGGGGTCGTCATGGCGAGCTGGACCCACCCCGCCGCCTCGACCGTGACCCCGGTGACCTGCCCGGAAAAGGACGGCGGGAGGGTCGCGGCCACCTCGAGGGCTGCGGCGTCCTTGGCCGAGAGCGTCGAGCCGGGCGCCCCCGGCGCGACGGGCACGGTGAGGAGAAGCAGGCCCGGCGGCCGGGTGGTCGACGTGGCGAGCACGCGGCCGTCGTCGCTCAGGACCGCCCAGCCGCCCGCGGGCGTGGTGGCCTCGAAGCGCGGCGTCTCCTCGGTCACCTCGATGTGCACGCCGTCGGGCCACGAGACGTGGACCGCGGCCGTGCGCACCCACGGCAGCGCGTCGATGCGGGCGGCGGCCTCGCCGGCGTTCACGTCGAGCAGGGGCGGCTCGCCCGCCAGCCCCGCCTGGGCGACCACCTGTGCCGCCGACTCGTGGGCGTTGCCCGTGACCGTGATCGAGCGGGCCGAGAAGATCGGCGTGTGCAGCACGAAGAACCCGCCGACGAGCAGCGCCGTGCCCGCCAGCGCGACGACGAGCACGCGGAGACGGCGCTGGCCCTGTGCGCGCTGGACCGCCTGGCGGCGCGCCCACATGCGCGGGTCGATGCTGTGGCGCCACGACCGTTCTCCCCCGGCCGTGGTCGCGCGTGCCGCGCGGTCGCGGCGCCGCGTCGGACGCGCCCGTTTGGCGGGCGTCACGGCCGGCCTCCCCGCTCGCGCGCGTCGTCGGCGCGCTGTTCGGTCCCGGCCACCGCACCAGTCTTCCCGTCGCCGAAGCCGAGGAGGCGGACCTCCGTGCGCAAGGTGACGCCCGTCCGGTCCGCCACCACGGTGCGCACGTGCTCCATGAGGGCGCGCACGTCGTCGGCCCGCCCTCCCTTGTCCGCCTGGATGAAGTTGGCGTGCTTCTCCGACACGTGCGCCGTCCCGAGCCGGAACCCCTTCAGGCCGGCCTCCTCGATGAGCCGGCCCGCCGCGTCGTCCTCGGGGTTGGTGAAGACCGACCCCGCGTTGGCGCCGCCGGGCTGGTGCGCGCGCCGCCAGCGCACGATCTCGCTCACCGCCGCCTGCTCGGCCGGCACCGAGCCCGGGCGCACGTGCAGGTCGGCGCCGAGCACGAGCTGTGACGCGGTGACCGACGACGAGCGGTAGGAATAGTCGAGGCGGGACACCTCGTCGGTGCCGCCGTCCGCGCTGCGCAGGTCGGCCCACGTGTAGCGCACGAGACACGACGCCATGTCAGAGCCGTGGCCGCCCGCGTTCATGCGCACCGCGCCCCCCACCGAGCCGGGCACGCCGACGGCCCACGCCAGTCCCGACCAGCCCGCGTCGGCCACCCGGCGCGCCAGCACCGGGAGCGCCAGGGCCGCGCCGGCGCGCACGACCGCGCCCTCGGGCCCAGCGGGCAGCTCGAGGCCGGCGAACCCGGCACCGAGGTGGACGGCCACGCCGGCGAACCCGGCGTCGGCCACCAACAGGTTCGAGCCCCGCCCGATGACGAAGAGGGGCAGATCCGAATCGCGCACCGCGGCGCGCAGCGCGTCGAGGTCGGCCGGCCCTTCCACCTCGACCAGCACGGCGGCGGGGCCCCCGACGCCGTAGGTGGTGAGCGGCCCGAGCGGCGCATCGAGGGTGGCCCGGGGGCCGAGCGCGCGTGCGAGCGCGCCCGCCGCGTCGGGCGTCACCACGTGGGCGCCTCGAGCAGCTGGTCGGGCAGGGTCGTCAGGTCGCCGGCCCCGAGGGTGAGGCAGAGGTCGCCCGGGTGCAGCATGGATCCGACGGCCTGGCGCAGCTCCTCCCACCCCGGTGCGTAGACGACCGCCAGCCGCGGGTCCTGCGCGCGGACAGCGTCGACCACGAGCCGGCCCGAGACGCCGGGGACGGGGCGCTCGCCGGCGCTGTAGACGTCGGTCACGACGAGCGCGTCGGCCAGCTCGAACGCCGTCCCGAACTCCTCGGCCAGCGCTGCGGTGCGCGTGAAGCGGTGGGGTTGGAACACGGCCACGACGCGGTCCCAGCCCCCCGTCTTCGCCGTCGCGAGGGCGACGCGCACCTCGCCGGGGAGGTGCGCGTAGTCGTCGACGAAGGTCACGCCGTGGGCCTCGCCCCGGAATTCGAAGCGGCGGGTCACGCCGGTGAAGCGCGCCAGCGCCGCCTGTGCTGCGGCGAAGCTGGCGCCGGCCTCCAACGCGGCCACGGCGGCCACGGCGGCGTTGCGCGCGTTGTGGAGGCCGGGCACGCCGACACGCAGCACGCCCAGCTCGCCGTCGGGCCCCGCCAGCGTGAAGGCCGCGGCACTCCGGCTCTGCTCGAGCCGGCGCATCTGGTACGTCGCGCCGGGGTCCAGTCCCACGCTGCGCGCGCCGTACTCGGCGCCGATGCGCGCCGCCTGCTCGTCGTCGGCGCACACCACGGCCCCCTCGCTCGCCGTGCGCACGAAGCGCGCGAAGGCGTCGCGCAGCGCGTCGAAGGTGCCGTAGTAGTCGAGATGGTCGGGTTCGACGCTGGTCAGCACGGCCAGGTCCGGGCGGAGGGCCTGGAAGGTGCCGTAGCTCTCGTCGGCCTCGACCACGAGCCACTCCCCCACGTCCCACGCCGCGTTGGTGCCGATCTCGTTGACGTCGGCCCCGATCACGAAGGAGGGGCGCATGCCCGCTTCGACGAGGATGAGCGACAGCATCGACGCCGTCGTCGTCTTGCCGTGGGTTCCCGCCACCGCCAGGCAGCGCCGGGTGGCGCAGATGGCGGCGAGCACCTCCGAGCGCGGCAGGACCACGATCCCGCGCGCCCGCGCCTCGACCAGCTCGGGGTTCTCGGCCGGGACCGCCGGCGAGTAGGTGACGGCGTCCGCGCCCGCCACCTGCTCGGCGCGATGGCCGACGGCGACCGCGATGCCGTGCGAGCGCAGGCGGTCCGCCACCGGGGAGTCCTTGAGGTCCGAGCCCGAGACGCGGTGGCCCATGTCGTGGAGCACGAGCGCGATCGCGCTCATCCCGGCGCCGCCGATCCCGACGATGTGCACGTGGCGCGTCTCGGAGAGGTCGAGGGCCCCAGCGTCAGCGGGCATGGCTGTCGACCAGTTCGGCGATGCGAGCCGCCGCGTCGGGATGTGCGTGCGCCCGGGCGGCGTCGCCCATGGCGCGCAGGCGCTCGGGGTCGGCGAGGAGCGCGTCGAGCTCGGCGGCCAGGCGGGCACCGTCGCACTGGGGATCGGGCACCAGCACGGCTGCGCCCATGCGGACCATGGCTTCAGCGTTGCGCGTCTGGTGGTCACGGGGCGCACCCGGCAGCGGCACGAGGACGGCGGGCATGCCCGAGAGCAACAGCTCGGCCACGGTCATCGCGCCCGCTCTGGTCACGCAGACGTCGGCCGCCGTGAGGAAGTCGGGCACGTCGTCCTCGAAGGGAACCACGCGGTAGACGAGGTGGTCCGGCGCCCCTGCGCCCTCCCCGGACGACGCAGGGGCGGCGAAGTCGTCGTAGTCGCGCCGGCCCGTGACGTGGTAGAGCGCCCTCGTCCCGCAGCGAGCCCACAGCGCGGCCAGCTCGGCCACGGCGCGGTTCACCCGCCGCGCACCGAGCGACCCGCTCATGGACGCCACGGTCTGGCGGTCGGCGGGCAGCCCGAGCACGTCGCGGCTGCGGGTCTTCCCCTGCTGGCTGCGGTCGAGGTCGGCCAGCTCGGGCCGCACCGGGGTGCCGGTGACGTGGGCCCGCGGCAGGTCGGTGCCGGGGAAGCCGACGGCGTTGGCGGCCGCGAAGCGCCCGAGGAGCCCGTTGACCGCGCCGGGCACGGCGTCGGTCGTCATGGAGACGAGCGGCACCCGGGTGAGCACGGCGGCGAGCCCGGCGGGGAAGCTGGCATAGCCGCCGACGATGACGACCACACGCGGGCGCCGGGCGAGGAAGGACCCCAGGGCGCGCAGGCAGGCCCAGGCGATGCCGAGCACCGCGCCGGCGTTGGCCACCAGCGCGGCCGGCTGGAGGCTGCGCTTGATGCCGCGGCCGGGCAACAAGGTGTAGGGGAACTCGAGCGTGGGCCAGGTGACCGCCTCTTGGCCGCGGCGCGAGCCGTAGAGCTCGATGGACTCGGCCGGGTGCCCGCGCGCCACCATGGCGCGGGCGATCTGCAGCGAGGGAACGATGTGGCCGCCCGTCCCCCCGCCCGCGATCACCGTGGACCGCCGGGGGGTCACCGACTTCGCGTAGGCCGGGCGCCGGCGAGCCGCAACGGCGGCCCGCCCCTCTCGCCCTGCCGGGCGACGTTGACGAGGATCCCGGCGGCGGCCATCGTGATCACGAGCGAGGAACCGCCGAAGGAGATGAAGGGCAGCGGGATCCCGGTGACCGGGAGCACGCCGACGACCGCCCCGACGTTGATGAGCGTCTCGGCGGCCACCCAGGCGACGAGGCCGAGCGCCAGCAGCGCGCCGAAGCGGTCCGGCGCCTGTGTCGCCGCCCGGATGCCGAGCCAGATGAAACCGCCGAGCAGCGCGAGCACGGCCAGCGCGCCCACGATCCCCAGCTGTTCGCCGATGACCGAGAAGATGAAGTCGGTGTGCGCGTTGGGGAGATACCCCCACTGGGCCTGCCCGCCACCGATGCCCATGCCGAAGAGGTGGCCCGAGCCGAGGCCGATGAGCGACTGGAGCACCTGGTAGCCCGAGCTCGAGCCGTGGGCGGAGGGGTCGAGGAACGACAGCAGCCGGGCCCGGCGGTACGGCGAGGCCACCGCCACGATCAGGGCGACGGCAGCCAGCGCGGCCATCACCTTCATCACCGGTCCGAGCCGCACGCCCGAGACGAAGAGCAGGGCCAGCGCGAGGCAGCCGAGGACCATCGCCGTGCCCATGTCGGGCTGGGCCAGGATCAGGACGCAGGCGAACCCGGTCACCAACAAGAGCGGCCCGATGATGCGGCGGTCGGCCGCGTCCTCGTCGAGCCGGCGTGCGATGAAGTCGGCGGCGAAGACGGTCAGCGCGAGCTTCATGAGCTCGGACGGTTGGAGGCGGAACTGGCCGAAGCCGACCCAGCGGCTCGAGCCCATGGCGTGCACGCCGAGCCCGGGTACGAGCACGACGAAGAGCAAGGCGAAGGTCACCACGAGGAGCGCCGGGCTGAAGCGCCGCAGCCGCCGGTAGTCGACGCGCACAGCCAGCCACAGCGCCGCCAGGCCGATCGCCATCCACATCGCCTCGCGGATCAAGATCGCGTACGGCGTCCCGTAGGTGTCGATCGAGATGACCGACGAGGCCGAGCCGACCATGACGAGCCCGATGAGGCAGAGCAGCCCCACGTCGGTCAACAAGATGGTCGAGACCGCCACCTGGCGGCCGGCGATCGTGATGCCGCGCGCCTTGGCGGCGGACGCGGCGCGGTGGGCCTTCGAACGCGGCTGGATCGCGCCCGCTTTCGACTTCGACGACGGCCGGCTCGAGGGCCTCGGCGCCGAACGGAACGTGGCGGCCCGCCCGCTCGCTGCCTGGACCGGCGTCATGCCCGACGCCCTTGCGGCGCGTGGGCGCGCCTCACCGCCCGGTCCGACCCCCGATGCACGGGACAAGTCTCTCCTACCCGCGCGCCCGAGTGGCGGATGTCAGACGCGGCGCGCGGCCGCGCGACGGGACGAGCGCGGGGACGCCGCGCGCGCGCGGTCACGTGAACTTCGCCACCGTGAGGTAGTCGCCGTAGAAGATGCCGAGCCCCAACGCGCAGAAGAGGCCGCCGAGGATCCAGAAGCGGACGATCACCGTCGTCTCGGGCCAGCCGGCCAGCTCGAAGTGGTGGTGAATGGGCGCCATGCGGAAGATGCGGCGATGGAATGCGCGGAAACTGATGATCTGCATGATCACCGACACCGTCTCCATGACGAAGAGGCCGCCGATGACGAGCAACAGGAGCTCGAGGTTCAGCAGGAGGCACAACGCGGCCAGACCGGCCCCGATGGCCAGCGAACCGGTGTCACCCATGATGATCTTGGCCGGCGCCGCGTTCCACCACAGGAAGCCGATACAGGCGCCGGCCAGGGCCACCGCGACCAGGGAAAGGTCGATCGCCGACGCGGGGAGCACGTGGTAGATCGAGT
>DATJTU010000130.1:0-44766 GCA_035503015.1 Acidimicrobiales bacterium | reverse complement strand
TGCGCGCCGAGTACCTGGTCGACGCGCAGACCATGTCCAAGATGCAGGGCGTGCCATTCCGCGTCGGAGAGATCGAGGCAGCCATCACCGCGCTGCTCGGAGGGAAGTCATGAGCGAGTCCAACGGCGCCAGCGGCAACGGCAGCGGCGACGCGGTGCAGGGGAACGGCAACGGCAAGGGCGCGGTGGCGACCGCCGTGCCCGCCACCACCCGCAAGGACTGGACCAGCGACCAGGAGGTGCGCTGGTGTCCCGGGTGCGGCGACTACTCGATCCTGGCCGCCGTCCAGATGCTGATGCCCGATCTCGGGGTGCGGCGCGAGAACACGGTGTTCCTCTCGGGGATCGGGTGCGCGGCCCGCTTCCCCTATTACATGAACACCTACGGGATGCACTCCATCCACGGGCGCGCGCCCGCCATCGCCACGGGGCTGGCGACGACGCGCCCGGACCTCGACGTCTGGGTCATCTCGGGTGACGGCGACGCGCTCTCGATCGGGGGCAACCACCTGATCCACGCGCTGCGCCGCAACGTGCGGTTGAACATCTTGATGTTCAACAACCAGATCTACGGGCTGACCAAGGGCCAGTACTCGCCGACGTCCGAGGTGGCCAAGGTCACGAAGTCGACGCCGTTCGGGTCGGTGGACACGCCCTTCAACCCGGTGTCGCTGGCGCTCGGGGCCGAGGCCACCTTCGTGGCGCGCACCCACGACATGGACCGCGCCCACATGCAGGAGACCTTCCGCCGGGCGCACGAGCACAAGGGCGCCGCGTTCGTCGAGGTGCTCCAGAACTGCAACGTCTTCAACGACGGCGCGTTCGAGAAGATCACCAGCCGCGACGCCCGGGCCAGCATGCTGATCCCGCTCCAGCACGGCCAGCCGATCGTCTTCGGCGCCGAGGGCGAGGAGCGGGGCGTCGTGCAGCGGCCCGACGGGAGCCTCGAGATCGTGTCGGTGGCCGAGGTCGGCCCCGACGCGCTGCTGGTGCACGACGAGAAGCGCGAGGACCCGGGTCTCGCCTTCGCGTTGTCGCGCCTCGCCCGCGGCCCCTACGAGCCGACGCCCATCGGGGTCTTCCGTGCGGTCGACCGCCCCGAGTACGGCGCGCAGATGGCCGAGCAGATCACCGACGCCCAGGGCAAGCGCGGGCTGGGCGACCTCGGCACGCTCTTGCGCTCGGGCTCGAGCTGGACGGTCGACTGACCTCTTTGGGCTTCCGGGCCTCGGGGGCGACCCCAGGGCCTCAGGGCCGTGCTGCCACCGCGGCGACCAATCCGGCCAGCAGGCCCTCGGGGTCGTAGAGCACGGCGAACCCGTCGGCGACGACCCCCGCCGTCCCCTCGTCGAGCGGGTGCACGCCGGCCCACGACGGCGGGGCGAACCCGTACTCGACGAGCAACCCCGTCGGGAGCTGCACCCTGCGCTCGGTGAGCGGGCCCCACGACTGGGTGCGGACGATCGGGCCGGGGCGCCCCGTGGCCGGCTCCACCCACCCCGTCGTCGCGACGTAGGGCCCGGGGTCGTCGGTCAGCACGACGAGGTCGATGTCGGAGGCCATGGTGGCGGCGCCCCGGGCCCACGAGCCGGCCAGGCCGAGCGCGTGCACGTCGGGTTGGGCGGCCGCCCATGCCCTCGCGCGCGCCACGACCTCGTCGAACTCGCGCCGGCGTGCGTCGTCGGGCCCGTCCAGGGCTACTCGAGCTCCTTCCAGCGCTCCCGGCCGAACAGCCGGCCCCAGCGCGCGGAGAGGTTGGGGCCCTCGTCGTGGGCGGTGTCGGGATGCAGCACCAGCGGCCCCGACGGCGTGGGCAGGGCGTCGACCTGGTCGTCGGTGATCGTGGTGTGCACGGCGTTGGTCCAGATGTCGCCCACCTGGTCCCGGTCGACGAAGCGGATGCCGTGGTGGTGCGTCTTGATGGCCAGCCCGTCGAAGACATCGAGCTCGGGCACCTGGAGCACGTGCTCGACCGTCCCGAACTCGCTGCCCGCCGCCGTGAGCACCGGCGTCCCGACCTCGAGCGCCATGTACGAAATCGGCCGGCCTTCCTCCACCTGTCCTCCTCGTGCCCCGGTGCTCCGCCTAGGCGGAGGCCGGCTCTTGGACCTCGTCGCGGATCCGCTCGAGCGTCGTGCGCATCCCGTTGCGGTTCGTCTTGCCGCGTGCCCAGCCCAGGCACGCCCAATAGAGACGGAGCAGGCGGGTCGGGCGGAGCGTGAAGGACTCGGTGACGTCGCTCCCGTCGCCCGCCGCGACGATGTCGTAGCGCCAGACGTTGAGCGGCTGCTTGCCGGGTGCGCCCACGCCGAAAGCGAACGTCTTGCCCGGCTCGCACTCGGTGACCGTGCACGACGTCCAGTAGATCGGCCCCTTCTGGTTGCGCTTGACGTGGCCGCGGAAACGGGCGCCGACGGCCGGCCCGGTGGCGCCGTCGATCCACTCGGCTTCGAAGGTCTCGGGGCTGTAGCTCCCGATGCGGGTGACGTCGCTCACGAGCGACCAGACCCGCTCGGGCGGTGCCGCCATGTGGATGGTGACCGAGTCGTGCATGGCGGCGTCCTCAGGGAAGGTCGAGGGACCGGAAGACCATCCCGGTCCGGGGCTTGGGGCTGAAATAGGTGGTCTTGGGCGGCATGCGCCGGCGCTCGTTGGCCCACTCGTCGATCTGCTTGACCGTGACGGGTCGCAGGAGGAAGGCCGCCTGGGCCTCGCCGTCGCCCAGCGCCTCCATGGCCTCGGCGACGCTGTGGCGGTGCATCACCTCGTGCGCCGGGAGCTGCGCGAGCACCGATGCGATGAGGTTGGAGTCGAGGTCGTTGCCCGGCTCCTCGGCGATCTCGGCGTGGGGGAGCAACAGATAGGCGCGGCCGCCGGTCACGAGCGCCAGGGAGTTGGCGTCGGCCAGCGCACCCAGGGTGCGCTCGTCGGCCGCCCCCGCCCGCACCACGTCGAACCATTCGCCGAGCGCGCCTACGAGGTCGAATCCCTCGGGCAGGCCGCTCACCGTGCGGTGGATGGCGCCGACGGTCAGCTGGTCCTCGGAGAGCTCGACGACCAGCGCCATCACGAGGTCGTAGGGACCGGGACGCCCGCCGTTGGTGGCGCGGCACTCGGCCTGGTACGCGCGCGCCGTCTCGTAGCGGTGGTGCCCGTCGGCCAGCACGACCGGCGCGCTGGCCACCGCGTCGCCCACCGCGGCGACCGCGTCGGGGTCGCTCAGCACCCACAGCTGGTGGCGCACGCCGTCGTCGTCGTACGCGTCGGCCACCGGCTCGTCGTCGGTGGGGTCGAAGGTGGCGGTCACGCCCGACGCCATGGAGAGCCCCCAGATGGGGGAGAGGTTTGCCCGCGTGGCCCGCAAGAGGTCGAGGCGGTCGCTCTTGGGCTTGGGGAGCGTCTGCTCGTGCGGGAGGATGTCGCTCTCCGCGCCCGGCTCGGCCAGTCCGAGGGCCCCGATGACGCCGGTGGTGGTCCGCCCGGAGGGGTCCGTCATCCGGTAGGGGTAGAGGCTCCGCTCGTCGTCGACGACGATGATCCCGTCGGCCTGCCAGGCGGTGAAGAGGTCGCTCGCCACGGCGTAGCGGTCACGCCCGGTGGAGAGGTCCGCCTCGGGCAGCTCGACCAGCACGGCGTTCGCCTGGTTGCGTGACGCCAGGTGGGTCCGCTCCGTCGGCGAGATCACGTCGTAGGGCGGAGCGATGACCTGGGCGATAGGTGCTCGTGCAGCCTGGTAGCGCAGCCCCTTGAACGGTTCGAAGCGAGGCACTGCGCCACTCTGGCACACCACAGGCGGGGCCGTCGGGGGGCCCTCCCGTAAACTCGTCTCCGTGGGCGACGACGGATTGGACCGGATCTTCACCGTCCCCAACGTCGTCACGATGGTGCGCCTCTTGTGCATCCCGCTCTTCGTGTGGTTGCTCTTCGGCGCGCACGAGCAGACCGCGGCGGCGATCCTGCTCGCGGCCCTCGGCGCCACCGACTGGGTCGACGGCTATGTGGCCCGGCACTTCGGGCAGGTGACCACGTTGGGCAAGGTGCTCGACCCGCTGGCCGACCGCGTGCTCGTCGGCACCGGCGTCATCTCGATCCTGGTCTACGGCGCGGTCCCGCTGTGGTTCGGCATCGCGACCATCGCGCGCGAGGTGCTGGTGTCGGTCATGGTGCTCGCGCTGGCGTCGCTCGGTGCAGCCCGCATTGACGTGCTCTGGGTCGGCAAGGCAGGCACGTTCGGGTTGATGTTCGCCTACCCGACCTTCCTCTTGGGGTACGGGAACGCGTCGTGGCAAGAGCCCATCAAGGTGATCGCCTGGGTCACCGGCATCGTCGGCCTCGCGCTGGCGTGGTACGCGGCGGCCAGCTACATCGGCCCCGCCCGGGCGGCTCTGCGCGACGGCAGGGCGGCGAGGCGGATCCCGACACCCGCCGGTATCGACGCGGGCATGAACGCGGGCATGAACGCGGGCAGCAACAACGGCACGAACGCGGGTAGCGACACCGGCCTGAACGCGGGCGTCGACACCGGCACGAACGCGGGCATCGACACGGGTGTGAAGGAGAGGCCGGCGTGAAGGCCGTCATCATGGCCGGCGGCGAGGGCACCCGGCTGCGCCCGCAGACGTCGAACCTGCCCAAACCCATGCTGCCGCTCGTCGGCCGGCCGATGATGGAGCACATCGTGGCCTTGCTGCGCCGGCACGGGATCACCGAGATCGTCGTGACCGTCGCCTTCTTGCCCAATGCCATCCGCAGCTACTTCGGCGACGGCAGCGAGCTCGGCGTGCAGATGGTCTACGCGACCGAGGAGTCGCCCCTCGGCACTGCGGGCTCGGTGCGCAACGCGCGTGAGCAGCTGACCGAGCGCTTCCTGGTCATCTCGGGCGACGTGCTCACCGACATCGACCTCACCGAGGTGATCGCGTTCCACGACAAGAACCACGCGCTCGCCACCATCGCGCTCAGCGCGGTGGAGAACCCGCTCGAGTTCGGCATCGTCATCACGCGGGAGGACGGGACGATCGAGCGCTTCTTGGAGAAGCCGGGCTGGGGACAGGTCTTCAGCGACACGATCAACACGGGCATCTACGTGCTCGAGCCCGAGATCCTGGACCGCATCCCCGAGGGGAAGCCGGTCGACTTCTCGAGCGAGGTGTTCCCCGAGGTGCTCGAGGACGGCGAGCCGCTCTACGGCTACGTGGCCGACGGCTACTGGGAGGACGTGGGCACGACGGCCGCCTATCTCCAGGCCCACGAGGACATCCTCGACGGCAAGGTCGACGTGGACGTCTCGGGCTTCGAGCTGCGCCCTGGCATCTGGGTGGGCCGGGACTCGTCGATCGACCCGTCGGTGCGCATCGACTCGCCCGCGTTCATCGGCGAGAACTGCACCGTCGACCGCGACGTGGTGGTCGGCGCGTACGCCACGATCGGCGCCAACACGCAAGTGGCCGAGCGGGCGGAGCTGCAGCGGTCGGTGATCGGGGAGAACTCGTACCTCGGCCCCGCGTCGCGCGTCGAGGGCGCGGTCCTCGGCCGCTCGTGCGACCTGCGGACGGGATCACGCGTCGAGCCCGGCGCCGTGCTCGGCGAGGGCTGCCTCGTCGGTGCGCAGGCCGAGGTGCGCAGCGACGTGAAGGTCTACCCCTACAAGGTGGTCGAGGCGGCCGCGCAGGTGAACGCCTCGATCGTCTGGGAGTCCGGCGGCGCCCGCACCCTCTTCGGCGCCGACGGGGTCCAGGGGATCGCCAACGTCGACATCAGCCCCGAGCTCGCCGTGCGCCTGGCGAAGGCCTGGGCGTCCGGCTTCGAGAAGGGCTCCTACATCACCGCCTCGCGGGACACGAGCCGCGTCGCCCGCGTGCTCAAGCGCGCGCTGATGGTCGGGTGCAACTCGGTCGGGGTCAACGTGACGGACCTCGAGCTGGCGACCGTGCCGGTGACCCAGCACCACGTCCGTATGCGCGGGAACCGTGCCGGCATGACCGTGCGGCTGAGCCCCGACGACCCGCAGTCGGTGATGATCCGCTTCTTCGACCAGCGCGGCATCGACCTCTCCGAGAACGCGCAGCGGCGCGTCGAGCGGATGTACCACCGCGAGGAGTTCCGCCGGGTGACCGCGGGCGACATCGGCGACATCGACTTCTCGCCCCGCACCATCGAGCTCTACACGGCGGACGTCGTGGAGGCGTTCGGGCTGCGACCCGACGCGGGCCGCGACGTGAAGCTGGTGCTCGACCTCTCCTACGGCGCGGCGAGCTTCGTCATGCCGAACCTGCTGTCGAAGGTCGGGGCCGACGTCTTGAGCATCAACCCCTACGCGCAGACGCCGGGGATGATCTCGGTCGACCGGATCGTGAGCGAGGCGCGCGTGGCGGACGCCGTGCGCGGTTCGGGCGCGGACCTCGGCGCGGTCATCGACGCCGGCGGTGAGCGTCTGATCCTCATCGACGGGACCGGGCACGTCCTCTCCGACGACGAGGCGGTGATGGTCTTCATCGACCTCTTGTGGCGCGCCGGCGACCTCGATCGGGTCGCGTTGCCGGTCACGGCGAGCGAGCGGACGCGCCAGATCTGCGCGGAGCGCAACATCGCGCTGACCCTCACCCCGTTGTCGCCGTCGGGGCTGCTCGGCACCGCGGAGTCAGACGGCGTCTCGTTCGCCTCCGACCGCAACGGCGGATACGTGTTCCCGACCTTCCTGCCTGCCTTCGACGCCGCGGCCGCCCTCGCCCGCCTGGTCTTCTTGCTGGGCCGGAGCACCACGTCGGTGGCCGAGATCGTGGCGGCCACCCCGCCCATGCCCGTCCTGCGCATCGACGTGGCGACCCCGCTCGACCACAAGGGCCTCATCATGCGGACCCTGATGGAGCAGCTGGCCGAACAGGGGGCATCGCTGGAACTGATCGACGGCATCAAGGTGCTCTCCGACGACGGGTGGGTCCTGGTCGTGCCGGACCCCGAGGACCCGGTGACCCACGTGTGGGCCGAAGGAGCGGACGTCGCCGCCTCCGAGGCGCTGGCGGACGAGTACGCGCAGCGCATCAGCGTGATCGTGCCGTAGCCCGGCGTGCAGCCCGGCACCCAGGCCTGCACGCACGCCCGACTCGAACCCCCGCACCACCCCTGCAGATCGGTCACGCAGTCCGATATGGTCGCCCCCCATGAATATCCCCGAGGACCTTCGCTACTCGCCTGAGCACGAGTGGCTGCGCGTCGAGGGCACGCGCGTGCGCATCGGGATCACCGACTACGCGCAGGACGCTCTCGGGGACATCGTGTTCGTCGACCTGCCGAGTGTCGGCAGCGAGGTCGAAGCGGGGACACAACTCGGGGAGGTCGAGTCGACGAAGTCGGTGTCGGAGATCTACGCGCCGATCGCAGGCACGGTCAGCGCCGTCAACGACGCGCTGGCGGAGGGGCCCGAGCGGATGAACCAAGATCCCTACGGGGAGGGCTGGCTCTGCGAGCTGGAGCTCGCGCCGGGTGCGGACGTCGACACGCTCCTCGACGCCGCGGCCTACCGCGACCTGACGGCCGAGTGAGCCGTTCGTGCGCAGCGTGAACGCAGCATGAACGCAGGCATCCGGGAGTGCCATGACGCCAGGAGAAGGGACGTGCGGGGTGGAGTACCGTGGACGCCGTGTTCTGTCACAACTGCGGGCATCGGAACCCCGAGGGCGTTAACTTCTGCTCCTCGTGCGGTTCTGCCCTGTTGGCAGAGGGCGATGACGCGACCATCACGCTGCATCCGACCGACGAGCCCGAGACGTCCGAGGACCAGCCCGACGTCACCCAGATCGAGGTCCCGCACGGAGCCGGGGTTCTCGTCGTGACGAGGGGCCCCAACGTCGGGGCCCGCTACCTGCTCGGGGAGCAGGTGGTGAAGGCCGGCCGGCACCCCGAAAGCGACATCTTCTTGGACGACATCACGGTCTCGCGGCGCCACGTCGAGATCAGCCCCTCGGGCAACGGCGCCTATGGGGTGCGCGACGTGGGCTCGCTGAACGGGACCTACGTGAACCGGGAGCGGATCGAGGAAACCACGCTGTCTCCCGGTGACGAGGTGCAGATCGGCAAGTTCAAGCTCGTGTACCTGGTAGCGGGGAACGAGTGAGCACTCGCACCTATCTCTCCATCGGCGACGTCCTGACGTTGCTGCGAGAGGAGTTCCCAGACGTCACCATCTCGAAGATCCGCTTCCTCGAGAGCCAGGGCCTGGTCAACCCCGAGCGCTCGCCGTCGGGCTACCGCAAGTTCTTCGACCACGACGTCGAGCGGCTCCGTTGGGTGCTGCGCCAGCAACGCGAGCACTTCCTCCCGCTCAAGGTCATCCGGGACCGCCTGGCCGACGGGGAGCTCGACGACGTCGAGGGCGACGACGCGGCGAACGGGAAGGCACTGGCGGCATCGAGCGCGTCGCATCCCTCGCACGCGGCGACCGTGGGCGCGGCGGCCCATGTGCAAGGTGCCGGCGCGCCGGCCGCGGGGGGCGAACGGCCGACGAAGGCCGACGAAGAAGCGATGGCGCGCATCCTCGCCGACGCGTCACGCCGCACGGCGCGGCTGCCTGAGGACGCAAGCGGGCGCCGCGGCCTGCAGGTCGTGGGCGACGCCGCCGCATCCACCATGACGACCGCGCCACCGAGCACGCCGGCGCACGCACCGACGCACGCGCCGGCCGGCGAAGGTGTGCATGCGGCCGCGAGCGGGCCTGCAACGGCGACTGCGACCGACGCCGACGCGCGCGCCCAGGCACCGCGGCGCTCGGGAGGCGCGGCGCCGCAGCAGCAGTCCGGCGCGGCCGGTGGCCGTTCCGGCGCGTCGCGCGGCGGCAGTGGCAGCAGCGGTGGTGGCGGCAACGGGGACGGCGGCAAGGGCACCACGGCGACCGAGGCCCGCTCGGGCTCGGGCTCAGGGAGTGGCCGGGCGCCGGGGAGTGGTGGCCAGGGCACGCAGGGCGGCCAAGGCGGCGGCTCGCGCAAGGCGCCGGCGCACGCGTCCGGCGCCGCAGCCGACGCAGCTCCGGCCGACGCCGCGGCTGCACCCGCTGCCGTGGTGACGGGCGCCAGCCTCACCGCGGAGGAGCTGAGCGCGGCCAGCGGCCTGTCGGTCGAGGAGGTGGCGGGCCTGGTGTCGTTCGGGTTGATCGAGCCCGTCTCGGTGGCCGGCATCGAGACGTTCGACGAGGACGCCCTCACCGTCGCCAACGTGGCGGCCTCCTTCCGGGCCTACGGGATCGAGGCGCGGCACCTGCGGCTGTACCGCAACGCGGTGGACCGCGAGATCGGACTGATCGAGCAGGTGGTGATCCCGCTCCTCCGGCAGCGGAACCCCGAGTCCCGCCAACGGGCGCTCGATGCGGCCGACGACCTGGGCGCGCTCGGCCAGTCGCTGCGAGCCACGTTGCTCAAGCAGGCACTTCGTCGTCATTTGGGGGGGTGACGCAAGGCCGGGATCCGGCGCTACATTTCTGTCATGGTCCGTGTGCTACTCCGAGCGGTCAGAGTGGACCTGCAGTCGAACACCCCGGTGCTGCTGCTGCAGGAGACCGAGGGAGAAGGCCGCACACTGCCGATCTTCATCGGGAGCCCTGAAGCGACCGCCATCGCCTACGCCCTCCAAGGCGTGACGATGCCCCGGCCGCTCACCCACGACCTGATGAAGGACATGCTCGGGGCGCTCGACATCGACGTCGAGCGGGTGATCATCACCGAGCTGCGGGCCTCGACGTATTTCGCAGAGATCCACCTCGTCCGGGGCCAGGAACGCACCGTCGTGTCGAGCCGGCCGTCCGACGCGGTCGCGATCGCCGTCCGCACCGAGACGCCACTCTTCGTCTCCGACGAGCTGATGGAGTCAGAGGGGATCATCCTCACGCTCGAGGCGGAGGAGGAAGAGGAAGACACGCCCGACGAGCTGGTCGGCCAGTTCCGCCAGTTCCTCGACTCGGTGCGGCCCGAGGACTTCGAGGGGTGACCCGGCGTCGCTGGGCGCTCGCCCTCGTTGCGAGCGCCGCCGTGGCCCTCGCGGCCTGCGGCTCGAACACGCCCAAGGCGAAGACGACGACCACGACGCACGCGACGACGTCGACCACGACGTCGAGCACCAGCACGACGACCAGCGCGCCGGCATCGACGACGACCAGCGCCGCCTCCGCCGGGTGCGCCCACATCTCGGCCGTTGCGGCGGCGGGCCAGGCGGCGGCGGGGACGATCACGGGGACGGTGACCGTGACCAACACCGGCGGCACCTCGTGCACGGCGAACGGATACCCGACGATGACGTTGGCGTCGGGCAGCGGGGCACCGCTCACGGTCACGATGGTCAACGGCCTCTCGGTCAGCATCTCGGCCGCGGCGAATGCGCCGCCGAGCGCGGTCGCCATCGCACCGTCGGGCACGGCCCAGTTCGCCTACCAGTTCTCCGACGTGCCGGTGGGGAGCGAGACCAGCTGCCCGACCTCGGAGACCGCGACCGTCACCATGCCGGGCGCCAACGCGCCCTCGCCGGCGTTCCCGCTCGCGATCGACCCGTGCGGCAACGGCACGATCAGGGTGTCGCCGATCTACAAGGCGTAGCGCCCCCGGCCAGTCGGGCCAGTCGGGCGGCCAGGCGATTACGTCGTAGCAGCCCCCGCGCTCGCGTCGTCAGGTCCGTCCGATCCGCCCGACCCGTCGTCGCGGCTCGGGTCGACCAGGATGCGGCCCCGCACGGCCGCGTCGAGCACCTGGTTGAGCGCGGCGGTCAGCCCGTGGAGGCCGACCTCCTCGTGCACGATCTCGTCGCAGTGGTCGAGCGGGAAGGCCGCGGGCATCTCGGCCCACAGCTCGCGCCGCTCCTCGATCGGGGTCGCCACCGTGTCGACGCCGAGCAGCGCCACCCCACGGATGATGAACGGGTAGACGGTCGTCGCGAGGTCGTTGCCACCGGTGAGCCCGCTCGCCGCCACGGCGCCGCCGTAGCGCACCGTGCGCAACGCCTCGGCGAGTGCCGTGCCGCCGACGCAGTCCACGACGCCGCCCCACAACTGGGGCCCGAGCGTCCGCCCGTCGTCCTCGGTGAAGCGCCGGCCGACGACACGTGAGGCGCCCAGCTCCTTCAGATAGTCCTGTTCCGCCGTCTTGCCCGAGGAGGCCACGACCTCGAAGCCGGCCTTGGCCAGCATGGCGACCGCGGCACTGCCGACCCCGCCCGACGCGCCGGTCACGAGCACCGGCCCGTCGTCAGGGCTCGTCCCGTGCTGCGCGAGGCGGCGGAGCGACAACAGCGCGGTGAATCCCGCTAGTCCGATGATCGCCGCGTTCCGGCACGTCAGTGCGTCGGGAAGCGGGACGACCCAATCGGCAGGGACGCGCGCGTAAGCGGCGAACCCGCCGTGGTGGGCCACGCCGAGGTCGTAGCCCTGGACGAGCACACGGTCGCCGGCACTGAACTCGGCGCTCGAGCTCTCCTCGACACTGCCCGCGAGCTCGACGCCCGGGACGAGGGGGAAGTGACGAGCCACGCGGTTGCCGGGGCGGGTGACCATCGCGTCCTTGAAGTTCACCGCCGACCACTCGACGCGGATCAAGACGTCGCCTTCGGGCAGGTCTTTCTCCGACAACTGGACCACCGCCGGGCGGATCACCTCGCCCGCCTTGGAGAGCAGGTAAGCCGGGAAGCGCACCGAATCATGCTAGAGGGCGAGGCCGTCGGGCCCCTGACCAACGCCGCGCACGGGCTACCTTCAGGGCGTGGCGACGACGGCACCCTACGGGCGTTGGGCCTCGCCTTTCGCCGCTGCTGACGTCGCGTCCGCCAAGGTGTCGCTGTCGGAGCTCTGCTCGGACGGCTCGTCCCTGTTCTGGCTCGAGTCGCGGCCCTCGGAGGCCGGGCGCGTCGTGCTGGTGCGCGCCACCGACGGGGTACTGGCGGACCACTCGCCGCCGAACGTCAGCATCCGTAGCCGGGTCAACGAGTACGGCGGCGGCGCGCTGACGCTCGTCCCCGGGCACCAGGCCGGCGCGTTCGCCTACGTGGACCAGTCGGACCAGCGGGTGTGGCTCTGCGACGGACCTGGCGACGCGGCCACACCGAGGCCGCTGAGCGCGGCCGCGCCGGAGGGCGAGGTGGTCAACCACGGCGGGTTGAGCGCGACCGCCGACGGCGACTGGGTCCTCGCCGTGCGCGAGGTGCACCCTGCCGGCTCGACGCGACCGACCCGGAGCGTCGTCGCCTTCGGGACCCGCGCCGAGCCCGCGCCGTGCTGCGTGCTGGTCGAAGGCCACGACTTCTTCGGGACGCCCAGGGTGGCGCCTGACGGCGCGTCCCTCGCTGTCGTCGCCTGGGACCACCCCGACATGCCCTGGGACGCCTCGCGCCTTTTCGTCGTGCCCCTGGCGCGCGGCCGCGAGCCGTCGAGTAGCGCGCCGGTACTCGGCGCCGCCGGCGCGCCGCGGCTCGTGGCCGGTGGGCCCGAGGAGTCGGTGGGCCAACCCGGATGGGGACCCGACGGCCGCCTGCGCTACGTGTCGGATCGGAGCGGATGGTGGCAGCCCTACCGTGACGCACCGGCGGCGCCGGCGCCGGCGCCCGAACCCGAGCGGCTGGCCGCGGTCGAGGCCGAGTTCCACGGACCCGACTGGGTGCTCTCGCAGACGACGATCGCCGTGCTGCCCGACGGCACCCTCGCCGCCCGGATGACCCGGGCCGGGAGCGACTCGGTCGTCCTGATCGGCCAGGCGGCCACCGCCACCACCGGCGCGACCCCACCCGTCCTCGACCAGCCGTGCGTCTCGATCGCCGCCCTGTGCGAGCACCGCGGCGGCGTGGCCATGATCGGCACCACCCCCGACACGCCCTCGACCGTCTGGCTGTGGCAGTCGGGCGCGGGCTGCGAACCCGTGCGACCGCCGGCGACGACGGCGCTCCGCCGGGGCGACGTCGCCACGGGGGAGCCCTTCGCGCTGACGGGCCGGAGCGGACGCCCGGTCTACGGCACGCTGTACCGGCCGGTGCTCGAGGGCACCAGTGGCCCGCCCGGCGCCGCGCCACCGCTCGTCGTCTGGTGCCACGGCGGGCCGACGTCGGCCTGCCAGGCCGGACTGGACCTCACCGTCCAGTTCTTCACGACGCGCGGCTTCGCCGTGGCGTGCGTGGACTACGCGGGGAGCTCCGGTTACGGGCGCGCCTATCGCAACGAGCTGTGGGGCCAGTGGGGCGTGGCGGACTCCGAGGACTGCCTCGATGCGGCCCGCCACCTGGCCGCGCGTGGTGACGCCGACCCGGGTGCGCTGGGCATCCGGGGCGGCAGCGCGGGCGGGATGACGGCGCTCAACGCGCTCGCATCGGGGGAGGGCTTCGGCGCCTGCGTGTCGTGGTACGGGGTCACCGACCTGCTGGGGCTGGCGGCCACGACGCACGACTTCGAGGCGCACTACACCGACCGCCTGATCGGGCCGCTGCCCGGGGCCGAACGCCTCTACGAGGAGCGTTCGCCCAGCCACCGGGCGGCCGCCATGGGGGGGTCGGTCCTCCTGTTGCAGGGGACAGAGGACGCCGTGGTGCCGCCGTCGCAGGCCGAGGCGATGCGTGACGCGCTCGATGCCGCCGGCACCAAGTGCGACCTGCTGTTCTTCGAGGGGGAGGGGCACGGCTTCCGCCGGGCCGACACGCTGCGCGCAAGCCTCGAGGCCGAGCTGGCGTTCTACGTCGCAGAGCTCCAGCTCAGCGACCCGTAACATCGCGAACGACGTACGGGAGTCCTTTGAGCGTCTCCCGTCGTGTGCCAGGCTTTTCGACACCCACCATGCCGACGACGTCTTCGACCATCAGCCTGCCGTGGCCCCCCGGTGCCGAGCGCGTCGCGCGTCGCGCGCTCGACCGGGTCAAGGCGATCTCACCGGAGTCGGGCGACGCGCTGCTCTACGGGGGCAGTGCCCTCTACGCGCTCTTGGTGATCTACACCTCCACGAACGGTCTCTACCAAGTGTGGGGGCGCATGGCACTGTCGCCCTTCGTCTTCGGTGCCATCGTGTCGGCGGTCCTCGCCTGGATGGTGGCGCGCCTGCGACGGCGCCAGCCGAACCGGTCGCTCACCCCGCGACAGCACAAGCGGGCCTGGCTCGCCCGCATCGTCGTCGCGGTCTGCGTCTTCGCCGGGTCGCTGGCCATCCCGCTCGGCTACGAGATCCTCTGGCGCTTCGACGGCGTCGCGGGCTCGCACCAGCAGCCCGAGGTCGTGACGGTCGAGGTGGGGGGCAAGGACCTGGTGCGCGGCAAGGACCCGTACCACGACCTCGTGCGGTTGCCGCACGCCGTCGCGTACCACGCGCCGGGCGAGCCCGACTACGCCGGGTTCCTGCCCTACCTCCCGGTGATGGCGCTCATGGGGATCCCGAGCGACATCTGGCCCAACAACGGCTTGAGCGACGCGCGCATCTTCTTCTGCCTCACCACGCTGGTCGTGGCCGCCGTGGCCATGTACCTGTGCCGGGCGCCCGGGCGTCGCAAGATACGCGCCATCCAGGCGCTGGTGATCCTCCCGCTGGCCTCGCTGCCCTTGGCGACGGGCGGCGACGACATCCCCGTCGTCGCGTGTCTGCTGCTCGCCGTCGTGCTGGCGCAACGCCGCCGGCCCTTCGCATCCGGGGTGGTCTTCGGCATCGCCTCGGCGATGAAGTTCACCGCGTGGCCGCTGGCCGCGTTCGCGCTCTTCGCGGCGCGCGGACGCAAGGACGAGCGCCGCCCGCTCACGATGCTGGCCGGCATCCTGGTCGTCGCCGTCCCGGCCATCTTCCCCTTCGTCTTGAAGGGGCCCTTCGCGCTCGTCGACGACGTCGTGCTCTTCCCGCTCGGCCTCAGCGCGATCCCCTCGACGGCGGCCAGCGCCCTCCCGGGGCACGTGCTCGTCAGCGAGTTCCCCTCCCTCAGCCGTGCGCTGCCGATCTCGGTGGCGATCGTGCTGGCCGTCCTGCTCGCCCGCCACCTCTACAAGCACACCCCCAAGACCGTCTCCGAGGTGTGCACGCTGACCGCCATCGTGATGACGGCGCTGATCCTGCTCGCGCCGAACCCGCGGGTCGGCTACCTCTTGTACCCGATCAACTTCTTCGTGTGGGCCTATTTGCTGGCCGAGCCGAAGCCGGCGCCGCAGCTGCTCGAACCCGCAGCCGGCGAACCGCTGGGCGCCGCCAACACCTGACGCGGCCGAACCCGGCGCTCAGCTCTCCTCGTCGTCCTGCTGGAAGAGCCGGACGGTGAAGTTGGTCCATCCCCGTGCCGGCGCGCCGTGCCCGAACGTGGTGGGCGGGATGGTCGCGCCCATCTCCCAGTAGTAGCCGTCGGTCCCCGCGAGCTTGCCCAGCACCTCGAGCGCGCCCGGGTTGTTGGCGGCGGGGCCCTTGTCGAAGACCTGCCAGCCCTGCTCCTTCATGTCGTCCGCGAAGAACGCCAGCAGGGCGGCCTGGGAGCTGTCGGAGCGGAAGGTGACCTGGGCGTCGTACTGGCCCGAGCCTGCGGCGTTGTTCTGGTGCGCGATGCGGACCGAGCCCACCGGGACGGAGACCGCGTTGAGGATGTTGCTCGGCGGCTCGCCCGAGAGGATGATCGGCGAGAGGAGGCCCGCTGCCGCCTGCGCCCGCAGGGGCGTCCCCGCCACCGCGATCGGTGTGTTCGAGGTCTTGACCGGCTGGGGCGACTGCGACGTGAGGAAGCCGATCGTGATGAAGACGACCAGGATCAGGACGGCCAGCCCGAGCACCACCATGGCGGGGCGGATGGAGAAGCCGGTCGCCGGGCGTTGCGGTGGTGGGGGAGCAGGGGTCCCGCCGGCGCGCTCGGTGCTGGTGTCGTGCAGCGTCATGCGCAGGCCAGCCTAGGGCTGCGCCGACCACCCGAAATGGTCGAGGGGACCGTGCCCCGCCCCGAGCTGCCACCCGGCGCCGCCGGCCAGCGCACGCGCCACGAAGGCCTTGGCCTCGGCGACGGCGTCGCCCACGGCCGCCCCACGGGCGAGGGACGCGGCCACGGCCGCCGACATCGAGCACCCGGTGCCATGGTCGTTGCCGGTGGCGACCCGCGGCCCGGGCAGGATCACGACGCCGTCGGGCCCGGCCACGACGTCGTCGGCGCTGTCGCGCAAGTGCCCGCCCTTGACCACGACGTAGCGGGCGCCCCGGGCCTGGAGCTTCTCGGCGACCACGGTGCGTGCGGCGGTGTCGCCCAACGCGTCCACCTCGGTCCCGGCCAGGATTGCCGCCTCGCGCAGGTTCGGGGTCACGACGAGCGCGTGGGGCACGAGCAACTCGAGATAGGCCTCGATCCCCTCGGGCTCCATCAGGCGGTGTCCCGTCGACGAGACGAGGACGGGGTCGACCACGAGGTTGGGGAGGCGCCCCTCGGTCGCCAGCGCGGCCACCTCGGCCACGATCGGCGCGGTGGCCAGCATCCCGGTCTTGACCGCGCGCACGGCGAAGTCGTCGAGAACCGCCTCGACCTGCAGGCGGACGAAGGCCGGGTCGAGTGCGACGACGCCGCGCACCTCCGCCGTGTTCTGCGCGGTGACCGCCGTGAGGGCGGACGTGCCATGGACGCGCAGCGCGGCGAACGTCTTCAGATCGGCTTGTGCGCCGGCGCCGCCACCCGAGTCCGAGCCGGCGATGGTGAGCGCGGTCGGCGGCGTGGGGTCCTGCGCAGTCACCACACCGTCGTGCGCTGCTCCGTGCGCTGCGTCCGGCACCGAGCCACCATAGGCGGGCCCGGGGGTATCGTCCTGCGGGTGAGCGCTGCGGACGCACCCACGCCACTGTGCATCGCCGGTGAGGAGCTCGGCTCGCGCCTCCTGCTCGGCACCGGCGGCATGACCAGCCTCGATGCGCTCTCGCGCGCCCTCCAAGAATCCGGCACGCAGATGGCCACGGTCGCCGTCCGGCGCGTCGAGGCCTCGACGAAGGGCGCGTTGCTGTCCTTGCTCGGCGAGCTCGGTGTGCGGGTCCTGCCGAACACGGCGGGCTGCGCCACGGCGTCGGAGGCCGTGCTGACGGCGAAGCTGGCGCGCGAGGCCTTCGGCACCGACTGGGTGAAGCTCGAGGTGGTCAACGACGACCGCCAGCAACTGCCCGACGCGGTCGAGCTCCTCGCCGCGGCCGAGCAACTGGCCGAGGACGGCTTCGTCGTGTTGCCCTACACGACCGACGACCCCGTGCTGGCCCACCGCCTCCAGCAAGTCGGGTGCGCCGCAGTGATGCCGCTGGGGTCGCCCATCGGGAGCGGCCTCGGCATCCGCAACCCGCACAACATCTCGCTGCTACGCGAGGCGGTCGAGGTGCCGGTCGTCCTCGATGCCGGCATCGGCACCGCGTCGGACGCCGCGCTGGCCATGGAGCTCGGGTGCGACGCCGTGCTCGTCGCCACGTCGGTGAACCGCTCGCACGACCCGGTGACCATGGCCCGCGCCATGCGCCTCGCCGTCGAGGCAGGCTTCGAGGCGCGCCGGGCCGGACGGATCCCGGTGCGCTTCCACGCCGAGCCGTCGAGCCCTTTGGAGGGCCGCCTCGACTTCGGTCCGCCGGCCCAGGCCTGAGGCCGGACCGCCTCCGCCCGACACGGCCCCGGGACCGCGCCACCGCGCCGCGGCATCGGCCTGGCCCCGCGCCGCCGTGCGCGGCCGGGGGCGCTGTTGACGGCTCTCTGAGGTCAACCTAAAGTTAGGGCACCCTAAGATTCACTCGAAGGCAGAGCTCGAGGGTCCTCGAGGTCGCCGGAAGGAGAGCCAGGTGCCGGACCGGGTGCCGAAGACGAGGTTGCAGGTGGCCGCCGTGGCGCTTGCGCTGGTCGCGACGCCGATCGCCCTGGCCGCGTGCAGCTCGGGGCCGAGCGCGACGAGCGGGTCGGGCTCGGGCGCCGGCGGGGGAGCGACGGCGGCCGTCGCCAAGGCGCCCGCCGCGTTCTGCGAACAGCTGACCGGCGTCCTCGCCGACGGTCCCGACCCCGACGCCGACCCGGTCGGCTACGCCCTCAGCCAGATCATGCCGCTGCAGGGGCTGCACACCTCGGACTCGTCCGCCATGGCCACGGTGAGCAGCCTCGCCGACGCCGATCAGGCCCTCGTCAACGCCAACGGTGCCGACAAGAGCGCCACCGCCACCATCAAGCACGACGACGCGGCGCTCGACCGCGTCTGCCCAGGAGCCGCCTCGTGACGTCCCGTTCGTCGTTCCTCCGTCGCGTCGCAGGGCTCGCCCGCGGCACGGGCGGGCTCACCCGGGCCCGCAGTGGCCTCCTCGCGCTGAGCCTCGCCGCCGGGTTGCTGGTGGCGGGTGCGGCCGCAGCGGCTCCGGCCGGCGCGTCGGGCGCGGCCCTCACCGTCTACAGCGGGCAGCACGTGCAGACGACCCAGGCCCTCGTGAACGCGTTCGAGAAGAAGACCGGCATCCAGGTCAACGTCCGCTTCGACGACGAGGACGTGCTCGCCGACCAGATGGTCACCGAGGGCGGGCACTCGCCGGCCGACGTCTTCTTCACCGAGAACTCGCCGCCGCTGCAGTACCTGGCGTCCAAGCACCTGCTGGCACCGATCAAAAAGACGACGCTGGCGCAGACGCCGTCGAAGTACAACTCGCCCCAGGGGCTCTGGGCCGGCGTGTCGGCGCGGGTGAGCGTGATGGTCTACAACACGTCGCTAATCAAGGCGAGCCAGCTGCCGACGTCGGCCATGCAGCTGTCCCAGCCGCAGTGGAAGGGCAAGATCGCCATCGCCGGCAGCGAGACCGACTTCCAGCCGATCGTGACCTCCATTGCCCGCACCTACGGCAACGCAGCCGCCCTCAAGTGGCTCGAGGGGGTGAAGGCGAACGCGGGGAGCCACCAGTATCCAGACAACGAGACCATCGCCGACGAGGTCAACCGCGGCCAGGTCGCCCTCGGCATCGTGAACCAGTACTACTGGTACCGCGAGCGCGCGGAGATCGGCGCCTCGAACATGCACTCGCAGATCGCCTACTTCGCACCGCGCGACGTCGGCTACGTCGTCGACGTCTCGGGTGCGGGCATCCTGCGCTCGTCGTCAAACCAGGCCGAGGCGCAGCGCTTCGTCGCCTTCCTCACCTCGGCGCAGGGCCAGCAGATCATCGCCCACTCGACGAGCTTCGAGTACCCGATCGCGTCGGGCGTGACCACGGCCCAGCCCGAGACGCCGTTCAACCAGTTGCAGCCGAACCCGATCTCCATCGCCCAGCTCGGGACGGGCGCCCAGGCGATCAAGCTGCTCCAAGAGGCGCAGCTGTTGTGACATGAGCACCGTCGCGTGAGCACCGTGGCATGAGCACCGCGACATGAGCACCGCGCCATGAGCACGGGGGCGCCGTCGCGGCAGCGTCACGGGCACCACGGCGGCGGCCGGCACGCGCGCGACGCGCACCACCACCACGGCCGCTGGGACAAGCACGGCCACTGGCGGCACCGGCGCGACCGCCTCCAGCACCACATCCACCACCACCGCCTGCGCGGCCACCACCGGGCCGGCCCGCCGCTGCTCGTCGCGCTGGCGGTCCTCATCGCCCTGGCGGTGATGACCCCGCTCATCTTCCTCGTCGTCCAGGCCTTCCAGACGGGCTGGTCGACGCTGCAGCCGCTCTTGTTCCGCAGCCTGACCGCCGAGCTCGTGCGCAACACGATCAGCCTGACGGTCGTCGTCACCGTGCTCTGCGCGGTCGTGGGCACGCTGCTGGCGTGGTTCGTCGAGCGCACCGCGCTGCCGGGCCGGCGCCTGTGGGCGATCCTGGTCGTGATCCCGCTCGGGATCCCCGACTTCGTCGTGAGCTTCGGGTGGAAGGCGATCTTCCCGGGCTTCAGCGGGTTCTGGGCCGCCGTGCTCGTCATGACGCTCGCCGTCTACCCGCTCGTCTTCTTGCCGGTGGCGGCCAACCTGCGCAACGCGGATCCGGCGCAAGAGGAGGTGGCGCGCAGCCTCGGGCTCGGTCGCCTGCGCACGTTCTGGAAGGTGAGCGTCGGCCAGGCACGGCTCGCGATCCTCGGCGGCTCGGTGCTGGTCGCCCTGGTCTGCCTGGCCGAGTTCGGCGCCTTCGAGATCCTGGGCTTCCGCACGCTGACCACCGAGGCGTACACGGAGTTCACCGTCGGGTTCAACACGGCGGCGGGCTGCGCCTTCTCGCTGATCTTGGTGTTGCTCGGCGTGATCCTCCTCGCCGGCGAGGGTGCGGCACGGGGCAAGGGCCGCGGGGCGCGCGTCGGCGCCGGGGCGTCGCGCATCGTGCGCCCGCGGCCCCTCGGCCGGGCTGCGATCCCCGCGCTCGCCGGCGTGGCGGCCGTGGTCGCGCTCGCGCTCGGCGTGCCCGTCGGGGCGATCGTCTACCTGATCATCGAGGGCGGGTCCTCGACCGTCCCGAGCGTGTCGATCTGGAGCGCCACGCTCACCACCTTCGGCCTGGCCGCGGCGGCGGGGCTGGTCGCCACCGTCGGCGCCCTGCCGATCGCGCTGCTCTCGGTGCGCCACCCCGGCCCCTTGATCCGCTCCCTCGAGCGCACCTCCATGCTGATCCTCGCCGTCCCCGCCGTCGTCATCGGCCTGACCGCGGCCTTCGTCACCACGCACTACCTCGACGGGCGGTGGTACCAGACGACGCCGTTGCTGATCGTCGTCTACGCGGTGATGTTCTTCCCGATGGCGGTGGTGTCGGTGCGCGCCGCCGTGGCCCGGGCGCCCATCGGGCTCGAGGAGGTGGGCCAGTCGCTCGGCGTGACCAAGCGCTCGGTGTTCTGGCGCGTCACCCTGCCGCTCATCGGGCCAGGCCTCGCCGCCGCCTTCTGCTTGGTCTTCCTCGAGACGGCGACCGAGCTCACCGCCACCTTGATCCTCATCCCGACCGGGATGGAGACGCTGGCCACGGGCTTCTGGGCCCAGCAGACCAACCTGAGCTACGGGGCGGCGGCACCCTACGCCGGGATGATGCTGCTCATCGCGGCCATTCCGAGCTACGTGCTCGGCCGGTGGTTCGACCGTCTCCCGGCCCGGGCGGCCAGCGCCGGCGTGGCCACCGGGGCGGCCGGCGAGCCCGCATTGGCGGTGGGGGGCGTCCGCACGGCCACAATTGGGAGATGAAGGAAGTCGCCGTCCGGGGCGTCCGCAAGTCGTTCGGCGGGCTGCGCGTGCTCGACGGCGTCGACCTGACGATCCCGGCGGGGAGCTTCACGGGGATCTTGGGCGCGTCGGGCAGCGGCAAGACGACACTGCTCCGGATCATCGCCGGCTTCGAGCGCCTCGACCGCGGTGAGGTGAAGCTCGGCGACGAGGTGGTCGACGGCCGCCGCGTCTTCGTGCCGAGCGAGCACCGCCGCATCGGCTACGTGCCCCAGGAGGGCGCGCTCTTCCCGCACCTCTCGGTCGGGCGCAACGTCGCCTTCGGTCTTCGTCGCGGGCCGCACCGGCGCGCGCGTGTGCTCGAGCTGCTCGACATGGTCGGCCTGGCCGGCCTGCAGCGCCGCTACCCGCACCAGCTCTCGGGCGGCCAGCAGCAGCGTGTCGCGCTCGCCCGTGCGCTGGCGACCGACCCCGAGATCGTGCTCCTCGACGAGCCGTTCTCCTCGCTCGACGCGAGCATGCGCGCCGAGGTGCGTGCGGAGGTGCTCGACGTCCTGCGCCAGGCCGGCACGACCTCGATCCTGGTGACCCACGACCAGGACGAGGCGCTCTCGATGGCGGACCACGTCGCCGTGCTGCGCCACGGCGTGATCGCGCAGCTCGACACGCCGGCCGGCATCTACCGCCGCCCCCTCGACCCCGCCTTGGCCCGCTTCCTCGGGGAGTCCAACGTCCTGCACGCGCCGGTGACACCGGCGTCCGGCGCCACGGACCCGAACGTGCTGACGGCGGACACCCCGCTCGGCTCGTTGGCGGTGGAGGGCTGGCCGGCCACCGCAGGCGCCGGGCCCGCACACGTCCTCATCCGGCCCGAGCAGATCCTGCTCGGCGAGCCGGGGACGGCGCCGCTCGACGCCACGGTCGAGAGCTACCAGTACTTCGGGCACGACGCGGTCGTGCGGGTCCGCCCCGACGGCGACCGGCTGCCCGAGCTGGTGGTCCGGGTCACGGGCGGCACCCCGCTGGTCGCCGGCGCCCGGGTCGGCCTCACGGTCCAGGGCTCGGTGGTGGCCTGGCCGATCGCCGACGGCGAGGACGGCCACGGCCGCACGCACGAGGGCAGGCACGACGGCCGGCACGGGGACGGGCCCGGTGGGTCGCGGACGAACACCGACCCGGAGGAAGCAGCCGGGCCGAGCGAGCCCGATGCCGAGCGGCTCACCAATTCCGGCAGAAAAACGCCCCCGTAACTACAGCAGTGTTGTCCCCGCTGCACTAGAGTTCGGAGTGGAGATCCAGTGCAATGCAGGGAGGTGGAGATGGGCGACGAGTCCGCGACCCATGTCGGGGGGTTTTCCGGACCGCAGGTATGCGGTTTGGTGGGGATCTCATACCGACAACTCGATTACTGGGCCCGCACGGGCCTGTTGCAGCCGTCGGTGGCGACGGCGAAAGGCAGTGGCTCGCGCCGCGTCTATTCGTACTCGGACGTGCTCGAGCTCAAGGTGATCAAGCAGCTGCTCGACGCCGGCGTGTCGCTCCAGTCGGCACGGCGCGCCGTCGAGTGCCTGCGTGAGGACCTCGGCGCCGACGTGGCGTCGGCCAACCTCGTGCTGACCGGGACGAGTTCGGTCCTGGCGCGCACCAACGACGCCGTCGTCGACCTTCTCGCGGGCGGCCAGGGTGTCTTCAACATCGTGCCGCTGGCGGGTGTGGTCGAGTCGCTCGACGCCGACATCGTCCGGCTCGACACGTCGGCCAACGAGCAGCCGTCGACGCGTCGTCAGGTGCAGACACAGCGGGCGCGGGCCGCCGGGGAGTGAGCCTCACGGACCCTGCGCGCGTCGGGCGCACACGCCATCCCGCTTGTGCGCCCGCAGGGTCCATCCGTTTCGCCCACCCCTCCGAGCGGCTCTTCGCCGCGTTGTTGGACCTGTCCGGCGAGCGCTGGGAGTACGAGCCCGTCGAGTTCCCGCTCGCGTGGGACGAGACGGGCGCGCCGGTGTCGGCCTTCCGCCCGGATTTTTATCTGCCCAAGCGTGGCGTGTTCATCGAACTGACCACCGCCGACCAACGGCTGGTGACGCGCAAGAACCGCAAGGTGCGCCGGATGCGCGAGCTCTACCCCGAGGTGCCGATCTGCGTGGTGTACCAGCGCGACTTCAGCGCGCTCTTGGCGTCGCACGGTCTGGCCGCCGTCACCGCCGGCGCGGCATAGCCAGTCGCGGGGCACCGGGCCGACCTGTCTAGTCTGGCCCGGTGAGCGCCGAACAGACCACGAGCAGCGGGCCGGTCCGCGTCTCGCCGTTGCACGAGCAGCACGTCGCGCTCGGCGCCAAGATGACGCTCTTCGGCGGGTGGGAGATGCCGCTCGCGTACCCGAGCGGGACCCTGGCCGAGCACCGTGCGTGTCGGTCGCGTGCGGTCGCCTTCGACGTCAGCCATCTGGGCACGGTGCGGGTCAGCGGACCCGACGCGTTCGAGCACCTGCAACGCTCCTTCAGCAACGACCTCACGCGGGTGCACCCGGGCCGGGCGCAGTACACCCACCTGCTCGACGACGACGGGTTCGTGGTCGACGACATGATCGTCTGGTGGCTCGACGAGGAGCGCTTCGACGTCATGCCCAACGCGTCGAACACGAGCGACGTCCGCGGCGCCATCGGGGGGACCGACGTCACCGAAGAGCGGGCGGTGATCGCCGTGCAAGGACCCGAGGCCCGGACGCTCCTGGCCGCGGTCTCGCCGGCCGCCGCGTCGGTGCACCGCTTCAGCGTCGAGCGCTTCGACTGGGACGGTGCCACCTGCCTGGTCGCGGGGACCGGCTACACGGGCGAGGACGGCGTCGAGTGCGCCATCCCGGCCGAGGTCGCGCCGGCGTTCTGGGAGGCGGTGCTCGTCCAGGGCATCGCACCGGCGGGGCTCGGGGCACGCGACACGCTGCGGCTCGAGGCCGGGCTCCCGCTGCACGGGCACGAGCTGGGGCCGGGCATCACGCCGCTCCAGGCGGGGCTGGCGTGGGTGGTGGGCTGGAACAAGGGCCCGTTCACCGGCAGGAGCGCCCTCGAAGAGGAGCGGGCCAACGGTCCCGCGCGCCGCCTGCGCGGTCTCGTCGGCGGGGGACGTCAGCCCTTGCGCGACGGGGCGGACATCTGCCACGGCGAGCAGCGGGTCGGGGTGGTCACCAGCGGCAACTTCTCGCCCATGCGCGAGTGCGGCATCGGGCTCGGCTTCGTGGACGCGGACGCGCGTCTGCTCGACGGCGACGAGGTTGCCGTGGTGCACGGCGAGCGCTCGGTGCCGGCCTCCCTCCTGCGCACCCCGTTGTGGCCGGTGCGCGAGGACGAGGAGTAGCTCACCCAGGGGTTGCGGAGGCATGCCGTCGTGGCCGGGACGGACGCCCTATAGTGATCTGGACAACTGAATACGCCGTTTGAACCGGAGCGCCAGAGTCCCCACGGGTGTACGTCGAGGGGACGCCGGAGGAGCAACACTCCCCAGAAACTCTCAGGCCGACATACCGCTCCGGCGAGGCAACTCTGGAAAGCGTGGCGTGCCAGGGCGCCCGCACCGAAGGTGGAAGCCGCTCGTGAGAGCGGTGAGACTCTCAGGTCCGACGACAGAGCGGGGAGGACATCCGACGAGCGCCGCAGCGATGCGGCGCACATGAGGAGGCCTCCTTGAGCCATCGTCCAGCCGGCAGCGAGACACTCGAGCCGTTCGAAGACTTCTTGTACCGCCACGTCGGCACGTCGGCGGAGGAACAAGAGGCGATGCTCAAGATCCTGGGCTTCGACGACCTCGACGCGCTGATCGACGCGGCAGTCCCCGGATCGGTGCGCAGTCTCGGCGAGCTCGACCTGCCGCCCGCAGTCACCGAGCAGGCGGTGCTCCAGGAGCTGCGCGCCCGCGCCGAGCGCAACGTGGTCGCCGAGCCGATGATCGGGCTCGGCTACTTCGGCACCATCACCCCGGCGGTGATCCGGCGCAACGTGCTCGAGAGCCCGGCCTGGTACACGGCGTACACCCCGTACCAGCCCGAGATCAGCCAGGGCCGGCTCGAAGCGTTGCTGAACTTCCAGACGATGGTGATCGACCTGACCGGGCTCGACACCGCGAACGCCTCGCTCCTCGACGAGAGCACCGCGGTCGCCGAGGCCGTGACGCTCATGCGCCGGCGGGCCACCGTCGAGTCGAACCGGGTCATCGTCGACGCCGACTGCCTGCCCCAGACCATCGCGGTGCTCCGGACGCGGCTGCGCCCGCTCGGCTTGGAGGCCGTGGTCGCCGACCTCTCCGAGGGACTGCCCGCAGGCGAGTGCTTCGGCGTCGTCCAGCAGTACCCGGGGTGCTCGGGCGCCATCCGTGACTTCGCCGCGGTGACCGACGACGCGCACGCGCGCGGTGCGCTGGTGGCGGTGGCGACCGACCTCCTCGCCCTGACGCTGCTCACGCCGCCGGGGGAGTGGGGCGCCGACGTCGTGGTCGGCTCCTCGCAGCGCTTCGGCGTGCCCCTGTGGTACGGCGGCCCCCACGCCGCCTTCATGGCCGTGCGATCGGGCCTCGAGCGCGACCTGCCCGGCCGCCTCGTCGGCCTCTCCGTCGACGCCGCGGGCCACCGTGCCTACCGGCTCGCGCTCCAGACGCGCGAGCAGCACATCCGGCGCGAGAAGGCGACCTCGAACATCTGCACGGCTCAGGTGCTGCTGGCCGTCGTGGCTGCGATGTACGCCGTGTACCACGGCGCCGAGGGGCTGCGGGGCATCGCACGGCGGGTCCACGCGCGGACGGTGCAGCTCGCCGCGGGCATCGAGGCGGCGGGGTACACGCTCGCCCACCGCGAGTTCTTCGACACGATCGTGGTCGAGGCGCCCGGGCGCGCCGAGGAGATCGTCGGTGCTGCAGCCGAGCGGGCCGTGCAGCTGCGCCTGATCGACGACGACCACGTCGGGATCTCGTGCGGCGAGACCACCGACGAGGACCACGTCGCCGCGGTCCTCGACGCCTTCGGCGCCCCCGCCGTCGCGACGGAGGGCCGCTGGCGCGACGCCCTGCCGGTGCCGTTGTTGCGCCGGGGGCCGATCCTCGTCCACCCGGTCTTCTCGGAGCACCATTCGGAGACGTCGATGTTGCGCTACCTGCGCCGCCTCTCCGACGCGGACTTCGCGCTCGACCGCGGCATGATCCCGCTCGGGTCGTGCACCATGAAGCTCAACGCCACGTCGGAGATGGAGCCGGTCGGCCTGCCGGGCTTCGCCGACGTCCACCCGTTCGCACCGCTCGAGACGACGGCCGGCTACCAAGAGCTGATCGACCAGCTCGAGACGTGGCTGGCTGCGGTGACCGGGTACGCCAAGGTCTCGGTGCAGCCGAACGCAGGGAGCCAGGGCGAGCTCGCCGGGCTCCTCGCCATCCGTGCGTACCACGAGTCGCGCGGCGAGTCCGAGCGCGACGTCTGCTTGATCCCGTCGAGCGCACACGGCACCAACGCGGCGTCGGCCGTCATGGCCGGCATGCGCGTCGCCGTCGTGGGCGCCCGCCCGGACGGAACGGTCGACCTCGACGACCTCGAGGCGAAGTGCCGGGAGCACGGGGCGCGCCTGGCGGCGATCATGGTGACGTACCCCTCGACGCACGGCGTCTACGAGGAGGGCATCAGCGCCATGTGCGAGGTCGTGCACCGCCACGGCGGCCAGGTCTACATCGACGGGGCCAATCTCAACGCCTTGCTCGGGCTCGCGGAGCCGGGTGAGTTCGGGGGCGACGTCTCGCACCTCAACCTCCACAAGACGTTCTGCATCCCTCACGGCGGTGGCGGGCCGGGCGTCGGCCCGGTGGCCGTCGCCGAGCACCTCGTCCCGTTCCTGCCGTCGCACCCGATGCACCCGAGAGCGGAGCAACGCGAGGGGATCGGACCGGTGAGCGCCGCCCCGTACGGCAGCGCGGGGATCCTCGCCATCAGTTGGGCCTATATCCGGCTCTTGTCGGGGAGCGGGCTGGCGCACGCGACCAAGGCGGCCGTGCTCGCCGCGAACTACGTGGCCACGCGGCTCTCCTCGTCGTACCCGATCCTCTACACCGGCACGAACGGGTTGGTGGCCCACGAGTGCATCATCGATCTGCGTCCGCTGACCAAGGCGACGGGGGTGTCGGTCGACGACGTGGCGAAGCGGCTCATCGACTACGGCTTCCACGCGCCGACGGTGAGCTTCCCCGTCGCGGGGACGATGATGATCGAGCCGACGGAGAGCGAGGACCTCGAGGAGCTCGACCGCTTCTGCGACGCCATGATCGCCATCCGGGGCGAGATCGACGACGTCGCGTCGGGGACGTGGTCCGCCGCCGACAGCCCCCTGCGCGGCGCGCCGCACACCGCCGAGTCACTGGTGGGGGAGTGGGACCGCCCCTACGACCGTTCGGTCGCGGTGTTCCCTGCCGGGCGCACGGCGGACAAGTACTGGCCACCCGTCGCGCGGATCGACCAGGCGTACGGCGACCGCAACCTGATGTGCACGTGCCCGCCGCTCGACGCTTTCGTGTCCTGACGCGCTGACCGACGCCCTCTGATCCGCGGCACTCGGTCCCGCCGCCGGTAGCACCGGCGGGTCGAGGCCCGGGTGCTCAGCTCAAGCGGTACAGCCTCGTGCCGTTCTCGCCCAGAACCTTGCGCTGCGTCTCGGGGCGCAGCGTGGCCATCGCAGCGTGAACGTGCTCGAGCGGCTTGGGCCACAACGCGGTGGGGTGAGGAAAGTCGGTCTCGAAGAGCACGTTGTCCTCGCCGACCTTCTCGACCAGCTCTTGGAGATGCCCGCGCCCGGTCTCGAACCACATGGTGGCGTACCAGTTGTCCTTGAAGTACTCCGACGGCGCGCGTCCGAGCTCGGCTGCCTGCACGGGGGCGTTCTCGGGCAGTTCCCAGTCCATGGTCTCGAGGATGAAAGGCACCCAGCCGATGCCGCTCTCCACCGAGACCATCTTGAGCTTGGGGAACCGGTCGAAGATCCCCGCGAAGATCGTGTTGATCACGACGCGGGCGTTCCCGATGAAGAGCATGGAACCGCCGATGGCCGGCTTGACGAACTCGTCCTGGGACTCCCAGAAGTACTGGCCGAAGAAGTTCATGGCGGTGAGGCTCGCCCCGATGTGGAAGTGGACGGGGAGCTCCAGGTCCGCACACACCTCCCACAAGGGGTCCCACGCCTTGTTGGCCAGGTCGGGAGCGCCGAGGTCCTGGGGATCCGAGGTCATGTTGATGCCCCGGAGGCCGAGGCTCCCGATCCGTTCGGCCTCACGGACGGACTCCTCCACGTCCCACGCCGGCAGGATGGGCATGGGCAGCAGGCGGTTGTTCGTCCGCTCCTGGATCTCTGCGCGCGTGTCGTTGAAGATCCGGACGCAGAGCTCGCGGAGCACCGGGTCCTTCACCTCGGCCAGGGTCTGGCCACCGAGACCGAGCGCATTCGGGTACAAGACCTGGTGCTTGATCCCCATGTCGTCCAGCACCTCGAGGCGGGCGTCCACGTCCCACGCCGCCACGTGCGCGCGCTCGAACTCCCACTCGATCAACGATTCGAGGAACGGGTGCTTGATCCCCGCGCGGTCGATGGTGCTGCCGCCCCCCGCCTTGCCGACAGCGGTCCCTTCGATGACCCACTGACGCTCGCCGTCGACGTCCTCGACGTGAAGGATCTGCTCCTTGTAGGCCGCAGGGGCCCGCGAGGTCCACAGGTCCGCCAAGTCGGTGAAGTGCGAATCCGCGTCGAGAACAGCGAGTCCCTCGGGCACCTCGGGGGCGAGAGTCATCAGATCAGTCCTCCAGAGATCGAGACCACGAGCACGCACCGTGCGTACCGCAGGCTACTACGAGAAATAGTCGTAGTACTCGAGCCCGAGGTGGGTGATCGGCTCTTCCCCGGCCAAGAAACGCAACGTGTTCTTCAGCTTCGTCAGCTGAATGAACAAATCGTGCTCGGGGTAGACACCGGTCGCGCATTGCGGTGACTTGAAGTAGAAGGACAGCCACTCCTGGATCCCGCCCATGCCGGCGCGCTGGGCGAGGTCGGTGAAGAGCAAGAGGTCGAGGACGAGCGGGGCCGCCAGGATCGAATCGCGGCAGAGAAAATTGACCTTCAACTGCATCGGGTAGCCCAACCAGCCGAAGATGTCGATGTTGTCCCAGCCCTCCTTGTTGTCGCCCCGTGGCGGGTAGTAATTGATCGAGACCTGGTGCTCGATCTCGCCGTAGAGCTCGGGATAGAGCTCCGGCTGCAAGATGCCCTCGAGCACCCCCAGCTTGGACTGCTCCTTGGCCCGGAAGCTGTCGGGGTCCTGGAGCACTTCGCCGTCGCGATTCCCGAGGATGTTGGTGGAGTACCACCCGGAGAGCCCGAGCAGCCGGGCCTTGATCATGGGGGCCAAGACCGTCTTCACCAACGTTTGTCCGGACTTGAGGTCCTTGCCGGCGATGGGCGCCGACCGCTCGGCCGCGTACGCCGTCAACGCCGGCGTGTCGATGGAGAGGTTGGGCGAGCAGTTGACGTAGGGGATACCGAGGCCGAGCGCGGCGTAGGCGTAGAGCATGCTCGGGGCGATGGCGCGATCGTCGCGGTCGAGCGCCTCCTCGAAGGCCTCGAGCGATTGGTAGGCCTCGTGCTCGGGGAGCAGCCCCTCAGTCGATCCACACCAGACCATCACGCTCCGCGCCGACCCCTTGGCCTCCAAGAACCTCAGCATGTCCGCTCTGATCGCGTCGACACGCGCACGGTGGGTCTGCTCGGGGCGCGTGTTCTGTCCGTGGACCTGGGTGACGTAAGACGAGTCGAACACAGCAGGGAGGGGCCGGATGGTGCGCAGAAATGCGCCGACCCGCTCGATGGTCGGCTGGTCCAGGACTCCCGCCCGGCTGGCAGCGACGAAGGCGTCGTCGGGAAAGGGGTCCCAGGTGCAGAAGTCGAGTTGGTCGAGGGATGCGAGGGGGACGAGCTCGCGAATGGGCGTGATTCGCTGCTCGTCCCGCCGGCCGAGCCGCGCCGTGCCAAGTTGGGAGAGCGAACCGATCGGCTGACCCGAGCCCGCACGGATCGACTCGATGCCCGCGATCAGCGTCGTCGCGAGGGCACCAAGGCCCACGCAGAAGACAGCGAGCCGACCCTCGGCCGGCGCGATGGCCGGTGGATTGGGGAGCGGACTCTGGTACACGTGCTCGCCTGACGACATCGGCTTCCCGTTCCTTCACGCGGTTGCGGTGGTGCGATCGATCGTAGGGGATGGCCGCCGCAGCCTGCAGCGATCGTGGCTCCGGCGGTGCAGGACGAGGGAACAGCACCGCGGCACGAGGAGAACCGCGACTTCGCCCCGCCTTCGTCGGGGGTGCTCGTCTAATCTGCGCGGCGGGAGGCTGGCGGTGGAGTCCGAACAAGAGGGTTGGTACACCGACCCGTGGGGTCTACACGAAGCGCGCTGGATCTCCGACGGCGTGCCGTCGCGTCTGGTCCGTGACGGTGGTTGGGAATCGTACGACGACCCACCCGACACGCCACCGAGTCGCGCCTGGGTGCCCGTCGTGACTCCGCCCGGTTCGGTGACGCTCACGGACATTCGCAGAGCGGGCGCCGCCGAAGGGGACTGGTTGCCACCGCGGCCAGAAGAACGGATCCCGGGCGCGCAGCCGCACGGCGTGGTGCAGGCGCCACGCGGCGACAGACCGCGCGTCAAGTCCGCCCGGTGGATCTCCTTCCTCGTCGCGTTCCTCGTCGTCATCGGTGTCTACGTCGGCGGCGTCCTCAGCGGGCTGTGGGGGCCGGGGAGGACCGACGCCGGCACCACGACGACGACGTTCAACGCACGCGCGGACGACTCCGCCGGGGAATTCGCCGCCGGGTCCCAAGCCGTGCAGGACGGCTGCAGCGCCATCGGCCGGCTCACGTCGGACCTGTCGCAGGATGAGGGGAAGGGAGCGGCCGTTCCGTCCGAAGCGGCCTTGACCCAGCGAGATCCCACGTTCGACGCGATCGCGATGATCGAGCGGGCGAACGCCGTGCCTCAGTACTCGGGCATCGTGAGCGCAGCGAACACCTTCACCACCACGCTGCAACAGGCCACCGGATTGCAGGTGGACGGCTGGCTCCCGGTCACCGGCGCACTCAACGCCCTGACGGCGCAGTGCGAGCTGCTCGGCGTGCCGACCGGTACCTGACGCCTGCCGGCTCAGCCGGCTGGCGAATCGACCTGGATCACCAGATCGAAGTCCCCACGCGGGAGAACGATGCCACCCGGCGCAGCGGACGGATGGGGCAGCACCGTGATGCCGAGGTCGGTGAGCAGATCGACCGGAGTGGCGGACGACAATGCCTGCTCGAGCCGCTCTCGACAACGCGGATCTCCGAATCCGAGAAGGTGTTCTCCTTCGACCATGGCCAAGCTGCCGCGGCCCGCGTCGAAGAGTCCGAACGCGCCCCGGAACTTGCCCTCGAGCCGGTACAGCCCGATGGGGTCGGGCTCCTCGAGGGAGAGGCGCACGTTCCAACCGGGCGAGAGCGGCGGTGCGGTCGCAACGGTCGGCACGCGTCGGAGGAGTTCCTCGAGGATCCCGATGCGCGTGGCGGACGCGTCGTCGAACACGGCGATCCATCGGAGCCTGTCGTCGCTGCCGCTCGAGTCGGGCCAGCCCCGAACGACTGTCCGTCGAGGCGGGCCCCCGTGTGGGCCCCGCAGCGGCATGAAGCCGCAGAAAGCAACCGAACGACTCTGCAGTGTCTCGCCGACCTTCTCGAAGGCCACGGCCAACGTCAGACCGGGGCGGAGCCACAGGGGCAAGACCAGGACGCCGGCGTGCCGAAGCTGACGCACCCAGTACGGGGAGATGCCCCAAGACTCGGCGGTGACGACGACGCGATCGACGGTTGCGCCGTCGATGCCGGCCCACCCGTCGCCCACGACGATCCGGGCCTGGCGGATCCCGATTGCGGACAGATGGCTCTCGGCTTCGGATGCGGCTGTGGGGTTCACGTCGATCGAGACGACCCGGCCCCGTGGTCCGACGAGCCGGTCGAGGAGTGCCGCGTTGTAGCCGGTGCCGGCTCCGATCTCGAGGACCCGATGCCCCGGGCGCACGTCGAGCATCTCGAGCATCACGGCCATGATGCTCGGTGCACTCGAGGACGAGATGGAGACGCCCTCGTCGTCGAAATGAGTCGGGATCGCTTCGTCCACGACGAAGGCGCGCTGCCGGGAGCCAGCCGGCAGGAACCGATCTCGGGGAACCGACCTGAAGGCCTCTGCCACCGCGTCGGTGCGCACACAGCCTCTGTCACGCAGTTCGCTGACCATCCGGTCCAGTTGGTCTCGGAGGTCTCTTTCCACGCTGCCTGTCCTAGCAGCCGGCGGCCGGCAGCGAACGCCCCGGGTGGCCTTCCGAGGAGTCCTACGGGAGCAGTGGCTGCACCAAACCAGCCCACTTCTTGCGCCACGAAAGCGACAGCATCACGCGGACCGGGAGCGGTGGATTGTCGGGCCGATCGTCTTCTGGCGTCGACCGGATCGTCTCGTCGAGCGCACCCACTGCGTACGGCATCTGAGGCTTGGGGATGCCTCGGAGTGCTTTCGTCTCCAAGCGCGCCCATTCATCGTGCGGAATCCACTTGGCGTACAAGGGGAAGACTTCCGCGTCCTCCCGATCGAGGTGAGGGAAGAAGAGATCCCGCAGCTCGACCGTCGCCGCGTTGATCCCATCCCGCCCTGCGGTGTCGGGCGTCTTCTGGAACGCATCGACCGCGCCGCTGATCTTTTTCATGATCCCGATCATCTGTTGGTGCTCCGCCTCGAGCTCGTCGATGAGCGGTTGGCAATCCGGATACGAGCGGATCAGCGTCGGGAAGTCCTCGGTGTCCTCGTTGTGATGGTGGTAGTCCAAGATCGCTGCATAGAACTCCCAATACGGCCCGATGGAGGACTGGAGTGCCGGCGGCTCGAGTCTTGCCGTGGCATCGACCATCCTGGCCAGCCCCGTACGGAACGTGTTGTGGACCACCTGGATGAGCCGGATGTCGGCCCCCCCGTTGTCGGCGTTCGCCATTTCGAACCTCCTTTTGGTTCAAAAACCGCCTCGGCGCTGGCGCAGGCTAATCCGGCGCAGCATCGCCGTCGACCCTTGGCACTGTCGAATTTGCTCTTCGTGACGCGCGTCGCCAGTCGCGCCTGCGGTCACCGCAGCCGGAGGACTGCTCCCGGTTGCGTCGTCCGAATGACGTTGGTCGTCTGAATGAACGCGGTGCCATCGGTTCGAGACGAAGTGTTGTCGCACCCTCCGTCTTGCCGGGCCTGATATCGGGTCGCGACCGAATCGATCCGGATGCGTCGTCCCGAACGGGTCGCTACTTCAAGGTCGGCCCAGCGGACGGAGACCGCCGGGTCGTCGCAGTCTGCGAAGACCTCCGACCAGACCATCGGATCCCGAAGCGTCTCGCCCGGCGCCTCCAGATGACGGACCAAGACGTCGTCCACCCATCCGGCCCAACCAGTCCTGTCCCGCGAGATCCGGAGCCGGTAGGTGCGGCCTGGTTCCCACTCGAAGTCGCGCGTGTTGGGGTTCCCGAACGAGCTCGGAAGGTCCGATTCGGTTCCCGACAGCTCCGCGCCGGAGGTCCCGTATCCGCCCCAGTTGACATGGCGGAGGCACCGCGGCGGATCGGCACCCCATTGCAGTCCGAGGTGCGCACCGGCCCCGGCCGAGAAGGAGACCTGCAGCGCCCAGAAGTACAGGCGAGATACAGCCGGCAGGGTGGGAACGACCACGTTCACCGACGCCTCCACCAGTTCTTCGCCCGAGGGTACGGACCAGAGCAAGTGGAACGACGACGCC
This sequence comes from Acidimicrobiales bacterium, assembly GCA_035503015.1. Lineage (GTDB taxonomy): Bacteria > Actinomycetota > Acidimicrobiia > Acidimicrobiales > RAAP-2 > Bog-473. The sequence goes on along the minus strand of DATJTU010000130.1, from coordinate 10,832 downwards.
CCGTTCGCCGAAGGTGGTCGCCCGCTGACTCTCTGCGCCGCACCGAGCCGTCCGAGCAGCCTCGTCCAACGGCTGCTCCATTCGCCCATCGTGCCAGTCCATCAGGTCGGTGGATCGGGCGTCGGCACGGGGCCAGGGTCTATCTTTCCGAGGACCACACCGTGAAGGGGCTCCGACATGGAACAGGCCAACGAAGAGGGCTGGTACACCGACCCTTACGGACTGCACGAGGCCCGGTGGATGTCGATGGGCAATCCGACCAAACTCGTGCGTGACGGCGGGGTGGAGTCCTACGACGCGGTGCCGGACTCGCCTCCGACTCACCCGGCGGAGCAGATCGAGCCCCTGCCGGGCTCTGTGACGTCCGCAGACACCCTCCGCGCGGACGCAGAAGAGAGCACGACGCCCTCGATAGGCGAGATCGACGAGGCAGAGAGGGACATCCCTGTGAGGGGCTGGCGCGGCTGAGTCGGTCTGCCTGCTGGTCGCTCCAGGGGTGACCGCCGAGGATTGGGCGGCTTCGGTCGTGCGGTGAATACCCGCCTCCGGGGTATGTCCGAAGGGTCACGACTGCGTCGTGTCGTCGGCTCGGATCTCACGACGCGGCTACGAGCCGGCCAAGCCCACTGTGCCCCCCTGTGAACGTCGGGCAACCTGCGGCCCGGCGATCGGCACGACGTCGATCCGGTAGATGTAGTCGAGTTGGTTCACGCTCGATTCGATGTCGTGCACGAGTGTGACGACCTGTGCGCCGCTGATTCCCTCGTCGACCTCGATCCGGGCCACGATCCACGCCCGATTCGGGCCGACGAACGTGGTGAGGATTTCGCCAACACCGGTCACGCCGGGAAACCCGAGCAGAAGGGCTCGCGCCCTCTCGGCCCACTCGGACTGCAACGGCTGGGTGAAGCCACCGATGTCTTTGTTGTGCGCCTCACCGGCGGCTGTGGTCCACGCACCGACCAGGAAGTCGTGGTTCCGCCGGACGAGTCGAAGGCCAAAGCCGACGAGCGCCAAGCCGATCAGGACGGCAGCGATGCCCTGTGGTATCGACGACCCGGTGATCTGATTGAGTGCCAGGGCGATGAGTGTGAGCACATCCGCGGCGATCGAGACAACGTCCGAGACGAAGACCGTGCGAAGCGAAGGATCGGACGTGGCCCTGGACTCTGCAATGACCTCCCTGTGGAAACGGTGGGCGCGACGGGTCAACTGGCCCAAGGACTGACGGATCGAGAGGAGGTCGAAGCCGGCGGACACGGCGAGCACGACATAGGCGACCGTGAAGGACGAGGTGACGCCTGGGTGGAGCAGCTCCTCGATGCCCTCACGAAGTGAGAACACCGCACCGCCGACGAACACGCCCAGCCCGGCGAGCAGCGCCCAGAAGTACGCCTCCCGACCGTATCCGAGGGCATGTTGGTCGTCGGGTGCGCGGTTCCCGCGGTGTTGAGCCAACAGCAAGAACAAGTCGTTGGCGGTGTCGGCGAGCGCTTCGGAAGCGGTCGCGGCGACAGCGGACGAGCCCGTGAAGACTGCGGTACCGAGCTTCGCCAGCGCGACCCCAAGGTCCGCCACGATCGCCACCACCACGGTCCGTGTGCTCTCGTCAGGCATCGCTCGACCTCCAGTCCCTGCGCCGGTCAGCGGCTCTTCGTCTGGCTCTCGCACGTCCGGGTCCAAGGTGAATTGGTCGCTAGCCGGGTGCCTTGCGTCGCAGCGGCATCATCGTGTCCGCAAGGGGATCTCGAGCACAAGCTCGTTGAAGAGATCGGGCTTCTCCATCGGGACCAGATGAGAGGCTCCGGGTACCACCGCCAGCTGCCCACTCCCGACCAAGAGGGAGAACTGGTGGGCGTGCTCGACCGTGACGTAGTCGTCGTCGCCCACGATGACGAGCGTCGGCGCCGTGATGCCCCCGACCTTGTCCGTCCAGTCGAAGGGTTCCGCCCACATCGTCCGGATCTTCTCCCACACGTCGGGGAAGTGCTCGGGGCCGTCCGGTGAGGCTTGGGAGTACATGGCGGCGAACATGGCCATGTCCTCGTCGCCCGGAGCGAGGGACACCAATGCTTCCATCGCGCCGGGTACGTAGCCGGCGGTCGAGAAGCCTGATCCGGTGACGGTGAGCGTTCGCACGAGGTCTGGATGCTCCGCCGCGATCAGAGTCCCCACCATGCCGCCGTCGCTCCACCCGAGCAGGTCGACCGGCCCGAGACCGAGCGCGGTGAGGAAGTGCACCGTCTGGTCGGTCATCGCCTGATAGGTCAGCGGGCCCGGCCGGTCGGCCGTGTGACCCTGCGCCTGGCGTTCGGGCGCGACCACGCGACGATGCCGAGAAAGCCCAGAGAATTGCGCCGCCCACGTCGAATTGTCCGCCAACCCGCCATGCAGCAACACGATCGGGTCGCCGTCGCCCTCGGTCTCGTAGAACACGCTGAGCCCGTCGATGTCGATGTAGTCCTGTGCGCGCGGAGAGGGCATGAGGGCGAGCCTATGTCGCCGACGTCGCGCGCCCCCTGAGCCTCAGAGTGACGCAGTGTCGCTGCTCAGCGCCGAATCGCCACCACGTGCCATGCCTGCGCGCCGGCGGGATCGATGTTGATCTCGATCACCGACGGTTCGATCGAGGCCACGAGCCATCCCTCGGCGAAGCTCGTGCGGATCTCGTCCTGTGTCACGCGGCGGGGACCCCAGTCCCCGGGTTGGCGATCGCTGAAGCACAGCATGTGGTAGCGACCCCCCGCCGGCAGGACCGACGCCAGGCTCTCGACGAACCGTGCCCGGTCGTCGTCGTCGAAGACGTGAAAGAGACCGCAGTCGAGCACGGTGTCGAACTGCTCGCCGAGGTCGGACAACCGGAGGGCGTCGAATACGAGGAAGCGCGCGTCCGACGACCGCTGCGCCGCCTTCTGCCTGGCGAGCTCGATGGCGGTCGGTGCAAGATCGACTCCCAAGGCCGGATGACCGTGGGCCGCCGCGCATAACGCGTGCTCGCCGGTGCCGCACCCAGCGTCCAGCACCGTGCCGGTGAGCTCTCCCGTGATAGCCAGCCGCTCGAATGCACGTTGCGGCCGCCCGATGTCCCACGGCGGTGTGGCCGCGTAGCTGGCCTCGAAGTCCTGGACCCGTTCCGGTACAACCCGGTCGCTCGAACCTTCCTGACTTGCCATGCCTTCCGTCCTACCACCTTGTCAAGGACGCGACGACCGGCGCACGCCGAAGATCATCGTGACGCAAGCGTCGTGCGACGTCATACGTGACCTCATTGCGTACGGGGATGAGCAGCGTCTTGCACGACGATGGACGATCGATGCTCAGAGCAGTCCCGCGATCCCGATGCCCGCGGCGGCGGCCGCGATGCACACAACGAGGCTGCCGACCGTGTAGGTGACGGCCTCGCTGCGATGGCCGGTGTGGACGAGGTGGACCGTTTCCCAGCTGGCCGTCGACCATGTGGTGTAACCACCGCAGAGGCCGACGCCGGCGATGGCGAGCACGTGTGAACCGAGACCGTGGTAGAGCGACAGCCCCGTGAGTACCCCGAGAAGGAGTGATCCCGAGGCGTTGACCACCATCGTCCCGACGGGGAGCGGATCGGCCCGGCGCAGCCCGATGTGATGGATCAAGAGCGCGCGAGTCAGGGCACCGACGCCGCCTGCACAGGCGACGAGCAGCGCGAGGCAAAGAGTGGGGGAGGGGCTGCTCATCGCGCCACCAATCGTCGGCCGACATCGTGTCCGGCGACGACAAGCGCGAGCCCGCCGACCACGGTCGCGAGGAGGTAGGCGAGGCAGGTCAGCAGGTCCCCGTTCTTCCCCAAAAGCGTCGCATCGACCGCGAGTGTCGAATAGGTCGTCCACCCGCCCAGAAATCCGACCATGAGAAGGGGGCGCAACGCCGGAGCGCGGTGCGACACGTGCTCGGTAAGCGGGACCAAGAATCCGATGGCCAGGGACCCGCTCAGGTTCACAGTAAGCGTCACCCACGGGAACCCCCCGGCGGCAACGGGGTGGTGCGCCTCCAAGAGGTAGCGGGCCACGGTGCCCACTGCGCCGCCGACGAAGATCGCAGCGATCGTCGTCAGGGACAGGCCGAACAGCGGGACGACGGCTTCGCCCAGAAGATCCGGCTCGTCGCCTCCGCCCGCGCGACCTTCACGTGGATGCGGGCGTGTCCCGGGTTGGGGTTGTCGTTCGTGCAGCTGCTCGTCCATGGCTCGGCCCTCCTGCGCCGCTACTCAGGAGCCATTAGCCATGTGACGTCGGCGGTTCAGGGCCGAAACCCCCCGGCGGGACCCATCGCCGGTCCTTGCTGCTGGTCACCATTTTACCGGCAGAGCCGGCATCGGTGGGTCAGTCGAGCCTCGGGCCGGGAGCACGCCGGAACTCGAAGGGTTCACTCGGCCTGCCGGCCACCACGTACCAGCACTGCCCGGTGCTCGCCGAGTCGAGGATCCGAGAGAACGCATCGACGACGTCTGCCACCTCGATGATGGGGAATCCCATGTCGAGAAGCGTCTGTTCGGAGCCTTTGATGATGTTGGTGTAGGCGAACGAGGGGCAGAGGGCGTGGACGCGGATCCCGTCGGGTTCATACACCGTCCCGAGCGAACGCACGAGACCGACGACTGCATGCTTGTTGGCGGCGTAGATCGGGTCGAACGGTGCAGGCACCAGCCCTGCCATCGATGCCGTCGCGACGATGGTGCCGCCGCCACTCTCCTTGATCGCACGGCGCGCGGCCGTGATCCCGTAGACAACGCCGTCGAGGTTGATCGCCATCGAACGGCGATAGGGCTCAGGATCGAAGTCGTCGCCCATCCCGCACCACGACGTGACGCCAGCGTTGACGTGTGCGATGTGGAGGCCGCCGAACGCATTCACCGCCGCGGCGACCGCGGCGGTGGAGGCAGCGGGATCCGCCACGTCGGTGTGCACGAACCTGCCCCCGAGTTCGCTCGCAACCGTACGGCCACGGTCGTCGTCGATGTCAGCGATGACGACGTGTGCGCCCCGCCCGGCCAGAAAGCGTGCGACACCTTCGCCGATGCCGTTGCTCCCGCCCGTGATCAGCGCGGCTTTGCCTTCGATCTCCATGGCCCGGATCGTAGGGGACCAGACGCGGCTCAGCCCCTGAGGGCCGAGGGGAGCGGCAAGCTGTGGACGACGCTCAGGTGCTGGATGGGTCGCGTCAACGCGACGTAGAGGAGCCGAAGCCCGCGCTGCCCCTCACCGGCGATGGCTGACGGCTCGACGACCACGACCGCGTCGAACTCGAGCCCCTTCGCGGCGAGTGCCGGCACGATGGTGACCGGTCGAGTCATGGCGTCCTTCTCGAGGAGGCCGATGTCGTCGTGCCCCTTTGCGAGCGCGCTGAGCGGAGCAACCAGGTTCTCCGGTGTGATGAGGGCCACCAGCGCGTAGCCGGCAGCGAGGGTGCGCGCTTCGGCGAGCGCAGCCGGCGCGATCTCGTCGCCGTCGACGCGGACGATGGCGGGGTCGCTACGGCCGGCCCGGATGGAGGAGGTGGGTGCGATGCCCGGAGCAGCCAGGGGCAGGAGGCGCGATGCGAACTCCAGTACCCGGCCAGGCGCTCGGTATCCGAGCGTCAGCTCGTCATGGCTCACCGGGGCCACCTGCGGGAGATGGATCCGGACGTCCTCCCAGTCGCCGTAGGTCCACGGGCCGGTCGCCTGGGCAAGGTCACCCAGCACCGTGACGGACCCGGACGGCGCCCGCCGGGCGATCATGCGGAACTGCATCGGGGTCAGGTCCTGCGCCTCGTCGACGACGATGTGACCGTAGGTTCTGGTGCGACCGCCGGTGAGGTACGTCGCTTCGTCGAGCAGCGCGAGGTCGTCGGCACTCCATCCGGTCGTGGTGACCGAGCCGTCGCGCCGGCGCAAGAGCTGGGGCCACTCGTCGTCGGCGAAGAGCCCGACCGCGAAACGCTCTAACTGCGAGCGGGACGAAAGCAGATCGCGCACCAGCACGGTGGGGGAGACGGTCGGCCAGAGGAGGTCGAGCAGGGCCTTGAACTCGTCGGTCGCCGTGAGCTCCCGCTCGAACCACGTCTCGTCGGCGCCGAGCCGTGCGGAGGCCCGGAAGGCGCGCCTGGCCTCGCTCACCAGACGGGCCCGAAGCGCGGTGCGACCCGCTTTGTATGGCGCCGGGCGCGCCGCAATCGAGCTCACCAGGTCGTTGACCGTGTCGGCACTCAACGAGGTGCGGGCGAAGCGGACCCGAAGGCTTGGGTCGTCCTCGACCCGTCGCCGGCGACCGTCGAGCGCGCGGCGAAGCAGCTCACCCATGCGTGCGTCACCTTTGAGCCGCCGGACGTCGAGTGGCTCCTGCACGCGCACCCTTGCCTTGGGCGCGATGTCCGCGATCGTCGTCTGCACCACCGCCTCTTCGCCGAGCGAGGGCAGGACCTGCGCGATGTAGCGAAGGAAGGCCCGGCTCGGGCCGAGCACCAAGACACCCTCCCGGCTGAGCTGCGGATGGTTGTAGAGCAGATAGGCGGCGCGGTGCAGGCCGACCGCCGTCTTTCCCGTCCCGGGACCACCTTGGACCGTCAGGAGCTGATCGAGGGGCGCACGGATGATCTCGTCTTGCTCCGCCTGGATCGTGGCGACGATGTCGAGCATCTCCCCGGTGCGAGCTCGCTCGAGCTCTGCGAGCAAAGCGTCCCCGCCCCGCAGCCGAGCCGTGCCCGCGTCACTCTCGGCCACGCCGAAGATGTCGTCGGCCACCGCGAGGACTGATCCGCGGTCGACCATGATCTGGCGGCGACGGGATAACCCGAGCGGGTCCTTGGCGCTGGCGCGGTAGAAGGGCACCGCGACGGGCGCTCGCCAGTCGATGACCACGGGATCGGCCCGGCTGTCCTCGACGTGCCTGCGACCGATGTGCCACGTGGGGCCGTCCTCCTCGTCGATCCGCCCGAAGAGGAGGGGTCGTGGCGAATCGGCGAGAAGCGAGACGCGCCGTGACAGGGCTGCCACGTAGTCGAGGTCGGGGCTGCCGGCACCCACCAGCTCACGAAGCAGCTCCTCAGCGCGAACCCGCATGGCACGCAACGACAGCCGGGCGTGGTCGAGAAACGCCTGCTCGGCTGCGACTTCCGGGTCAGAGAGCGGGGGAGCGGCGCTCATCAAAGGGCCCTATCCGACCAAAACGCCCGAAAACCGACCGCGCAAAAATCCCCGGACATTCCGGGGATAGTACTTCATTTCCTCTTCGACTTACAAGCCCCTACCTGGTCTTTCACCTTCTCCGCCGCCCGGGCTTTAAACCTTTGACCAAGGGCCTGTAACGCCTGTCACATTACTGATTTCTTGGCCTCGACGCAACCCCTTTTTGACCATTTCTGCGCCCTCGCCGCCCCTCGTCGGACGGCAGGGCCGTCCTGAAGCTTCCGGTCTCCGGCTCAGCCGACGACGGGCCGGAACCGTGTCTCTCGACGGCCCGTCTCGCCACGGGGTATCGCCGTGCACGGGCGCGGTGCGCCCTTCTCAGACGTGTCCGCTTGACCCAACCCGTCCCGACCCCACGGCCGTCATGGTGGGATCGCGAGCCGGCCACTGATCCGCACGGCGTCGCTGTGTCCTCGATTGCGCTGCATGGACCGCGGCGCTCGTCTCCCTCCCTTCCAGGCCATTTCGGCACCCCTGCCGTTGGGGCGACGGAGGGACGAGAGAGGAGCGCGTCCGCCGCCCTCCGACGGACACTCTCGGAGTTCTCTGTTTAACTAAACATAATGAACATTATCGGCGGTCCGGTACGAACGCCGGCCCAGGTCAGATGGTTGGGACACACGTCTCGGGCGTGCCGCTCTCGGCCCCATGCGGACCACGCCTGAAGTCGTGCTGCGCTGCGCCTCACGCGACGAGGCGGCGTTCGCGTCGAGCGAGTTCTCGGGGCTCTGAGCCAGCCGGCGGCCGTCACGGGGCGTGCGACCCCTAACCGAGCCGCACGCCCCGGAGACCTCGCCGCCGAGGTTCGACCGGGTATGGGAGCGACCGGAGGGAGTGGGACCTCGCTCCCGTCGAACCACAGCGATCTGCAGCATGACGGGTGGTTTTGGGAGCCGGAGGGGGACCACCTGTGAGGAGTCGTAGAGATCCCGGGACGGGGTCCCCACGTCTGGCCAGCGGCTTTAACTACCGTTTACAAAAAACCCCAAGCCGGCTCACAGCTGAGTGTTGGCTCACCGTGAAATCACTCGTCTGAACTGGGAGCATGGCCAAAACGGAAGCTGTCGACGCGCCGGAAAGCCCTGTGGATCTGACCGAGGAGTTGCCGCTCGACGACGAGAACGTTCTCGCTCCCGAGCCACCTTCGGTCTGGCGGCGCTACCGGTGGCTCATCGTGGGCGTCGCCGTGGTGGTGGTCGCGGCAGCCATCGCGCTCCCCCTCTGGCTGACTTCGGGTTCGTCGACCCCGACCGGTCTGTCGATCAGCACCGTGACCGTCCCGGTGACCACGGGCACGATCCAGCAGACGGTGTCGAGCTCGGGGACGATCGAGCCGGCCAGTCAGGCGAACCTCAACTTCGCCGTCTCCGGCACCGTCACCGCGGTGAACGTGAAGGCGGGTCAGACCGTAAGCGCCGGCCAGGTGCTGGCGACCGTCGACACCACCGCGCTGTCGGAGGATCTCAGCTCGGCCCAGGCGCAGTTGACGTCGGCACAGGACCGGCTGGCGAGTGACGAGGACTCGGGCGCGTCGACGAGCCAGATCGACTCGGACCAGGCCTCGGTCACGTCGGCCGAATCGTCGGTCACCACCGCGCAGACCAACCTGAACGACGCCTCGCTGACGTCGACGATCGCCGGGACCGTGGCTTCGGTCAACGTCAGCACCGGCCAACAGGTGACCGGGACCGGGTCGGGCGGCAGTGGCGGCACCGGCAGCAGCGGCACCGGGAGCTCGGGCCAGGGCAGCAGCGGATCGGGCGCCTCGGGATCGAACGGGAGCGGCAGCACGGGCAGCAGCGGCAGTTCGGGCAGCAGCTCGGGCCAGATCGTGGTGATCGGCACCGACTCCTACATCGTGAACGCGACCGTCGACGACACGCAGATCGGGCAGATCGCGGACGGCGACCAGGTCGACATCTCGCTCGGCAGCGGCAGCTCGTCGTCGGGCTTCGGCGGCCTGGGCGGCGCGTCGGGTGCCGGCGGCGTCTCGTCTGCCTCGTCGGCTGCAGCGAGCACGGTCTACGGCACGGTGGGGTCGATCAGCCTCCTCGGCACCCAGAGCTCCGACGTCACCACGTTCCCCGTGGTGATCGACGTTACCGGGAACCCCGCCGGTCTCTACGCGGGTGCCAGTGCCGACGTGAGCATCATCGTCAAGCAGCTGAACAACGTGACCGAGGTGCCGACGAACGCCATCTCGTACACGAGCGGGGGCCAGGCGACGGTGACGCAGGTCGTCAACGGCAGTCACGTCGTGAAGGACGTGACGGTCGGCGCGGCGGAGAACGGCGAGACGCAGATCGTCAGCGGCGTGAGCGCCGGCGACAAGGTGCTCGAGCGCGAGATCACGTTCAAGGCGCCGACGGGTGGGGGCGGCGGATTGTTCAACGGCACCGGCGGCCGCACGGGTGGCTTCCCCACCGGCGGCTTCGGCGGCGGCGGTGGCTTCGGTGGCGGCGGTGGCACGTTCAGGATCGGCGGTAACTCGTGATCACTCCCCCAACGGGGACACCGCCGATCGGCGTCGGTCGCGACACAGTCATCGAACTCGAGCGGGTGACCAAGGTCTACCGCACGGGGTCGATCTCGGTCGCGGCGCTGCGCGGGGTGAGCCTGACGATCAACGAAGGCGAGTACGTCGCCATCATCGGGCCCTCGGGCTCGGGCAAGTCGACCCTCATGCACATCTTGGGCTGTCTCGACATCCCGACCTCGGGCCGATACCACCTCGCCGGCGAGGACGTGAGCCACATGAGCGAGACGGCGCTGGCCGAGGTGCGCAACCGACGGATCGGGTTCGTGTTCCAACAGTTCAACCTGCTCGCCTCCCTGACCGCCTGGCAGAACGTCGAGCTCCCGCTCGTCTACGCCGGCGTGTCGCGCGCAGAGCGCAAGGAGCGCGCCATGGAGGCGCTCGGGCGGGTGGGCCTGGCGGGCCGGGTGAACCACCGTCCCGGTGAGCTCTCGGGCGGCCAGCAGCAACGCGTCGCCGTCGCCCGTGCGCTCGTCACCGAACCGGACTTGATCCTGGCGGACGAGCCGACGGGGAACCTCGACTCCAAGTCCGCCGCCGACGTCATGCGGCTCATGAACGAGCTCTACGAAGCGGGACGGACCCTCGTGCTCATCACCCACGACGCCGACGTCGCCTCGGTCGCCAATCGTGTCATCGGCATCCGCGACGGCTTGCTCTCCGAACGCGACGAGAGCCACCTCGAGAGCCAGAGCATCCGATGAGCTGGCTCGAGACCCTCCGCACGGGCGTGAACGGGGTGCGCAGTCACCGGCTGCGCTCTGCGCTGACGGTGCTCGGCATCCTGATCGGCATCGCCGGCGTCATCGTCGCGGTCGGGCTGGGCGAGGGCGCCTCGAGCCAGGTCACCTCCGAGATCAACTCGCTCGGTTCCAACGTGTTGACGATCACCCCGGGGAGCAGCACCTCGAGCAGCGGGATCCGCGAGGCGCTCGGCTCGGCGTCGACGTTGACCATGAGCGACGTCGCCGCGCTGCAGTCCCCCGTCGACGCCCCCGACGTCAAGGCCGTCGCGCCGATCACCTCGGGCACCGAGGTCCTCACGGCCGGCAGTGAGACGGCGACGACCAGCGTGCAGGGCACGACCGCAAGCTGGCT
>DATJTU010000129.1:0-12285 GCA_035503015.1 Acidimicrobiales bacterium | reverse complement strand
GGTGGCGGCGATCCAGCTCGCCTCGGGGCGCGGCAGCGACCGCAGATCCGTGGGGTCGGGGCCCACGGCGACGTCGAGCGCCATGGTGACGTCACCGATGCGCCGCGCCATGGGGCCGTTGGTGGAGAGGTCGACCCACCCCGGAGGATTGGGGCCGCCGGCCGGGACGCGGCCGAGGCTCGGTTTCATCCCCGACAGGCCGCACACCGCACTCGGGATCCGGATGGACCCGCCGCCGTCGGACCCGGTGGCGAGCGGCACCATCCCGGCGGCGAGCGCGCCCGACGACCCACCCGACGACCCGCCGGGACCGCGCGTCGGGTCGAAGGGGTTGCGGGAGGGGCCGAAGATTTCGTTGGTGGTGTTGCCCATCCAGCCGAACTCGGGCGTGTTGGTCTTGCCGACGATGACGCAGCCGGCGCCGCGCATCCGTGCGACGAACGGGTCGTCGGCCGTGGCGGGCGGGTCGTCCGCGTGCAGCGCGGAGCCGTACGTGGTGACGTAGCCCTTGGCGTTCTGGAGGTCCTTCACTCCGAGCGGGATCCCCGCCAAGGGGCCGGGGTCCCCGCCCTCGGCGATCCGGGCGTCGATGACGTCGGCCTCGTCGAGCGCTCTGTCCCCATCCACCGCGACGAAGGCGTTGTACAACGGATTCAGCGTCTCGATCCGCGCCAGTGCAGCCTCCGTCAGCTCCCGCGCGCTGACCTCCTTGGCGCGCACGGACCGGGCGAGCTCGGGGAGCGGCGTCGTGCGGAAGTCGAATCCTGCTGGTGCCACTGTGCTCGTTCCTCCCGGTCGGATCGGACTCTCCCGGATCCTTGTCCGAGAGCGCCCTGGATTGTGCCGCCCCTGGCGGCGCTCTGCTCGGCCGGGTCCTGGGGAGGCGGCCTACGCCGGTGCCGAAGGGGAGAGGCCCGTCACCGCCTCGGCCAGGTCGACCCCGATCGGGATGACGGCCGGCGCGGGGATGGTGACGCCGTTGTCGACGTAGCGCTGCACGTGAGCCCGGCATTCCGACACGGACCCGTGGACGACGAGCTGGTCGACGACCTCGTCGGGGATCGCCTCGAGCGCGCCCTTCCGGTCGCCGGCGGCCCAGGCGTCCCACATCGGTTGGAGCGCAGGACCCCGGCCGAGCCACCGCTGGAACTCGGCGTACGCCTCCACGTTGAGATACGCGGTGATCATCCGGCGCCCGATCGTGCGCGCCAACGTCGCGTCCTCGGTGACGATCACGAAGATGCGGGCGACGATCTGGCGCGGGGCGCCCTCGGCCGCCTTCTCGACCTCCGCCACGGAGGTGGCGACGTCCTCGGCGCTCAACCAGTTGAGGATGGCGCCGTCGGCCTCGCGGCCAGCGAGGTGCAGCATGCCCGGCCGCAGCGCGGCCAGATAGATCGGGGGCAGCTGCTCGGGGATGAGCGCGAGCCGGAAACCCTTGACGGCGAAGGTGTCGAACGCCTCGGTGATCTTCTCGCCGCTGAAGGCCATCTGCAAGAAGCGGAGCGTGTCGCGCACCCTGCGGTACTGGTTCTCGAAGGGCAAGCCGTTCCAGTTGGCCACGATCACTTGCGAGGAGGCGCCCAGCCCGCAGGCGAAACGGCCCGGCGCCGCGTCCGCCATGGCGGCCACGCTCTGCGCGAGCAGCGCCGGCCCGCGGGTGTACGCCGGCGTGATCGCGACACCGAGGTTGAGCGTCGGCTCCCACGCCGCCGCGAGCGCGAGGGGCGTGAAGCCGTCGGGACCGTCGACCTCCGCCGACCAGATGTCGGTGTAGCCGAGCTCGCGCAAGCGGGCGAACCACTCGCGGTGCGCGTGCAGCGGGATGCCGTCGAAGGGAATCGTGATCCCTGGTCTGGTCGCCAGCGCCGCGCTCATGCCTGGACCCGCTCCTCGGGCGACGACTGGGGCTGCGACTGCGCCGACTGGGACGGCGACGACTCCGGTGCCGACGCCACCGCCGGCGGCGCGACGGCTCCGTTCGGCGGCCCCTCGGGCCCGTGTTGGAACTCGGGATCGTCGAACACGAGCGCCAGCTCGGTCTCCTCCTCCGCCGCGTCGTGGGGCGGCACGAGCACGCCCCAGCGCGCCATTCCCTCCTCCATGCGACGGATCACCGTCTCGATGACCTCGACGCGCCCATGCCGCTTGTTCTCCGACGAGATCACGTCCCATGGCGCCAGTGGCCCGTTGGTCAGCCGGAGCATGTCGGACACCGCTTCGTCGTACTCGTCGCGCTTCTCGCGGTTGCGCCAGTCCTCGCCGGTCAGCTTCCACGATTTGAGCGGGTCCTCACGGCGCCGCTCGAACCGGCGGAACTGTTCCTCGTGCGACATGTGCATCCACAGCTTGATGACGATCATCCCTTCTTCGGCCAACGTGTGCTCGAAGTCGTTGATCTCTTGGTAGGCGCGGCGCCACTGGACCTCGGTCGCGAGGTTCTCGACCCGCTCGACGAGCACGCGCCCGTACCAACTGCGGTCGAAGATCGTCATGCCGCCCCATCCGGGCAACGGCGGCCAGAAACGCCACAAGAAGTGGTGCCGGAGCTCGTCCTGGGTCGGCGCCGCGAACGGGGCCACGTGGATGTGGCGCGGGTCGAGTGGTTCGACCAGCCGCTTGATGGCGCCACCCTTCCCTGCGGCGTCCCAGCCCTCGAACACGACACACACCGGCGGTCCGAGTCTTCCTTCGTTGAGCTGACCGCCGTTGATCAGCCGCAGGTGCAACAGGCGGCGCTGCGCCTTCCCGAGCCGCTTGGTCTCCTCGTCCTTGGAGAGCCGCAGTGTCAGATCGACGTCTTCGAGGCGTGGGTACTTCGGCGACTCCTGCGCATGACGCGCCGCTTGCACGTCCTGTGACGTCTGGGCCACATGCGATGGGTGCGAGCTGTGCGATCCCTGTGGACCGTGCGACGTCTCCGCGGCGTGCGACCCGTGGTCCTTGTGGGCGTCGTCGTGGTGGCGCCCACCGTGGCCAGCGTGGTCGTGCTTGCTCACGTTGTCTGTTGTAGTCGATCCGCGCTGGGCGCGCCGACCTTCAGCGTCGACGTCGCGGGCGCCGTGGTGAAAACGTTGTCCGCTCGTTGGGCTGTTCCCACCGGTGTGGCGCCGACGGCGTCGACGACCCGGCGCACCATCGAGCGGTCGCCCGCGATGACCAGCAACTCCCGGTTGGACAGGTGACTCACCCGTCCGACCTTGCGCCCCGACGGGTCGAAGATGCCGATGCGGGCGCCGACGTAGCGGGCAGAGTCGAAGGCGAGGGTGGCGACATCGCGCCCCCTCGATGTGCCAGTCGACGAGGCGCACATCGTCTCGAGCTCCTCGAGCTCGAGCCACGACTCGTCGTTGTACGAGAGGACGAGCAGGTCGCAGTCGACGGCCGAGACCACGGACTTGAGCGCGCCGGGCATCGTGCGCTTGGAGTTGAACGCGGAGCGGGTCGAGGGGTCGCGGGCGTCGACGCGTTTGCGGGCGACGCCGTAGGACTCGGGGGCGTCCCACGCGACGAGCGTCTCCCAGACGTGGTAGTTGGTGAAGTATCGGTGTTGGTTGTACGGCGGGTCGAGGTACGCCAGGTCGAAGTGGCCCAAGGCCGCACCGGCTATCGCGTCGTGTGGCCGGCGCTCCTCCGGCGCGGCACCGCACACCAATTCGATGGCGTCGCCTCGCACGGCGCGGCCGGCACCGGGCAAGAGCTCGGGCACGCGCAGCTCGAGCGGGTTGAACGACCGCGGGGCCCATGCCTTGACGTAGGCCATCTGGACGCCGGTCGTGGAGTCGACGCGGTCGGCCGCCTCGATCAACGACGTCAACAAGAGGGGATACAGCGGCGACCCCGCGTACGCGGCCTCGATCGTGTCGCGGACGGCGTCGATCCGCCTGGCGTTCTCGAGTTGGAAGTACCGGGCCTGGCGGCTGAAGGTCTCGGTGACGTAGCCGTCCGTGCCCGGGAGCGCGTTGAGGTGGGCGACGGCCGCCTCGAGGGCTCCGGTGTCGACGGCGGCGGCGTCCGTCTCGATGTAGGTGCGGGCGAAGGTGTGCGCGTAGCGGGCGCTGTCGGCGGCCGTGACGTGGACGCCCTGGGCCTTGAATGCCTGGGCGACCCGGGTGGTCCCGGTGAAGAGGTCGAGCGCGGTGCGGGCGCCGGAGGCCTCGCAGATGCGGGCGAGCACCGGGACGAGGCGGCGTTTCGAGCCGATGTACTTGATCATGTGATCACGGGTTTCGGCGTGTGCGCGCGGGGTCTCTCGCTCCGTCCGTAGCGGTCACCGCGCCCACCCTACGATGGGGCGCCATGGCGCCCGGGGACCTTCCAGACGGGACGGCGGCTGTCGAAGGCGATCCTCCCGACCTCGCTGCCAGCCGCAGCGACGGCGACAGCGGTGGTGCCGCCGTCGGGGGCCTTGACGACTCGCACTGGGTGCGTTGGCACCAGCACTACGAGGACCCGGACTCGCCGTTGTCGCTGCGTCTCCAGCTCGTGCAGTCGATGGTGGCCGACGTCCTCGACGGGGTCCCGCCGGAGCACGCGGGGCCGATCCGGATCGTGAGCCTGTGCGCCGGGCAGGGGCGCGACGTGATCGACGTCGTGGCAGCACACCCTCGGCGCGCAGAGGTGTCCGCGCTGCTCGTCGAGCTCGACCCGAGCCTGGCGGCGTTCGCCCGTGCGCGCGCCGAGGCGCTGGGCGTGCGCGAGCAGGTCCGGATCGAGGAGGGCGACGCGTCGCTCTGCCGCTGGTACGAAGGCCAGGTCCCCGCCGACCTCGTGCTGGTCTGCGGCGTGTTCGGCAACATCAGCCGCGCGGACATCACCAACACCATTGCGAACCTGCCCGCCTGGTGCCGGCCGGGCTCCGAGGTGCTCTGGACACGGCATCGCCGGCCGCCGGACCTCACGCCCGCCATCCGGGACGAGTTCGCCGCAGCGGGGTTCGAAGAGGTGGCCTTCGAGGCCCCGGACGGGTTCATCCTCTCCGTCGGTCGCCACCGGCTCGTCCGCTCGGCGCCCGACTCGGCCGAGCGCCCGACCTTCGACCCCGCCGCGAAGCTGTTCGAATTCGTGGGCGACGGGACGCTGCCGGCGTGAACGGGCCCGACGAAGACGGGGAAGCGAAGCTCGACGGCCTGCTGAACCCGTTGCCCGACCCGGCGACCGCGACCAAGAAGCGGCGTCGCCTGCGCCTCGGCCCCTACAACCGCGCGCTCTTTCCCATCCGCCGCCTCCATCCGGCACGCCACCCGCTCCACCCGGCCGAATTGGTGGCGATGGCCTGGCGCACGGCGAAACTGGAGCCCGGCCGCGTGATCGTCCCGGCGCTGGTGATCTTCGGCCTCGACGCGCTGCAGAGCACCTGGTTCACCGAGATCGCGACCGACCATCTGGGGCTGGAGTCGCTGACCGGCGCCGTCGTCTTCGGGGTGTCGACCCTCGGGCTCACCTTCTACAGCGGCATGCTCGAGCGACTCGTGGGCGCGCTCGAGCGCAATCAGATGCCCGAGCCCGTCGGCCACGTGCTGGCGACACTGCCGTGGGTACGTCTGCTGGTGGCCGAGCTGCTGGTCGCCGTCCTCAGCGGGCTCGCCGCGCTCTTCTTCGTCATCCCGGGCCTCATCGTCGGCACGCTCTTGGCGCTCGTCGGTCCCTTGATCAACCTGGTCGACAGCTCGGTCACGGGTGCGCTCCGGCGGTCGGTGCGGGTCGTCTGGCCACACTTCTGGCTGGTCTTCCTCATGGTGACCGTCCCGCTCGCGTTCGAGCACGAGCTGGTCATCCTCATCAGGGACGTCGTGCCGTCCGAGTCGGTCTTCTTGGTGTTCATCACCAACTTCGTCCTGGGCGCGACCTTCGGCATGGCGCTCGGCCTGGTCGAGGTGTCGCTGGCCGAGCGGCTCATCAGCGGTGCGCACGGGCCCGGCCGCTTCTTCAGGTCGGCGCCGGTCGACCCCGCCGCGACCTGACCAGCGGTCCCCGGTCCGGCGGCTGGCGGCTGGCGGCCGGCGGGAGCGAGAGGGGGTCCTGTCGGCGGCACCCCGAATGGATTAGAACGCAGGGTGGACTCCCGAACCCGAGACGGATGGATTGAGGAGGTCACGATGGAAGAGACGATCCACGGGACGACGATGCCGGTCCTCGAGCTCTCGCTCCAGCCCGGCGAATCGATCGTGTCGGAGGCCGGTGAATTCAGCTGGATGTCCGACGCCGTGCAGATGCAGACCAACACTGGTGGCGGCATGGGCGGCAAGGGGATCATGGGCGCGGTCAAGCGCGCCGTCTCCGGGTCCAGTTTCATGATGACCACCTACACCGCCGAAGGCGGGCCCGGGTCGGTCGCCTTCGCGTCCAAGGTGCCCGGCCACATCCTGCCGATCGACGTCTCGCCCGGCAACGAATTCATGGTGCACAAGCACGGCTTCATGGCGGGGACACCGGGGATCGAGCTGTCGATGGGGTTCCAGCAGTCCTTCCGCGGCGGCATCTTCGGCGGCGAGGGGTTCATCTTGCAGAAGATCGCTGGCTCCGGCCGTGCCTTCGTCGACCTCTCGGGCGAGGTGATCGTCTACGACCTCCAGCCCGGGCAGACGATGCGCGTGCATCCAGGGCACGCCGGCCTCTTCCAAGCGTCGGTCACCTTCTCCGTGCAGAAGGTGCCGGGCCTCGCCAACCGCTACATGGGCTCCGACGGTCACCACTTCGCGGTGATGACCGGACCGGGGCGGATCTGGCTGCAGTCGATGCCGTTGCCCCTCCTGGCGGGGGTCATCGGCGAGTACCTGCCCGATCGTGACGACCACCACGGCGTCGAGGGCGCGGCGGCGGGCATCGGCGCCGCCAAGGTCCTCGGCGACATGTTCAAGTAGCCACCCGGCGCCGGGATCGGCCGGCCCGCAGCGGCCCGCCGTTAGGAGACAGGGATCGGTTCGGGGGGCACGGTCAGGGTGACCGCCTTGCCGTAGTGGTCGAAGACGAGCGTGCTCGAGTCGCCCGGGGTGCTCTCGACGATCTTGTAGACGTAGTGCGGGCTGCCGGTACCGATGTCCATCAGCCCGGTGCTGCGCGTGCCCTTGACGGACACCGCGTCCTTGAGCACGACGACCTTGCGGCCGGCGAACTTCGTCGTCTTGCCGAGCGTGAGCGTGGAGGTGTCGCCCTGGAAGGTGGCGGCGACCAGGTCGGCTGCGTCGAGGAACTCGTCGAAGGACAAGAAGCGCGTGTCGGCCGCCGGCAGCTCGATCCACTTGCCGCCATAGGCGTCGGCCTGGGCAGCTGTCGCACGCGCGGACCAGTACTTCTTCGGCGCGTTGAAGTAGAGGAGCGTGCCCACCCGCTCGAGCTTGATGACACTGCCGTCCTGGACGATGACCCCGCCTCCCTCGCCGTCGCCGTTCACGAGGAGATCGAGGACGAGGACGCTCTTTCCTTGCGTGACCTTGCCCTGGATGCGCACGCTGCCGAAGCGCTCCTCTGCCGTGATCGCCTTGAGCAGCCAGGCGTCGGCAGGGCTTGCCGGCTCCGACGCCGACCCGGTGGCAGGCTTGGTGGTCGAGGTGGTCGTCGGGGCCAACGTCGGCGCGGTGGAAGACGGCGCGCCCGTGGTCGCCGCGGCCGCGACGGACGGTGGGGTGGCGATCGCCGCGGCGAGCGCGCTCAGCGAGGCGGCAAGGACGGCTGCGAGGGCGAGGGCGCTGGCAGCTGCCGCGCCACGGCACGGGCGCCCCCGCCGTACCGCCGCTACGGATGCAATCGGGGCTTCAATCCGCCCAGCCACGCGGCAAGGGTACCGGCGGGCGAATTGCGCGGCGTCACGCGGCGGGCGGCTCGGGTTGGTTCCACTCGATCCAGCCGGCCCCGGTGCGGCCGTCGTCGGCCCGGCACGAGACCAAGGCGCGGGGGAAGCGGCTCGTCCGCGGCTCGGTCCCCGGTGCCGGGTTGTCGTCGCGCAACAGCACCGGTCCGAAGGCGAGCGGCGTCACCTCGAGTCCGATGTCGTGCTCGGGTGCCGCCGCGATCTGGATGCGGGCGCTCGTCGGGAAACCGTCCTCGCCGACGGCCTCTGTCACGGAGAGCGCAGTGACCGGGTTCACCTTGCCGGGCGTCTGGATGTAGCCGAAGAACACGGGCATGTCGGGAATGCGGATGTCCGCGAGGTGGACGCGGGTGCCGTCGTCGAGGCGCATCGAGCACCAGCACCAGCCGAAGGCCCACCAGTCGCGGACTCCCCACGAGTGGTCGCGCTGTCCTTGCCCGTCGACGGTGAACGTCTCGCCGTCGATCGTCACGGTGCCCGAGACGAGACACGGGATCTCGTAGCGGGTCGTGAGCTCGTAGTGGTAGGCCGAGCCGTCGGTCGTCCACGTCAGGTCGAGGTCGAGATCGGCCGCCGGGCCGGCATCGTGCTCGCCCTTCGTGTACACGTCGGCGGGGTCTGCCACCACGGTCGCCGGGACGTGTGCGGCGAGGCGGAACTCCTCGAGCGGACGGCGCAGGTCGATCTCGATCCGCCCGCCGCTGCGGTCGCGCAGAGGTGACTCGGAGACCAAGGTGTCGCCCGGCGGGACCGGCGCCCGGTAGTCGACGGAGCAGATGCCCGGGGCGCCGGGGGAGTGCTCGGTACGAGGGCGGACGATCCAGGTCGTCCACCACGCCACCTCGCGGTTGGGGTACAGGCCGAGCCGCAGCCAGCCCCCGAGCGTCCCGTCGGCGCTGACGAAGTCGCAGTAGTACGACTCGTTCCACAGGTCCTCCGCGTCGGGCTCGTGGCGTCCCTCGTCGGAGGGCAGCACCTCGTGCGGCGCCCTCACCGGCTGGGTCCGGGACGCATGGCGCTGGCCCCCGCAGGACCAGGCACCTCGACGACGGGATCGTCGCGGTCGTCGAACTCGGTGCGGAGGGCTTTGGACATCACTGCATGTTGAAAATACAGCGTCGTGATGTAGGTGAGCTCCAAGATGGCGACGTCGTCGAGATGGCGGCGTAGTTCCGCGAAGAGCTCGTCGGGGACGCGACCGTGGTCGTAGACGAGGCAGTCGGTGTAGGCGAGGACGGCGCGCTGTGACGCGTCGTAGGTGCCCTCGGGCGCCGTCGACCACGCGGCGACGTGGCTGATCTGTGCCTCGGGCATGCCGAGCTCGCGCATCGACTTGGCATGCTGGCTGAACACGAACTGGCTGCCCGCCGCCCAGCCGGCGCGGATCTGGCCGAGCTCGCGCAGCGTGGGATCGAGCGTGCGCGTGGGCGACTGGTAGAGGCCGAACCCTTTGACGCAGTGATCGAGGATGTCGGGACTGTTGGCGAACACGGTCCACCAGTCGCCCGTCGTCCCGTCCCAGCGGCCGGGTTCGGCCACGGGGTCGCGCCCTTCGAAGAGCCACTCGTACATCGTCGTCACGATGGGCGCGGTGGCTTCGTCCTTGGGGACCTGGCGGAGGCGCGGCACGGGGAGCCGGTCAGACCGGTGTCGGCTCGCTGGAGGCGCCGGCGGCGCCGGCGGGCGTGTGCGAGACGTCGTCGGGTGTGAAGTCGCGCATCCAGCACGCGAACTCGAGCAGGATCCCGTCGGGGTCTTGGAAGTACACGCTGCGCACGTAGACGCCGGGGTGCATGTCGTCGCTGATGCCCCATTCGGAGTCGTCGTGGTTCGCGATCTCGGTGCAGTCGACGCCCGCCGCCAGCAGGCGGTCCCGATACTCCTCGATCTTCTCGGGCGCCACATCGAAGGCGACGTGGTTCATGGAGCCGATGGCGCTCGTGAGGTCCCCCTGGTCGGGGCGCGCCGCCGGCGCGCTCACGCCGGGGACGCCATCGGGGGCGTTCGGGAACCAGAAGAAGGCGAGGCAGTCGCCGCCGCCGCAGTCGAAGAAGAAGTGCTGCCCCATACCCGCCGGCAGCTCGATCGTCTTGACCAGCGGCATACCGAGCACGTTCGTGTAGAAGTCGACCGTCCGCTCCATGTCGCGACACACGAGCGCCAGATGGTTGACGCCCCGCAGCTCGAATCGGCCAGCTCTGCCCGTCATTGCTCTGCCCTCCCCTTTGGCGCCCGCCCCAACGGGTGGTGTGCTTCGGCGCCCAGGATAGGCCGCAATCCTCGCCCGACCCCGGCTCGTATGACCCCTTCAGTCGGACGGTCCTCATGGATCGGAGCGTGACGGATCTCGAATCCCGAATCCGGCAGAGGACGACGACGTAGGTCGAAGGACGTAGGTCGAAGGACGAAAGGACGTCTCGGCATGGCGAGCGCAGCGGCACCACGGGGGACAGGGAGTCGGGGAAGCCAGGATCGAGAAGCTCTGGGTGGCTGGGACGCGCGGAGGGCCCCGGCTCCGGCTCCACCGGGGAGGAGACCTGCGCGGGGTCTCGCCTTGGCCGGGGCCCTCTTCGCAAGGCCTGCCCGGAGCGGCCTCGTCCTGCTGGCTGGACTCGGCATCGGCGGTGGCGTCAGTGCGGCGGCGCAAGTGCTGCCCGCGGCGCCGGCCGGTGCGACGAGCACCCACGCCAAGACGATCACCGTCACGACGGCCAACGTGGCGCACGTCGGGACCGTCCTGGCCACCGCCTCCGGGCTGACGCTGTACCGCTACACGAACGATCCGGCCGGCGGGTCGACGTGCACGGGCGCCTGCGCCAAGATCTGGCCGCCGCTGTTGGCGGCGAAGGGCTCGCACATCAAGGGTCCGAAGGGGGTGAAGGGGCTGTCGCTCATCTCGGTCGGCAACGGGCACTGGCAGGTCGCCTTCCACAAGGTCGCGCTCTACCGCTTCGAGGGCGACACGAAGAAGGGACAGGCCAAGGGCCAGTCCGTCGCACACGAGTGGTTCGCCGTCTTGAAGAGCGGGATCCCGGCTCCTGCCGCAGCGGCCGCCACCCCGGGCTCGACGACGCCGACCTCCGCGCCGGCCAGCGCGACCACGCAGCCGGTGACCCCGACGACGCAGGGATCGCACGTGGCGACGCCCACCAGCCCGCCCGCAGCACAGCAGCCCGCGACGCAGTCGACGTCGCCCCCGCCGACGAGCCCACCGCCGACCTCGCCCCCGCCCACGACGACACCACCCACGTCGCCGCCGACGACCACTCCCACCACGATGGGCGGTGGCGGCTACGGGTACTGAGCACATGCGCACACCCACGCCTGCGGCGACGCTCGGGCGGAGCCCGAGCTCGCTCGGCAGCTGGGCGGTCGTCGTCGCCAGCGTCGCCCTCGGCGTGGAGGGGTGGCGCGCCCTGTCGGCGGCACCCGGCGGCGCCTGGCACGCGATGGTGCAGCAGGGCACCGTGCTCGTCGGGCCGGCGGTGCTGGCACTGGTGATCCTCGTCGTGGTGCTCGAGCGGCTGTGGCCGGCCGAGCGACGCCCGGTCGGCGCGCGCGGGCACCGCCAGGACGCGGCCTACCTCGTGCTCTACGTCGTGGCCGCCGTGCCCGCGGTCACGCTCATCGGCACCGGGGCGTCGTCGTTGCTGCAGCGGCTCGATGGCGGCGCCACCGTCCACCCGTTCGCCGGCCTGCCCCGCTGGGCGCTCGTCGTCGCGGTGCTGGTGCTGATGGATCTCGCCAACTGGGCGTCGCACCTGCTGAACCACCGCGTGGGTTCCTTCTGGCGGTACCACGCGCTGCACCACGCGCAAGAGGAGCTCAGCATCCTGACCGCGTTCCGCGCCCACCCGCTCGTGCACACGAGCTTCCAGCTCGCCGCGGTGCCGTTGATCGTGTTGGGCACCGGCGGTGCGGTGCCGGGGTGGGCGCTCGTCGGCTACGTGCTGGCGAGCACGCTGCCGCACGCAAACGTCAACTGGCGCCTCGGTCCCCTGGCCTGCGTCGTGGTGACGCCCGCCTACCACCGGCTGCACCACGACCGCGCCGACCGCCGCGGCGTCAACCTCGGCACTGTCCTCGTCATCTGGGACGTCCTCGCCGGGCTGGCGGTATTCCCCGAGAAGGGGTCGGCGCCGGTGCCGACCGGCCTGGCGGGACGACCCGTGCCGGTCGAGCAGGACGACGCAGCCACCGCCGGCTGGGCCCTGACGATGGGACGCCAGTTGTGGTCGCCGGTGGCCGGCGTGCCCCGTCCGGCGACCGCACCTGAGCGCGGCGCAGCGCCGGCACGGCGGGGGAGCCTCGTGCTGAGCGGAGCATCGAGTGGCTAGGTGGCTGGGCGCCGCGGTGGCCGGCCGCCGGGGCGACTGGGTGGCGTACGGCGCGGTGGTGGCGGCAGCACTCCTCATGGTCTGCTCCGGGCTGATCCACATCCACCTGTGGGACATCGCCTACCGGCACGTGGCGAC
>DATJTU010000128.1:0-7225 GCA_035503015.1 Acidimicrobiales bacterium | reverse complement strand
GCGGCGCAACGCAGCGAGGAAATTCTCCTTGCCGAGATGCAGGCGGTTCGGGTAGCTGTCGGGGATCAGTTGCTTGTAGTCCGGGTACCGGCCCTCGAGCAGCCGCGTGCTGATCTGGACGTTGCCCTGCCAGAACGTGATTTCGTTCGCGCTCGCCGCGACGCCCACCTGCTCGGCCGCGGCGTGCTCGCCGTTCGCACCGCTCGAGCTTCCAGAACCGGCTCCCGGAGCCGACGGCAGGCGCTGGAGCTCGGAGAGCGCGCGGGCCGGCACCAGCAGGTCCTCTTCGCCCGGAATCGTGTTCGTCCCGGGCAGGTCCCGCATCGCCATCCGGTACGAGTCCGTCGCCACCATCCGCAGCGAGCCGTCCTGCCGGGACACGAGGACCCCGGTCAACAACGGCCGGCCGTCGTCGTGGGACGCTGCCCGCACCACCTGGCGCACCGACTCGCCCAGGACCGACTCGGAGAGCTCGGTCGTCGGCTCCGAGGTCTTGCCGACAGGGGGGAACTCCACGACCGGATAGGTCTGCAACTTGAAGGTCGAGCGTGCGGCGGCGATCGTGATGTGGTCCCCCTCGTCGGAGAACGTCACGGCACCGGGCTCGAGCCGGCGCACGATGTCGGTCGAGAGACGCGCTGGAATGACACAGCTGCCGTCGTCGATCCCGATCACCTCGTCGGTCACCTGGATCGTCAGGTCGAGGTCGGTCCCGGTCACACGCAACGTGTTGCCCTCGCAGTGCAACAAGAGACCCATGAGCACGGGTGAGGAGCCCCCGCGGCCGCCGACCGCACGACCTGCCGTCGCCAGCATCTCGACGAGTACATCTCGCTCGGATCTGAACTTCACCGATCTGGGTCCTTTCGGGCGGGCCGCCGTTGTTCCGTGAGGGAAAGAGTATGTGTGGTTGGTAAAGGTAGTAAGGGCTGTGGACTGTGGAGGACATGGCCGCGCTCCTGCTGGGCGCCGCCGCGGGCGTCCCCATGGGTGTGTGGTTCGCGTCGGCGCGTGCAGAGCCTCACGCCGGGGGGTGGGGGCCGGTGGGGACAAGCCGATGCCGCGTCCACAGGGAGGGCCGTCCGCGTCCACAACCTTTTCCTCTTGTGTTGCACACCGGAATGCCGCGCGCGGGGGTGGGCAGGATCAGGCAGAGCCTGCACGGATCTTTTGGCTCAGCTCGGTGACCTGCTCGTAGATCTGGCGTCGTTCCTGCATCTGGCCGGCGATCTTGTCGACGGCGTGGATGACGGTGGTGTGGTCGCGTTTGCCGAAGACCCGCCCGATGGCCGGGTAGCTGTAGTCCGTCAATTCCCTGGTCAGGTACATGGCGACCTGGCGGGCGGTGACGAGCGGCCGGGTCCGGCTGGGGCCGGTCAGGGCGTCGACGGAGAAGCCGTAACTGGCCGAGACCGTGTCGAGGATCATCTGCGGTGAGATGCGCCGCGGCTCGCCGGCCTGGACGAGGTCGGTCAGGACCTTCTCGGCTTGTTCGAGCGAGATGGGCTGGTTGTTGAGCTTGGCGAAGGCACAGATGCGGATGAGCGCGCCCTCGAGCTCACGGATGTTGTCCTTCACGTGCGACGCGATGAACTCGAGGACGTCGTCGGGCACGTCGTAGTGCTCGCTGAGTGACTTGGAGCGCAAGATGGCGAGGCGGGTCTCGAGGTCGGGCGGGTCGATCTCGGTGATGAGGCCCGAGAGGAAGCGGCTGCGCAGCCGGTCCTCGAGGGTCTCGATCGACTTGGGCGGGCGGTCCGAGGTGAGCACCATCTGCTTGGAGGCGCCCTTGAGGTCGTTGTAGGTGTGGAAGAATTCCTCTTGGAGGCCCTCTTTGCGCTCCATGAACTGGACGTCGTCGATCAGGAGGACGTCGCAGTCGCGGTAGCGGCGCTTGAAGTTCAAGGTGGTCGACGTCCGCAAGGAGTCGACGAAGTCGTTCATGAAGGTCTCGGTGGTGACGTAGAGGACCTTGCGGCGCGGGTAGTTCTCCCGCACGTAGTTGGCGATCGCGTGGAGCAGGTGGGTCTTGCCCAGCCCGGAGTCGCCGTAGATGAACAGTGGGTTGTACGAGCGCCCAGGGGTCTCGGCCACGGCTTGGGCCGCCGCGTGGGCGAGCCGGTTCGACGAGGCGGTCACGAAGGTTTCGAAGGTGAATTTGGCGTCGAGCTGGACCGCCGGCGACTCGCGTCCGGGACCTCCGCCGGCGACGGTCTGCCCCGCCGGGTCTGCCAGGTCGCTCGCGGGCACGGTGGCGCCCAGGGGGCCGCCGAGCACCTCGTCGCTCCCGAGTTCGTCCAGGTCACCGAGTACTTCAGCCGGGCTCGGCACGGCGGCCGGGCCGGGTTCGTGCACGACGAGGCGCCCCCGCACCGGGCCGCCCACTTCGTTGGCCAGGGTGTCCTCGATCATCGGCAGGTAGCGCGACTCGACGCGCTCGCGGATCAGCCCGTTGGGGACGGCGAGGGTGAAGATGCCGTCCGCGAATCCGATCGGCTCGATCCCCGAGAGCCAGAGTTGCCACGTGCTCTCGGACACCTGGTCGCGCAGGGATTTCGAGCACCTCGTCCAGAGTTCTGTCGCCTGCGTCACCGGTTCGGCCGAACGCCCCTTCTCCCCCCTCGGCGTCCAGCCCTCGTCGGTGCGGTCCTCGGTGCGGGTAATTGGATGAAGGTACACCGAGCCGGGCGGATGCGACTAGAGGCCAACGCCAAATCGCGCCTAACATGGGACTACTCGCCGCCGGCGGCCGGAGAACGACTGGAGGCCGTGGCGTGGAACCCCGCGAGGAGCCGGTCCCCGATGCTGCACCGGCGTCGCGAGAGACTGAATCCGCGAAAGGCTGACTTGACGTGAAGCGCACTTACCAACCCAACACCCGGAAGCGGGCCCGTACGCACGGCTTCCGCAAGCGCATGTCCACCCGGGCGGGCCGGGCCATCTTGAAGTCGCGTCGACTCAAGGGGCGTCACCGTCTCACCGTCTGAGGTCCTGGCCTTGCCTGCGCGGAAGGTCGGACGCATCACCAGCCGCGCGGCTTTCGCCGAGCTGCAGCGGGCTCGCGCCCGCGGCGCGTGCGGGCCGGTGCGGGCGACGTTCGTGCCCGCCGACGACACGGCCGCCGGCCTCTATCCCCAGGTGGGCTACGCAATTGGGCGCCGCTGTGGCACGGCGGTGACCAGGAACCGGCTGCGCCGCCGGGCCCGCGACGTGGTGCGCGCCGAGGCGGCTGCGCTTCCCCGCGGGTCCTACCTTCTGCGTCTCGACCCGGGCGCGGCGATGCTGGAGCCGGCTGACTTCCGTGTCGACGTGGCCGAGGCGCTCCGGCGGGCTGGCCGGGCGGCGGTAACGGCATGAGTGTCGACACCCGCTCCCCGGCGTCCCTCGCCGAGCCGGCTGCGAACGCCCAGGTCAGCCCCCAGGATTCCCCGGCCGCCGCTGCCGTCCTACCAGAGGTACGACTGGGTCTGCCGTCCCGGGTGGCCGTGTTCGTGCTGACCTCGTACCAGGGCGCGGCGTCGGGTCGTGTCTCGCCGTGCCGCTTCTACCCGAGCTGTTCCAGCTACGCCGTCGAGGCCTTCAGCGTCCACGGCTTCTGGCGCGGGCTCGCCCTGACCGCGCGCCGCCTGCTGCGCTGCCGTCCCTTCGGCCCGCACGGCGTCGACCTGGTACCGCTCCGGGCCGATTCGCCCCGCCCGACGCCCACGGCCCCCTCGACGCCCACCCACGCCGGAGGACACCCGTGCTGACGCACCCACTGTTGGCCGAGAACTCCCTGTTCAAGCTGGTCGGGGAGATCTTCCACCCCCTCTTCGAGCTGTTCGGGCTGATCCTGGCCGGGCTCTACGCCGTCTGGCCGAACTACGGCTTCGCCATCACGGGGCTGACCATCATCATCATGCTGGCGCTCACGCCGGTGACGGTGAAGAGCACCAAGTCGATGCTGGCGATGCAGCGACTGCAGCCGGAGATGAAGAAGCTCCAGGCGAAGTACAAGGGCGCAGAAAACCGGGAGCAGCTCAACCAGGAGATGATGCGGCTCTACAAGGAGAACGGGACGAGCCCGTTCGGGGCCTGCCTCCCGAGCCTCCTGCAAATGCCGTTCCTGATCGTCCTCTATACCTTGATCCGAGGGCTTTCTAACACGGTCTCGAGGGGACAGGAATACATCAACCAGTTCGGGCAAACGGTGAAGTGCGCCCAGGCCACATGTGGCGCACCGCGGTATATCCCGACGAGCTCTCAAATGCACCAGTCATTGGTGGGCAGTGACGGCCAAATGCACTGGTGGTTCGGAATGGATTTGTCGTCCCTTCCGTTCTCGCATCACGGGGTTAACCAGGCACTTCTCACGATCCCCTACCTGGTTCTTATCGCAGCTGCGATGTTCCTGCAGTACTACCAAATGCGGCAGATGAACAGTCGGAATCCTCAGGCGGCTGCAGCGAACCCACAGATGCAAACAATGCAGAAGTTCTTCCCTATTATTTTCGGGCTCATTTACCTAAGAGTGCCCGCAGGAGCAACCATTTACATGGTGGTCTCTTCTGCAATGCGGATCGGGACACAAGAATTTATGTTCAAGACGGGGATGGTGGAACCCGTGACGGCCGAGCGTGAAATCGGCTCGGCCAAAAAGGAAGAAAAGGTCAAACCGGAGCCGCCGGCACCGCCCGCGAAGAAGAAGTCCACCGCGACCGACGGCACCGGCTCGGGGAAGGGCACCGTGCCGCCGGCCAAGGCCGGCGCGAACGGGAGCGCCCAGGGCAACGGGAGGCGGAACGGCCCGTCCAACGGGCGCAAGCCTGCGGGCGGCACCAAGAAGCGCACGACGAACGGCACGGCGGGAGACGACGACGAGGCGGCGCCCAAGGCGCACCCGCGATCGCGGTCCAAGCGCGCCAGAAAGGCTCGGTAGAGACGGGTGGAGTGGGTCGAAGTGGCGGGGAAGACTGTCGAGGAGGCGACCGATCGCGCCCTCGACCAGCTCGGGGTGGCCGTCGCCGACGCCGAGGTCATCGTGGTGAGCGAGCCCAAGACGGGTCTGTTCGGCCGGATGCGGGTCGAGGCACGGGTGCGGGCTCGTGTTCGCCCGGTCGGCGCCCGGCCGCGCCGGGAGCGGGCCCGGCGCAACAACCGCTCGGGTCAGGGTGGACGCCAGGGCGGCCAGCGCTCGGCCTCGGGGAACGGCTCGAGGTCGGGTCGGGACGGCGCCGGGTCCAACGGGGCGGGACGCAGCGGAGGATCGCAGCGAGGCGGGACAGACCGCGATGGGTCGGAGCAGCCGGTGGGAGCGACCGCCACGCGTGCCGGCGGCTCAGGCGGGTCGGGCTCGGGCACGAGCCGCTCGGCCCGGCGCCGCCGCAACCGGCGGGCCGCGGCGTCCGGAGCGGGAGCGGGTGCAGCCGGGGCCGCGCGCACCGGGGCGACGGACGATTCGAAGGACGGCTCCGCGGGGGGGCCGGTCGCCGAGAGAGCTTCACAACGGAGCACGGAACCGAAGGAGACACCAGAGATGGCCGAAGGAATGACCCTCGAGGAACAAGGTGAGGTCGGCCGGGAGTTCGTCACCGGTCTCCTCGGAGAGCTCAGCATGGACGGCACGGTCGAGACCCGCATCCTCGACGAGGAGACAGTGGAGATCGCCGCCGCCGGCGACGACCTCGGCATGCTGGTCGGTCCGCGCGGCTCGACGCTCACCGCGCTCCAGGACCTCACGAGGGCGGTGGTCCAGCGCCAGTGCCCCTCGCGCACCGACCGCATCCTCGTGGACGTGGCCGGCTACCGGGAGCGCCGCTCGGCCGCGCTGAAGCGGTTCAGCGTCCAGATCGCCGAGGAGGTGCTCGCGTCGGGTCAGGAGCGGGCCCTCGAAGCCATGAGCCCTGCTGACCGCAAGTCCGTGCACGACGCCATCAACGAGATGTCCGGCGTCGTGACCCGCTCGGAGGGGGAAGACCCCCACCGGCACATCGTCATCGCGCCGGCCGGCTGACCCCGCGCCGGTGCCCGGCGCCCCCCTGGACGAGGGAGACCACTCCCCTACGCCCCCTGTGACGCCTGCCCTGGGTTCCGTGCACGACGTGCTCGACGACGCCCGCCGCGCCGGGTTCCTCGGGCCCGGACCGCTCGACCCCCAGATCCGCCACGCCGCATCGTTTGCGGCCATCGCGCGGCGCTTGGCCTCCGAGCCGGCCGGCGTGTCGCGGCCCCACCTGGTCGATCTGGGCTCGGGCGGCGGCCTGCCGGGGCTCGTGGTGGCGAGTCTGTGGCCCGACGTCAGCGTCGTGCTGGTCGAGGCGAACGGCCGGCGGGCGTCGTTCCTGCGCACCGGCATCCAGCGCCTCGGCCTCGAGGAGCGGGCGAGGGTGATCCACGAGCGGGCGGAGGTGGTCGGCCGCCAGGGCGAGACCAGGGGCTCCTTCGACGGCGTCCTGGCCCGCTCCTTCGGCCCCCCGGCGGTCCTCGCCGAGTGCGCCGCCCCTCTCCTCGTGGTCGGGGGGTTCGTGGTGGTCTCGGAGCCACCACGCGGCGACGGCGACGGCGACTTCGAGCCAGGCGCCGACGGCCCGCGGCGCTGGCCGGCGGGCGAGCTGGCCCAGTTGGGTCTCGAGCCGGTCGAGGCCGTGCACGAGGAGTTCGAGTTCCAGGTCTTGGCGCAGGTGGCCCCGTGCCCCGATCGTTTTCCGCGCCGGGTCGGTGTCCCGGCCAAGCGGCCGCTCTTCTGACCCTGGTGGGGTCGCGTCGCGACCCCACCGGAGCGTGTCTCCTCGACGCCGCGGCGTGCGCCGTGACGGCCTTCGCCCGCCGTGCCAGCTGTAGCCCGGCATCCGGGCCTCCGAGCCCGTTCTGAGGGCCCTGGGCCTGCGTTCGCCCGAGATTTGCTGGCGAAAACACCTGCGCAGAGGCCTGGGGCGCCACGGATCGTGGGTGAACCCCGGGTTGTTTCACGTGAAACGTCCGTAAACTCCAGGTGAATTGCACTGTGGGGGCACAAGCCCCTGCCGGGTGCCCCGTTCCAAATCCCGACGGTGTAGTTCCACGTGGAACAACCTCAAGTCTTGACCTAGCTGCCCGCGGCGCGTCAGGATATTGGCCGTGCCGTGTGTCGGAGGTCCTGCTTGATGCGCATTCGGCGCAGGGACAGGGATACCACCGAAAAGAAGGAACCACTCCCCCAGGAGCGTGTGCCCTATGACCAAGAGCTACCGGCACCGGCAAACGGCCC
>DATJTU010000127.1:0-12038 GCA_035503015.1 Acidimicrobiales bacterium | reverse complement strand
CCTGCGCGACGAGGTGGCGCTCCTCGACTCCCTTGCGGCAACGGAGCTGCCCGACCCTGCCGACGCCCGTGCCCTCGCCCGGGCCACGCGTCCGTTGGCACGGCGGGCCGTGCGCCGCTGGTTGCGCGAGGAGGAGGGCGGAGCTCATCCGCCCTCGCTGGCGGAGGTGGACCGCGCACTGGCGGTTGCGTCGGGTGACGCCGTCGGGACGGAGCTGCACGGAGGCCGTCGCCTGCGCCGGAGCAAGGGTCGCCTCAGGGTGGAGCAGCGGGGCTCCGGTAGTGTCACGCCGGTGACCCTCGACGACCCCGGAGCGGGCGTCCCGGCCTGGGCCGAACCCGACGTGGGGCCGGTCCTCGTCGACGCCGAGCGCCTGGCGAGGCGGGTGGCGGAGCTCGGGGCCCAGATCACCGCCGACTACGCCGACGAGCCTCCGCTGCTCGTGGCGGTGCTCAAGGGCGCCATGCTGTTCATGAGCGACCTGTGCCGCTGCATCGCGCTGCCCGTCGACGTGGACTTCATGGCCGTCTCCTCCTACGGCAGCGCCACCAAGACCTCCGGCGTCGTGCGCATCGTCAAGGACCTCGACTCCGAGCTCGAAGGCCGCCACGTCCTCGTGGTCGAGGACATCATCGACAGCGGGCTGACGCTCAATTACCTCCGCCGCTACCTCGCCGCCCGCCAGCCCAAGAGCGTCGAGGTGTGCGCGCTCCTCGTCAAGGAGGGCGAGCAACGGGTCGACCTCGATCTGCGCTACATCGGCTTCACCATCCCCCCCGAGTTCGTCGTCGGCTACGGCCTCGACGTCGCCGAGCGCTACCGCAACCTGCGCGGCGTGCACCACTACAAAGGGGTGGACCAGTGACGGGCCGCCACCGATGACGGGCGCGGCGAGGGCCGGCCGCCCGGGTAGCCCGAGGAATCCGAGTAATCCAACGAATCCCGACGAAGGAGTGAGCACGCAGTGAGCGTCGACGTCGAGCGCGTCAAGGTCGCCGTGGGCGAGTTGCTGAGCGCGATCGGGGAGGACCCCGAGCGCGACGGCCTCGTCGCGACGCCCACCCGCGTGGCAGCCATGTACGAGGAGCTGTTCTCGGGGCTGCACGACGACCCGGCACGCCACCTCGAGGTCACCTTCGCCGCGGAGCACGACGAGATGGTGATGGTGCGTGACATCCCTTTTGCATCGTTGTGCGAGCACCACCTCGTGCCGTTCCTGGGCCGGGCGCACGTCGCCTACATCCCCGCCGAGGACGGGCGCATCACCGGCCTCTCGAAGTTGGCCCGCCTGGTCGACGGCTACGCGCGGCGCCTCCAGGTCCAAGAGCGCATGACGACGCAGATCGCCGACGCCATCGCCTCGGTCCTCCAGCCGCGGGGCGTGCTGGTGGTCATCGAGGCGGAACACCTCTGCATGTCCATGCGCGGCGTGAAGAAGCCGGGCACGGTCACGGTGACCTCGTCGGTGCGCGGGCTGTTCCGCTCCGACGTCGCCACGCGGGCCGAGGCCATGCAGTTCATCCGGGGTCACTGAGCCCGGTGGCCGCCGGCCGAGCCGGCCGCACCGGCCCGGCGCGCCGCGGCGGGCCGGGCCGCCCGCTCGTCATGGGGGTGCTCAACGTCACCCCCGACTCGTTCTCCGATGGCGGCCTCTACGCGGGGTACGACGCCGCCGTCGCCCACGGGCGCGCGCTCGTGCACCAAGGGGCCGACGTCGTCGACGTCGGCGGCGAGTCGTCCCGGCCCGGGGCCGAGCCCGTGCCGCTCGACGAGGAGTTCGACCGCGTGGTGCCGGTCGTCGAGGCCCTGGCCGCGCCGGCGGCGGCCGCGGGCGTGCGGATCTCGGTCGACACCGTCAAGCCCGAGGTGGCGACCGCCGCCGTGGACGCCGGCGCCAGCCTTCTCAACGACATCTCGGCAACCCTGTGGGAGGTCGCGGCCGCCACCGGCGCGGGCTGGGTCGCCATGCACATGCAGGGGCAGCCCCGCACCATGCAGGCGGACCCCCGCTATGGGGACGTGGTGGCCGAGGTGCAGGCGTTCGTGCTCGAGCGGGCGGCGCTGGCCCGCGCGGCGGGGGTCGACGAGGTCTGGGTCGACCCGGGCATCGGCTTCGGGAAGACGACGGCGCACAACCTCTCCCTGTTGCACCACCTCCCCGAGCTCGTGGGGGCCGCTGCGGCGGCGGGGTGCGCCGGCGTCGTCGTGGGCACGAGCCGCAAGCGTTTCCTCGGCGTGCTGGCGGCGGGAGGGGCCGGGGCCCCCGCGCCGGCCCCGCTGGCCGACCGCGAGGAGGGCTCGCTGGCCACCGCGGCGGCAGCCCTGGTGGCGGGGGCGGGGATGGTCCGGGTGCACGACGTCACGGGCGCACTGCAGGTGGCCCGGCTGTATGGTCCTGCCGCATGAAGGGCAAGTGGGCGGCCGGCATCCCGCCCCGCAATTTCACCTGGATCATCAAGGACCACCTCGCCGCCAGCGAGCGCCCGGGCGGGTTCTCGGTGAACCACCGCCGGGTGCGGCGCCAGGAGGAGATCATCTGGCTGCGCGTCCAGGGCTTCGGGCGCATCATCTCCTTGCTGCCCTCGCCCCACAACCTGGCCGCCTACGACGAGGAGGGCCTGGCCTGGGCCCACTACCCCCTTGAGCGCTCGGGCGACCCGCGCCCGGTGCTGTCGTCGTGTTACCAGGACATCGACGAGTCCCTCGGCTCGGGCCTGCGCATCCTCGTGCACCAGGACGAGCTCGGCGACCGGGTCATGGGCGTGCTCGCCGGCTACCTCGTGTGGTCCGAGCGCATCACGAACCTCCCCCAGGCGGTCGCGCTGATCGAGCACGTGGTCGGGCACGCCATGGGCGAGCCGGGCCGGGAGCTGCTCTCGGAGCTGGAGGGCATGCCCACACGCGGCCGCGTGCAGTGACCGACCGTATCGAGATCCGTGACCTCCGGGTCACCGGGATCCACGGCGCGCTCCGCGAGGAGCAGGAGCGGGCCCAGCCTTTCGCGGTCGACATCATGGCCTGGCTCGACATGACCGCGGCCCAGGAGAGCGACGACCTGGCCGACACCGTGGACTACGGGGCGCTGGCCCATGCGGCCGCCGAGGTGGTGGCCGGCCGGTCCTACACCCTGCTCGAGGCACTCGCCGGCCGGCTCGCCAGCGCCCTCCTGGTCAGCGACCCGCGCCTCGACGCGGTGGAGGTCACCGTGCGCAAGCTGCGCCCGCCGCTGCCGCTCGACGTGGGGTCGACCGGGGTGCGCGTCCGGCGCACCCGCTGATGCCCGGCGCCACCCGGCGCGCCTTCATCGGCTTGGGCTCGAACCTGGGCGACCGCGCCGCCTACCTGCGCACCGGGGTCGAGGGCCTGGCCGAGGCCAGGGACGTCGTCGCCGTGTCACCCCTCTACGAGACCGAGCCCGTCGGGGGCCCCGAGGGCCAGGGTCCCTACCTCAACGTCGTGGTCGAGCTGGCGACGCCGGACTCGCCGCGAAGGCTTCTCGAGCGCTGCCGCGCCGTGGAGCAGGCGGCCCACCGGGTCCGGGCCGAGCGCTGGGGGCCGCGGACCCTCGACGCCGACGTGCTCTGGGTGGAGGGCTGCACGGTCGACGAGGCCGACCTGACGGTGCCCCACCCGCGCCTGTGGGAGCGGCGCTTCGTACTGCAACCCCTCGCCGACCTGGCCCCCGATCTGGTGACGCCCGAGCAGGTCAGGGCGGCTGGTGGGGACGTCCGCCCTGTGGGTAATCTTTGAGGTGACGTTTCATCGTCTGTAGGCGAACGGCACCCGAACGGGGCCGGAACGCCGAAGGAGGTCGAAATGCACTCCATCCGGATCATCGGTCCCGGCCGGGCCGGGACGTCCCTCGCCGCCGCGCTCTCGGCGCGCGGGTGGCGTTTCGCCGGCTTCCTGGGCCGGGGCGACGACGTGGCGGGCGCGGCCCGGGGCGTCGACGTGCTCGTGATCGCCACCCCCGACGACGTCGTGGCCGAGGTGGCCGCGGGCGTCGTGCCCGAGCCCCGCACCACCGTCGTCCACCTCTCGGGTTCGCTCGGGCTCGATGCGCTGGCGCCCCACCCGCGCCGCGCCGCCGTGCACCCGCTCGTGCCGTTGCCCAACGGCGAGGTCGGGGCGGCCCGGCTGGCCTCGGGCGTCACCTTCGCGGTGGCCGGCGACCCGGTGGCGCGCCGGATCGTCGAGTGCCTGGGCGGCCGCATGGTCGAAGTGGCCGACGAGGACCGCGCCGCCTACCACGCCACTGCATGTATCGCCGCCAACCACGTCGTGGCCCTCCTCGGCCAGGTCGAGCGCGTGGCGGCCTCGGTCGGCCTCGATCTGGAGTCGTTCTTGCCCCTGACCCGGGCGGCCGTCGACGACGTGGCGGCGCTCGGGCCCCGCGCGGCGTTGACCGGCCCGGCGCGCCGCGGCGACTGGGCCACGCTCAGCCGGCACCTCGACGCGCTGCCCGAGGACGAGCGCACCGCCTACCAGGCGGGCGCGGCGCTGGCGACCCAGCTGGCCCGCGGCGACGAGGACGAGGACGCGCCGGTCACCGTGCCGGCGGCGGTCTAGGGCCCCAGGGGCGAGGAAGGGTCGCGCCGTGGACGTCGTCGAGTCCGCCGCCGCCTGTCGCGCGCTGCTCGATGCGGCCCGCAGCACCGGCGCCTGCGTCGGCCTGGTGCCGACGATGGGCGCGCTGCACGAGGGCCACCTCTCGCTGGTCGCGCGGGCGCGCGCGGAGTGCCACACCGTCGCCGTGAGCATCTTCGTCAACCCGTTGCAGTTCGGCGACCCCGAGGACATCGCGCACTACCCGCGCACGCTGGAGGACGATCTGCGCCAGTGCAAGGAGGCCGGGGTCGACGTCGTGTTCGTCCCGCCGGTCGCCGAGATGTACCCGACGTGGCCCGAGCCGCCGGCGACCACGGTCTCGGTGCACGGCGTCAGCGAGGCATGGGAGGGCGCGTCGCGCCCGGGCCATTTCGACGGCGTGGCGACGGTCGTCGCGAAGCTGTTCGCCATCGCCGGCCCGTGCCGCGCCTACTTCGGGCTGAAGGACTTCCAGCAGCTCGCCGTGGTGCGGGCCATGGCGACGGAGCTCTCGCTGCCCGTCGAGCTCGTCGGCTGCCCGATCGTGCGCGAGGACGACGGGCTGGCGCGCTCGAGCCGCAACGTCCGCCTCGGTGCCGACGAGCGCGCCGCGGCCACCGTGCTCTCGCGGGCGTTGGCGGCAGCGCGTGCCGCCGTGGCGGCGGGGGAGCGCTCGGGGCCGGCCCTGGCCGCGGCCATGCGCGACGTGGTGGCGACCGAGCCGCTGGTGCACCTGAGCTACGCCGCCGCCGTCGACGCGACCACGCTGGCCG
The DNA here is from genome assembly GCA_035503015.1 of Acidimicrobiales bacterium. Lineage (GTDB taxonomy): Bacteria > Actinomycetota > Acidimicrobiia > Acidimicrobiales > RAAP-2 > Bog-473. Next base: position 6,678 of record DATJTU010000127.1, on the reverse strand, counting down.
AGCTCGAGACCGTCGCCGATCCGGCCGCGGTGCGCCTGCTCATCGCGGCGCAGGTCGGTCCGGTCCGCCTCATCGACAACAGCGCCGCGCTCGAGGGCGCGGACGAGGACGCCGCGCCGCGCCCGCCCGCCGGGCGCCCGCCCGCACCATCCGCCTACGTCACGGCTTCCGTGGCCCGCCAACTCGAAAGGACAGGGTGAGCCGATGCGCCGCCGCATGATGAAGTCGAAGATCCACCGCGCCACCGTCACCGACGCCAACTTGCACTACGTCGGCTCGGTGTCGATCGACACGGAGTTGATGGCGCTGGCCGACATCCTCCCCTACGAGCAGGTCGCCGTGCTCGACATCGACAACGGCGCGCGCTTCGAGACCTACGCCATCGAGGGCGAGCGCGGCCAGATCTGTCTCAACGGCGCCGCGGCGCGCCTGGTGTCGCCCGGCGACAAGGTGATCCTGATCACCTACGCCGAGTACGAGCGCGCCGAGCTCGAGGGCTACGTGCCCCGGGTCGTCCACGTGGACGCGCGCAACCGCGTCATCGACGAGGTGTCGGCGCGGCTCGACGCCGAGCTGACCCTGACCGAACCGGCGTGACGGCGCGGGTCCAGCCGGGACCCTTCGACGTCCTCGTCCTGGGCAGCGGAGTCGCAGGGCTGTCGGCCGCAGTCCGGCTCGCCGGACCCGTCACGGCGGGCGGACCCGGACTCACCCTGGGCGTCCTGACCAAGGGCGCGCTCGCGCAGTCGGCGACCCGCTGGGCCCAGGGCGGCGTGGCCGCGGTGCTCGGGGGCGACGAGGACTCGACCGACCTGCACCTCGCCGACACGCTGGCCGCCGGCGCCGGGCTGTGCGACGAGGAGGCGGTGCGCATTCTCGTCGACGAAGGACCCGGACGCGTGCAGGAGCTCATCGCGCTCGGCGCGGAGTTCGACCGCGAGGCGACAGGGTCGCTGGCGCTCGCCCGCGAGGGGGGCCACTCGGCACCGCGCGTCGTGCACGCCGGGGGCGCCGCCACCGGGGCCGAAGTCGAGCGCGCGCTGGTCAACGCCACCTACCACTCCGCCAGCGCGGTGCTCGAGGGGTGGTTCGCCCTCGACCTCGTCGTCGAGGGCGGGCGCTGCGCCGGCGTGCGCGCGCTGCCGCCCGGGGCCGCCGAGCCCGTCGAGATCCGGGCCGCGCACGTCGTGCTGGCGACGGGCGGCGCCGGCCAGCTGTTCTCGGTCACCACCAACCCGCCCGAGTCGACCGGCGACGGCGTCGCGATGGCACTGCGCGCCGGGGTGCCGGTGGCCGACGTCGAGTTCGTCCAGTTCCACCCGACGGCGCTGCACCACCCCGCCATGCCCCGCCCGCTCCTCTCCGAGGCGCTGCGCGGCCACGGCGCGTTGCTGCGCGACCGCAACGGCGACCGCTTCGTCGACGAGCTGGCCCCGCGCGACGTGGTCAGCCGGGCCATGGCGGCGACGATGGCGGCCCAGGGCGTGGACCATCTGTGGCTGGACGCGACCGGGCTCGAGCGCTTCTCGACGCGCTTTCCGACCATCGCGGCGTCGCTGTCCTCCATCGGGCTCGATCCCGAGCGCGACTGGCTCCCGATCGCGCCCGCCGCGCACCACCTCTCCGGCGGTGTGGTGAGCGACCTGTGGGGCGCCACCGCGCTGCCCGGGCTCTGGGCGGTGGGCGAGGTCGCCTGCACCGGCGTCCACGGGGCGAACCGGCTGGCCTCCAACTCGCTCCTCGAGGGGATGGTCTTCGGGGCCCGCCTGTCCGAGCGCATTGCGGCGGGCGTGTCCGGGCCGGAGCGCAGCGGCGCGCTGCGCGCCGTCCTCGGCGGCGCTCCGATCGACGGCATCGGGATCACCGTGCTCGCCCCCACGCCCGCCGTCCTGCCCTTCGGGCGTGAGGCACAGCCCGGAGCCGACGTGCCCAAGCTGCGCGACATCTTCCAGCGCGCCATGACGCGCGGCGCCGGCGTCGTGCGCAGCGCGGGCTCGCTCGACGGCGCACGGGCGGTCCTCGAGGACGTGGCGGGCGAGCTTGGCGTGCACGTCTCGTCCGCGGCCGAGGGCGAGCTGGCCAACCTGCTCCGCCTGGCCGACGCCCTCTTGGCCTCCGCACTCGCCCGCACCGAGAGCCGCGGGGCTCACGCGCGCGCCGAGTACCCCGAGACCGACCCCGCCTGGCGCCGCCGGCTCGTCCACGGCGAGCGACCGGCGGTGCTGCTCGACGGGCCGGGCGCGCCGTGAGCGGAGACGAGCCGGACGCGGCGTACGCCGCCGCGGTGCGCGACGCGGTCGGGCGCGCGCTGGACGAGGACCTCGGGCCCGAGGGTGACGTCACCGCCGCGCTGGTGCCTGACGGTGTGACGGCGCGCTGCGCGTTGCGGGCGCGCCGGCCCGGCGTGCTGGCGGGGCGCGCGTGCGCCACCGAGGCGTTCGCGCGCGTCGGCCCCGACCTGCTCGTCGAGTGGCGCGCCGCCGACGGCGACGCGGTCGAGCCGGGTGAGACCCTGATGGAGGTGACGGGGCGGCTGCGCCCGATCCTCACGGCGGAACGGACGGCGCTCAACTTCCTCGGGCGCCTCTCGGGCGTGGCGACGCTCACGGCGCGCTTCGTCGCCGCGGCCCACGCACGGAACCCCGGCGTCCAGATCCTCGACACCCGCAAGACCACTCCCGGCCTGCGCGTACTCGAGAAGGCGGCGGTGCGCGCCGGCGGGGGCACGGGCTACCGCATGGGTCTGTCCGACGCCGTGCTCGTCAAGGACAACCACCTGGCCGGCACGACCATCACCGCGGCGGTCCGCACGGCGAGGGACCTCTGGCCGGGGCACCTGGTGGAGATCGAGTGCGACACGCTCGGCCAGGTCGCCGAAGCGGCCGCCGCCGCCGCCGACGTCGTCCTGCTCGACAACATGGATCCGAAGACCGTCACCGAGGCGATCGCCGTCGCCCACCGCGACGCCGCGGGGCCTATCCTCACCGAGGTCTCGGGCGGCGTGACCCTCGACAACGTGGGGGAGTACGCCGCGGCCGGACCTGACCGCATCTCGGTCGGCGCGCTCACCCACTCGGCGCCGGTCCTGGACCTCGGCCTCGACTTCGTGTGGACCGGCGAGGCACCCGGCGAGGCCTAGCCGGCGCCCCGTCGCGCTCCGCACCAGAGCCAGGAACAGAGCAAGAGGAAAGGAACGCAGTGCTCCTCGTCATCGACGTCGGCAACACAGAGACCGTGATCGGCCTCTACACGCGCGACGACACCGACACGGTCCCCGTCGTGGAAGAGGGCGTCGGCGTGGGGATCGGGACCGAGCGCGACCCGACCGCGCCCGCCGGTCTGACCCACCACTGGCGCCTCTCCACCGTGCCCACGCGGACCCCCGACGAGCACGCCGTGCTCCTGACCCAGCTGCTCGACCTCGAGGGCCTCGACATCGCGTCCTCGGTGAGCGGGATCGCCGTGAGCTCGTCCGTGCCGCACGTCACGACAGAGCTGCGCCAGATGGCGTCGCGCTGGTTCGCGGACGTGCCCTGCATCGTGCTGGGCCCGGGGACCAAGAGCGGCATGCCCATCCTCTACGACAACCCAAAAGAGGTCGGCGCGGACCGCATCGCGGACGCCGTCGGCGCGTACGACCTCTACGGCGGGCCGTGCGTGGTCGTCGACATGGGGACCGCGACGACGGTCGAGGCGGTCAGCGCCAAGGGCGAGTACCTGGGCGGTGCGATCACGCCCGGCGTGGCCATCAGCCTCGACGCCCTCTACCAACAGGCCGCGGCGCTGCGCCGGGTGGAGCTCGTCGAGCCGCGCAGCGTGATCGGCCGCTCGACGGTGGAGTCGATCGAGGCGGGCACGCTCTACGGGTTCGCCGGCCTGGTCGACGCGCTGGCGCGGCGCTTCATGGAGGAGCTCGGCCCGTCGACGGTGGTGGCCACCGGCGGCTTCAGTTCGCTCATCGCGCCGTATTCGGACACCATTGACCACGTGGAGCCGTGGTTGACCCTGCACGGGCTGCGCATCGTCTACGAGCGCAACGTCAGCTCGTGAGGACGCGCGCATGAGCGGGTCCCAGCCCGACATCCCCTACCGCTACGAGCGCACCCACGAGGCCGCCGCCGTCGTGGAGGCGTGGTCGTCGCTCGCCGCCGGCGAGGAGTCCGGCGTCACCGTCTCGGTCGCCGGCCGCATCATGCTCTTCCGCCCCCAGGGCAAGCTCGCCTTCGCCGAACTGCGCGACAGCTCGGGCAGCGTGCAGCTCTTCGCGCTGGCCGCGGTGACCGAGCGCTTCGACGAGTTCGCCAAGCTGAACCTCGGCGACTGGGTCGGCGCCCGGGGCGAGGTCGTCAAGACCAAGCGGGGCGAGCTCTCGGTCAAGGTGCGCGACTGGGTGCTGCTGGCCGAGGCGCGCCGTAACTTCGGCGACAAGTGGCGGGGCGTCAGCGACATCGAGACGCGCTATCGCCAGCGCGAGGTCGACCTGTGGGCCAACGAGGGCAGCCGCGAGATCCTCCAGCTGCGCAGCCGCGTCGTGCAGCGCATGCGCGAGCGCCTGTGGGAACGCGGCTTCGTCGAGGTCGAGACGCCGATCCTCCAGTCCGTCCTCGGCGGCGCGGCGGCCCGCCCTTTCGTCACGCACCACAACGCGCTCGACGCCGACTTCTTCTTGCGCATCGCGCCCGAGCTCTACCTCAAGCGCCTCGTGGTCGGCGGCTTCGAGAACGTGTTCGAGATCGGGCGCGTCTTCCGCAACGAGGGCATCTCGCCGCGCCACAACCCCGAGTTCACGATGCTCGAGCTGTACCAGGCCTACGCGGACTACGCCGACACCATGGTGGTCTTCGAGGAATTGGTGGCCGGGCTGGCGACCGACCTCGTGGGCACGACGCAGCTCGCCTACGGCGGGCGCCCGCTCGACCTCACGACACCCTGGCGGCGCGCGCCGATGACCGAGCTCGTCGCGGACGCCACGGGCATGACCCTGGACGTACGCGCGCCGCGCCCCGATCTCGTCCGCGCGGCCGACGAAGCCGGCATCGAGGTGGACGACGCATGGGGGACCGGCAAGATCCTGCTCGAGATCTACGAGAAGACGACCGAGCCGGGGCTGTGGGGCCCGGTCTTCGTGACCGACTACCCGGCGGAGGTGTCGCCCCTGGCGCGCCGCCACCGCGACGGGCCCGAGCTCGTCGAGCGCTACGAGCCGGTCGTGGCCGGGCGCGAGCTCGGGAACGGCTTCAGCGAGTTGACCGACCCCGACGACCAGCGGGCCCGTTTCGAAGAGCAGGTGGCCGCCGCCCGCGCCGGCGACGAGGAGGCGCCGGGCGAGGTCGACGAGGACTACATCCGCGCCCTCGAGTACGGGTTGCCCCCCACGTCGGGCTTCGGGCTCGGGGTCGACCGTCTGGTCATGCTCCTCGCCGACGTCACGAACATCCGCGAGGTCATCGCGTTCCCGACGTTGCGGCCCGAGCGCGGGGAGCGCGGCGACCAGGGCGACGCTGCGGAACGTGGCTGACGAGGTGGCTGGTCACCGACAATTCACCCGATTCTTCGGGCGCTCTTAGGTTGGCGGTCGATTGTTCAAACCTGGCACACAGATCCATCACATCTGTCCCACAAGGTGAGTGATGCCGCCGGAGGGCGGCACCCGGGCACAGGGCCCGGGCGTCCAAGGAGGACCGACATGTTTCGCAAGATCATCGCTGGCACCGCAGTAGCGGGCGCTCTGAGCCTCGGTGTGGCCGGCATGGCCGCCACGGCGGGAACGGCCGGTGCGGCGACGCCGTCGAGCACCACGGCGAGCAAGTGCGCCAAGCTCCCGGCCCTGCAGGCCAAGGTCCAGAAGCTCGAGGGCAAGGTGAACGCACGGGTACCCAAGATCGAGGCCCGTGAGACCAAGCTGAAGAACGAGGGCCACACCAAGCTCGCCAACGCGCTGGCCAAGCGGGTGACCGCGATCCAGAACCGCGAGACCAAGGTGAACGCCAGGTTGGCCAAGGCCCAGGCGACGTGCAGCTCGAGTTCGTCGAGCACTGCCACGACATCGAGCTGACGGCAAACGAAGACGAACGCCGCGCCTCGTGGGCGCGGCTCGCGTGGCCACCGTTGGGGTGATTCCCGGCGGTGGCCACGTCGCGTCTGGCGGCGTGCGCGTGCGCACCCCGATGTCCTGACGCGTTCTTCACACGTCTCTCACAACTCGCGCCCACACTGCACGGAGGTGATCTCGTCGAGGAGGACAGACATGGGTGGCAGGCTCATCGCAGGGAGCGCGCTCGCGGGCGCCGTAACGATCGGGGTGGTCGGGCTCGCGGGCGCCGGCTCCGCAGCGGCTGCGTCGGCTACGCCGCACACGCCCACGGCGGCGCAGTGCGCCCGCCTGCCCAAGCTCGAAGCGCGCGTCACCAAGGCCGAGCAGAAGATCAACGCCCGGTTGCCCAAGGCCGAGGCGCGGGAGGCGAAGGCCAAGACAGCGGGTCACACCAAGGTGGCCGATGCGATCGCGAAACGGATCAGCCGGGTCCAAAAGCGCGAGGCGCGGGTGAACGCCCGGTTGGCCAAGGCGAAGACAGCGTGCGCCTCGGTCGGCTCGTCGGCCACTCCGTCGGCCACCCCGTCGGCCGGCACGACGCCCACCAGCCCGGTGACGCCCACGACGACCACCCCGTCACCCTC
>DATJTU010000126.1:0-14473 GCA_035503015.1 Acidimicrobiales bacterium | reverse complement strand
CCGATGTTGTTGGAGGCGTCGAGGATCTCGCCGGCCAGCCGCTCGGCCATCGTCTTCTCCCGCCGCTGGCGGGAATACGTCGTGAGCCAGCGGATCGCCAGCGTCGTCGCCCGCCGCGGGCGCACCTCGACCGGCACCTGGTAGGTCGCGCCGCCGACACGCCGCGACTTCACCTCGACCTCGGGCCGGGTGTTCTCGACGGCGCGCTTGAGCGCGGCCACCGGGTCGCCGCCCGACTTCTCCTGGACCTGGTCGAGCGCGGTGTAGACGATGCGCTCGGCCAGCGTGCGCTTGCCGCGCGAGAGGATCTTGTTGACGACCTGGGTGACGAGCACCGAGCGGTAGACGGGGTCCGGCGCGAGCTCGCGGCGGGTGGCGGGTCCGTTTCGGGGCATGCCTAGGACTCCTTCTTCGCGCCGTAGCGGCTGCGGGCCTGGCTGCGCTCGCGCACGCCCGAGGTGTCGAGCGCCCCGCGCACGACCTTGTAGCGCACGCCCGGCAGGTCCTTCACCCGGCCGCCGCGGACGAGTACGATCGAGTGCTCCTGGAGGTTGTGGCCGACACCGGGGATGTAGGCCGTGATCTCGACGCCCGAGCTGAGCCGGACGCGGGCCACCTTGCGCAGCGCCGAGTTCGGCTTCTTGGGTGTCGTCGTGTAGACGCGCGTGCACACCCCCCGCCGTTGGGGCGCGCCCTTCAGGGCGGGGGTCTTGGTCTTGGTCACCTTGGCCTCCCGTCCCTTACGGACGAGCTGGGCGATTGTGGGCACGCGTTACCTCTCGATCGGGAAAAAACAGGCTCCATGTGGCGCATTCCGCGCTAGGCCGAGACCCGCACATGGCAGGTAGCCATTGTAGCGGTTACCTGGTGCTCTCACAACGTCGCGGGCCAGGTTGCGGGTGATATTTCGGGGGGTCACCGCCGTTTTCCCGATCGCCTCTCCCCGGCGGGATCCACCCGACCGCCGCACCGCCGTCGGGGTCTTCAGGCAGGTCTGCTGGTCGTGCCCGCTCCCCGCCCTCCGACACAATTCAACGCCACCGGCCCTGGTCACATTCCCGCCGGTCCCCTGCCCGCACGCCGCCGACCTGCGAACTCCCGGCGAAGGCGCTGCGAAGGCGCTGCGAAGGCTCTGCGACCCCCGGACTAGAGCGATCTGGTGCCCGCGGCAGGCACCGTCCGGGCGGCGGGGACGCCCCGGGCGGCGCGAACGCCCAGGTTGTCCCACCACTGGTGGAAGCGGGCGTAGCCGAGGGGCAGCACGCCGTCGGGATAGAAAGCCAGCGCGACCGTGCCTGCGCCGATGAAGACGTCCTGGGCGTTCCCGGGCAAGAAGCCGAGCGCCAGGCCGCCCGCCAGGGCGCCCGAGCACACCGAGGCACCGCCGATGGCGACCACGGCCAGGATCAGCAGGCTCTCGAACATCTGGAAGTCGGTCCCTGACGCCACCGACGACGCGGCGCCGAAGAGGGCTCCGGCCACCCCGGCCATGGCCGCCGACAGGGTGAAGACGGCGAGCTTGGTGGCCGTCAGCGAGAGCCCGAGGGTGGCGCAGGCCGCCTCGGAGTCCTTGACCGCGACCAGGACGCGGCCGAACGGCCCGCGCCGCATGGCGAGGATCGCGATCGAGAACAGCGCGAACACCACCGCCAGGAAGACGGTGAAGGCCTTCGGCGAGCTGGTGCTCAGCCCGAACAGCGACGGCTTGGCGATGGCCACCGACCCGTTGAAGCCGAAGATGGCCGACCAGGGGAAGAACGCGTTGTCCATCGCGCTGGCGAAGGCCATCGTGGCGAGGGCCAGGTAGAGGCCCCGGACCCGCAGCGCCGGGAGCGCGACGAGGGCGCCCACCCCTCCGGCGATCCCCGCCGCGGCCACGAGGCCCCACACCGAGCCGCCCCCGCCGAACCGGTACATGGCGAAGGTGCCGAGGCCGGCGAAGGTCAGCTGGCAGATGGAGGTGTAGCCGCCCCACCCGGTGAGCGGCACCAGCGAGAGGCAGATGAGCCCGAAGGCCAGCCCGATGCCGAGCTTGATGACGTTGGCCGGGCCCATGAACGAGACCGCGACCCAGACGGCGGCGACGAGGACGAGCCCACCTTGGACGGAGCGGGCGAAGCTGGCGGGCGCCAGCGGCGCGTGGCGCTGGGCCACGCCGCTGCGCAGCCGGCTGGCCGGCAGGGTCAACAGCGCGACGAAGAGGATGATCGAGGGGACCGACTGCGTGAGGAGCCCCTGGACCGGCGCCGAGCTCCAGAAGCCGCCCGAGTTGGGCACGTAGCCCTGGGCGTAGGACGAGAGCAGCCCGACGACGAGGCCGCCGAGGAAGGTCATCGGCAGGCTGCGCAAGCGCCCGATGACCGCCGCCGCGTAGGCGTCGATCACGAGCAGGGTCAGGATCAGCGGCTGCAGCTGGAGGCGCGGCGCGACCAGGATGCCCGCCACCGACGCCAGCGAGGAGCCGATGGCCCAGCTCAGTGTCGACAGGCGTGCCGGGCGGCCGCCGAAGAGGCCGATCAGCGGCCGGTTGTCCACCACGCCGCGCATCGCGATGCCGGTGCGGGTCCGGTAGAGGAAGAGCCGCAGCCCGACGGCGATGGCGATGGCGGCGCCGACCGTGAGCGCCTCCTCCCAGTCGATGTGCACGCCGAGGAACGTGAAGCCGCCGAAGCCGAAGAACTGAGGTACGACGCGCGCCGTCGGCTTCCAGATGTAGTTGTTGACGAGCCCGAAGAAGAGCAGCGTCAGTCCGACCGTCACGGCCAGCGTCGTGGCGACGTTGGTCGGGTCCATCCACTGGATCACCGTCCGCTCGACCACCGCCCCGAGGAGCGGCGCCAGGACGAACACGGTCAGGACGAACGCGAGGCCGGTGTTGATGTGCCAGCCGACCGACAGCTGCCAGTACACGAACGCCATGAACATGCCCATGGCGCCGTGGGCGATGTTGAAAATGCCCGACGTGGAGTAGGTGACGACGAGCCCGCTCGCCGCGACGGCGTACGCCGAACCGAGGACGATGCCGATGATCGTGAACTCGAGGAACTCGTGCATGCGGTGGCGGTGCGGCGGCTCGGGACTCGGCGGCTCAGTACTGGAAGTAGCCGCTGTTGCAGTCGTACGTGTTCGGCGCGGTCGGGTAGACGCGCTGGAAGGCCCCGTTCTCGATCTTCATGTAGAAGAAGCACTTCGACGGGATCTTCTGGCCGATGTTCACCGGCGGGGTGACACCGTCGCCGGTCCAATTGGTGATCCCCTGCAGCTTGGAGATGAGGGCGGCCCGGGTCAGGTCCGGACCCACCTCCTTCGCGGCCTGCTCGAAGGCCAGCCCGGCGGACCAGGCCAAGATCGCGAAGATGTCGTGGTGGTAGCCAGGCGCCACGCGGTTGAGCCAGCTCTCCATGAGCTGCATGCCCGGGTTGCCGCTGGCCTCCTCGTAGGCGGCTGTCGCCGACATCAAGACGAGGTCGCCGTTGGACTCGGGCGCCGTCTGCTGCGCGAACTCCGGTGAGTACTCCTCGGAGAACCAGTCGACGACCTGGGGCGCGTAGTTGGCCTGTTGCATCGCCTCGAGGAGGCGCTCCGCCGAATTGTCGTCGGAGTACTCGGTGACGTACTGGACGCCCTTGCTCTGCAGCTCCTGGACGATGGCGCCGTAGTTGGCGTTGGTCGGGTCCGTCGAGATGTTCTCGAGGTAGTTGAACCCGACGCTCTGGTACGCGGCCACCTCGTGCGCGGCCTGGGTCTGGGTGGCCGAGACGTTGAGGTAGATCATGGCGGCCTTCGAGATGGCACCGCCGTAGGTCGACTTCAGGTAGTTGGCCGGCCCGAGCGCCCAGTAGTGGTCGTTGCCCGGGCTGGCGCCGAAGATGTCGGCGGTGCCGCCCGCGGCGGCGGTCGAGACCTCGGCCGCCATGTCGGGGATGCCGCACGCACCGACGGCCTGCGCACTGCCGTCGTCGAAGCCCGACGCGTTGCCGACCATCGCGAAGTCGCTCGAGCACGCCTGCTGGGCGTCGGCGTAGTTGGTGCCCGAGTCGTTCCCGTCGTCGAAGGGCTGGACCTTGATCTGGCGCCCGCAGATCCCGCCCGTGCTGTTCACGTAGGCCGCCCACGCCTGGGTGGCCTGCTGCGCGCTCTGGGTGAGCCCGGGCGCGACGCCGCTGATGCTCGCGATGTTGCCGACCGTGATCGTGTTGGCCGTGACCCCCTGTGCCGTCGCGCCGCCGTTGCCCCCGGCGGGCATCGCGTTGCCGTTGGCGCCGCACGGGCCGGCGCCCGCCGCGGCGGCCGCGGTCGAGGGCCCGGCTGCCGCACCGGCCGCGCCCGTCGTGCCGTGGGCGCCTGCGCCGCCCGCGCCGCCCCCCGCAGCGCTGCCCCCGCCGCTCAGCGCGAGCGAGGCCGAGCTGCACGGTGCCGTCGTCGTGGTCGTCGACGACGCGCTCGCCTTGGCCGCCGTCGTCGTGGTCGTGCTCTTCGACGCGCCCGCGGCGGCCGTGGTCGTGGTCGTGCTCGAGCCCGCCGAGCCCGAGCCCCACGAGGAGCAGTTGCCCGAGTCGGCGCCGAGCGCCGGGGCGCCGGTGCCGACGCCGCTGTTCCCGGCGTTCGAGCCGCGTGCACCGAGGGCGCCTTGGGCCAGCGCGGCATCGTGCCCCGACAGCCGTGAGCCGCACGCCGACGCCAGGCCGGCGACGAGGACGAGCGACAGCAAGAGCCCCACGCGCCGGCTCCGGACGAGCGCGCGCAATCCAGCCCTGCCCTGCCGCCGGCTCACCGCGAGTGCTCCTCCTGCACGGCCTGCGCCGCCTGCCCAGCCTGTACCGCCTGCCCCTGCTCGCCGCGCCGGGAGTCGTCGAGGTTGCGCATGATGCGCTCGAGGCGGTCGACGGAACGGACGATGGCCAGCGCGTTGCGGCGGTCCTCTTCGACCTTGCGCATGCACCAGGCGCAGTGCACGAGGACCCCGCCGCCGATCACCAGCGCGACGCCGAGCAGGCCGCCCGAAATCAGGTAGGGCACCTCTTGGTACAGGTACGGGCTGTGCGCCGCGCCGTACCAGCCGAGGAGGATGAGGACGAAGCCGAGGACGATCAGCACCATGCCGATCGTCTCGAGCCACTTGCGCACGTTGCGGCTGCTGCGTCCGGGCCGTGCCCGGTCGACCACCGCGGCCAGGCGCTGCAGGCGCGTCGGGACGGGCGTCGCGCCCTGCTGCGCGGGGTCCGGGAGGTCAGGCAGGTCGGGCAGGTCCGAGACCTGCGGGAGCCCCGGGATCTCGGGGAACGCCGCCGTGCTGTGCGTGTCGCCTGTGGTCGCGGCCGCGCCGGGGGCGTGACGCGAACCGCGGCGGGTGATGGGCGTCACGCGGCCCGGGTCGTCCGAGGGGCGTCCGAAGAGGTTCATCAGCTGGGTCCTCCGAAGTCGTCGCCACCGAAGCCGGAGAGGTCGTCGGGCGTGGCGGTGAAGCGGTCCATCAGCGGGTCGCCGTCCGCGCACGAACTGCCGAGCAGCTCGCTGGCGTCGTCGGCCCGCTTGTACGCGTAGGCGAGCGCGGTCGCGGCGAGCAGGCCGAGCAGCACCAGCGCGGCACCGATGCCCTTGAAGGCGGGACCGACGATCGATGCCGGCGCCGCGGCGGTCGTCTGTGCGCCAGTGGAGCCCGAACCCGATCCGGACGGCGAGCCCGAGCCCGAGTTCCCCGAGCCGTACGAGCCGCCATCACCCGAGTCGCCGGTGAAGCTGCCGCTGCCCGAGTTCCCGCTGCCGGCCGACCCGTTCGTGCCGGAGGCCGAGGCGAGCGACGACGAGGAGGCGGACGAGTTGCCTGTGTTGCCGCTGTTACCCGCGCTGAACGCCGGTGACGCGGTCGAGGCCACCTGCACCGTGGCCAGGTCGAGCGTGAGCTGCTGGTCGTTGGGCAGCGCGACGGGCAGTTGCGACGTCAACGACGGCGGCAGCAACGACGCGAACTGGTTGGCGGCGGTGTCGAGCGTCTTGAGGTCGATGGTGATCTTGAGTCCGTCGAGTGTCCGGCTGGCCGACGGGCCGCTCGTCTGGTCGGTGGCGTTGCTCACCGACATCGAGATGCCGAGCTCGCTCAAGACCGTGTCGATGCTCGAAAGCGGAAGCGACAGCGGCGTGCTCTGTCCCGCAGCCGAGATGCCGTTCGCGTTGACGGTGACCGCCTCGCCCGCGATGTCCATGTTCTGCACCTGCGTCGAGCCGGCGAGCTTGCCGTTGTTCCCGTCGGAGGTCGCGGTGGCGGTCGACGTGACGCTGCCGATCGTGATGAGGCCGTCGAGGATCGAGACGCCGGTGTCGGTCGCGCTCGCCTCGGCGTTGGCCGTGGTGCTCGGCGCCAGCGAGGACGACGTGGCGGACAGGGAGCCGATGCCGAAGATGGCCGACGAGCTCGCCAGTGGGTTGCCCGAGCCCGACGGCGCGACCGCGCTCGAGTCGGCCCCGCTCGAGCCGGCCTCGGGCGCGTCGTCACCAATCGTGGCGCTGGCCGTGTTGCCGTTCGCCGTGCTCGAGCTGTCCATGTTCACGCCGGGCTGATCGGTCGCGCCGGTGTTGGGGGTCTGGGGGTACTCGCTGGCGGCCTGCACCGGCCACACGGGTGCGGGTGGCAACGGGACACCGGGCACGAGCAACGACAACTCCGGCCCTGCGTTCGCCACGACCTGTCCGGGGTAGAGGCTCGACGCCGTCGCGGTGCCGCTCGGGCCGTAGTTGTCGGTGGTGTCGGCGTACCCCTCGTCGAATTCGAGTGAGGGCGTCGCGGGGACCGGGAAGTTGGGCTGCTCGTACTGTGCCGTGAGCGCCTCGGCCAGCGCGCTGACAGTGAACCCGCCCAGGGCGCTCCCGCTGCCACTGCTCCCGCTGTCGGCGCCGGCGGACCCGCTGACGAACGCTGCTGCGAGCAGACCCGAACCGCCGGCGACGAGCACCAGCGCGCCCGCGCCGAGTGCGGCGAGACGCCGGGCGGTCAGCCGCCGGGCGCCTCGAGAACAAACAGGGCGGCTCATGCTGCAGCTCCGCCCAGGTACGCGTCGGCGAGATCGTCCGGGAGGTCGTCGGGCTTGCCAGAGGCGACGATCCTGCCCTGGACCACCACGGCGACGTCGGTCGCGATGCCGAGCGCCGTCGCCGCGAACTGCTCGGCGAGGATCACGGCGACGCCCTCCGCCGCGATCTGGCCCACCAACTCGTAGAGCTCGGCGACGATCATCGGCGCCAGACCCATCGAGATCTCGTCGAGCAGCAGCGCCGCCGGTTCGACGCTGAGTGTGCGCGCCATCGCCAGCATCTGTTGCTCGCCACCCGAGAGCGTGCCGGCCACTTGGTGCCGCCGCTCGGCCAGGCGCGGGAACCGCGTGAACGCGAGATCCTCGACGTGCGCGCGCGACGGGCCGGCGAAGGTCATCAGGCGCAGGTTCTCGGTGACCGTGAGGTTGGGGAAGATGCCGCGGCCGTCAGGCAGGGTGCACAACCCCGCGCGCGCCAGCGCGTCCGGACGCATGCCGTTGACGTGACGACCGAGCACGTGGAAGCACCCCTTGGTCGGCTCGAGCTGGCCGCTCGCCACCTTCAAGGTCGTGGACTTGCCTGCCCCGTTGGGGCCGAGCAGGGCGAGCACACCGCCGGAGCCGACCGCGAGGTCGATGCCGTGCAGGACCTCGATCTGCCCGTAGCCGGCGTGCACGCGCCGCAGCTCGAGGACCGCCGGCTCAGCCATGTGACTTCCCTGCAGTCGACGCGACGAGGTCGCCGCTGTCCTCGGATGCGGGATGCTCCTCGGGGTCGTCGGCCGACCCGAGGTACGCCGCCCGCACGCGGTCGTCCGCGCGGACCTCGTCCGGGGTGCCCACCATCAGGACGGCGCCGAAGTCCAAGACGTTGATGCGCGAGCAGACGCGCATGACGAGCCCCATGTCGTGCTCGACCAGCAACACGCCCATGCCCGCGTCCGCCAGCTGGCAGAGCAGGTCGCCCAACTCCTCGCTCTCGGTGTCGCTCAGCCCCGACGACGGCTCGTCGAGCAGCAACAGGCGCGGCCGCGCGGCCAGCGCACGGGCGAGCTCGAGGAGGCGGGCTTGCCCTGTGGGCAGCGTGTCGGCGGGGCGGCCGGCCAAGGCGGACAGGCCCACAAGGGCCAGCACGGCATCGGCGTTCGCCGACGGGTTCGAGCGGTCGTGGCTCCAGCGCCGCCGGATCTCCGCGGCCGCCAGCACGTTTTCGCGCACCGAGAGCGAGCCGAAGACCTCGAGCCGCTGGAAGGTACGGGCGATCCCGAGGCGGGCGCGCTTGTGCGGCTTCAACGAGGTCATGTCGTTGCCGTCGAAGGCGATGCGGCCGTTGGTGAGGGACTGCAAACCGCAGATGGCGTTGAAGCAGGTCGTCTTGCCGGCGCCGTTCGGCCCGATCAGCCCGGTGACCGCGCCAGCGTCCACGTCGAGGTCCACCCCGCGCAGGGCGTGCACGCCTCCGAATCGAACCTCGGCTTCCGCCACGTGCAGAAGCGGCATCGTCTCCCCCCGTTACGTCGGGCCGGCTCCCGGGCTCACCCGGCCCCGGGTCTCGATCTTTTTGTCCTGCTCACCCTGGTTTTTTGCGTCGCGAAATAGAACGGCTTCCAATCTGGAGACTTACGGTCGCAATTTCTGGCCCCTGGGCAGGGAGCGTTAGCCTCAGCCGCATGGAACACTCCATGGCCGAACGGCTGGCCGAGCTGGAAGAACGCAAGAACGAGGCGTTGCACGCCGGGAGCGAGCGGGCCGTCGAACGCCAGCACGCCAAGGGCAAGCTGACCGCCCGGGAACGGATCGAGTACCTGCTCGACGAGGGCTCCTTCCAGGAGCTCGACATGCTGGCCCGCCACCGCGCCCACGGCATGGGCCTGGAAGAGAACCGGCCCTACACCGACGGTGTGGTGACCGGGTTCGGGACCATCGACGGCCGGCGTGTCTGCATCTTCAGCCAGGACTTCACGGTCTTCGGCGGCGCCCTCGGCGAGGTCTTCGCCGAAAAGATCCACAAGGTCATGGACCTCGCCGCCTCCACCGGCGTGCCGATGATCGGGCTCAACGACGGTGCCGGGGCCCGCATCCAAGAGGGCGTGGTGTCACTGCACTCCTACGGCGGCATCTTCCACCGCAACGTGGCGGCCTCGGGCGTCATCCCCCAGATCAGCGTGATCCTCGGGCCGTGCGCCGGCGGCGCCGTCTACTCCCCGGCGATGACGGACTTCATCTTCATGGTGCAGGGCACCTCGCACATGTTCATCACTGGTCCCGACGTGGTGAAGACGGTGACCGGCGAGGACGTGACGCTCGAGGAGCTCGGTGGCGCGATGAGCCACGCGACGAAATCCGGTGTCGCGACCTTCGTCGCGCCCGACGAGAAGGCATGCCTCGACGAGGTGCGCCACCTCCTGTCGTTCCTCCCCTCGAACAATCTCGAGGAGCCGCCGATCGAGCCGACCGGTGACGACCCCGAACGTGTCGTCACCGAGCTCATCGACTTCCTGCCGACCTCGCCGAACCAGCCCTACGACATGAAGCGGATCATCACGGCCGTCGTCGACGACGGCGAGTACCTCGAGGTCCACCGGCACTGGGCCATGTCGATCACCTGCGGCTTCGCCCGCATGAACGGGCGCGTGGTCGGGATCGTCGGCAACCAGCCCGCGGTGCTGGCAGGCGTGCTCGACATCGACTCGTCGGAGAAGGCGTCGCGGTTCGTGCGCACCTGCGACGCGTTCAACATCCCGTTGCTGACCTTCGTCGACGTGCCTGGATTCCTGCCCGGCACCGACCAGGAGTACGGCGGCATCATCCGCCACGGGGCCAAGCTGCTCTACGCCTACTGCGAGGCGACGGTGCCGCGCATCCAGATCATCACGCGCAAGGCGTACGGCGGGGCGTACGTCGTGATGAACTCCAAGTCGATCGGCGCCGACCTCGCGTTCGCGTGGCCGTCGGCCGAGTTGGCGGTGATGGGACCCAACGGCGCTGTCGACATCGTCTACCGGCGCGAGCTCGCCGAGGCCGCCGACCCGGCGCGACGCCGGGCCGAGCTGATCGACGAGTACACCGAGCGCTACGCCAATCCCTACATCGCGGCGGAGCGGGGCTACATCGACGACGTGATCTCGCCCGCGGACACCCGGTCGGTCATCTGCCGCGGCCTCGACATCCTTGCCTCCAAGCGCGAGGAGCTGCCGCGGCGCAAGCACGGCAACGTGCCGCTGTGACGCTGCAGGTCGATCCCGGCCAGCTCGCCCTGCGGCCGCGTCCCGAGCCCGACCCCGCCGTGCTCGCCGCTATCGCGGCGGCCGCGCAACTGGCCTGGCCGCGTCCCGCTCCCGCCGACGAGCACGACCCCATCCACGAGGCGTGGCGTTTCAGCGGCCGCTGGTGGCACAAGCCGGTGCCGCTGCGGCGCGACCGGCCCTGGGCCCAGCGCTGACCGTCTACGTCGACGACTGGCGCCAGCGCGCGACGGTGCGCGACCGGTCAGACCGGTGGTCGCACTTGTTGGCCGACGATCCCGACGAACTGCACGCCATGGCCGCCGCGCTCGGGATCCCCTTGCGCGGCTACCAACGCCACCGGCGGTCGTCCGCGCTGAACCACTACGACGTGCCCGAGAGCCTCCGGGTGCGGGCGATCGAGCTGGGCGCGGTGCCCGTCACCTGGCGCCAGATGGCCCGCCTCACCCGGGAGTGGCGTCGCGCTGGCGCTCGGCCAGTGCGACCAGATCCTCCATGATGAGGTCGAAGGAGTAGTCCTTCGGCGTGTAGACCGACGCCACGCCCTTGCCGAGCAGCAGCTCGGCATCCTCGGGCGGGATGATGCCGCCCACCACGACCGCGGCCATGCTCCCGGCGGCGCGCAGGCGGTCGAGGATGTCGGGCACGAGGTCGAGATGCGACCCCGAGAGGATCGACAAGCCGACGATGTCGACGTCCTCGTCGACCGCGGCCGCCACGATCTGCTCGGGCGTGAGGCGGATGCCTTGGTAGACCACTTCGAATCCGGCGTCGCGCGCCGCAACGGCGATCTGCTCCGCGCCGTTGGAATGGCCGTCGAGGCCCGGCTTGGCGACGAGGAGCCGCGGCGGCCCGCCCGTGCGCTCGGCCAGCGCCTTGGTGCGAAGCCGGACCGGGGCCAGCTCGTCGCCCCAGCGGCCGACGCCGCCGCTCACCCCGGTCGGCGCCCGGAACTCGCCGAAGACCTCGCGCAGCGCGCCGGCCCACTCGCCGGTCGTGCCGCCCGCGTGGGCGAGCGCGATCGTCGCCTCCATCACGTTGCCGGCCGGACTGTCGTCCGACGCCACCCGGCGCAGGGCGTCGAGCGCCCGCTGCACGGCGGCGTTGTCGCGTTCAGCGCGCCAGCGCTCGACGTCGGCGATCTGCTCCGCCTCGACGCCCTGGTCGACCTTGAGGATCGCGCCGAACTCGCTGTCGCCGAGCAGCGGTGACGGCGCCGTCTCGGTGAAGGAGTTGACACCGACGACCGTCTGCTCGCCGTCCTCGATGCGCCGCACCCGCTCGGCCTGGCTCCGCACGAGCCGCCGCTTCAACTCGTCGATGGCCTCGAAGGCGCCGCCGAGCTCCTGCACGTCGTCGAGCTCCGCCGAGGCCGTTTCCATCAGCTCCGCCGTCTTGGCTTCGATGACCGTCGAGCCCTCGAAGATGTCGTCGTACTCGAGCAAGTCGGACTCGAAGGCGAGCACCTGCTGGATGCGCAGCGACCACTGCTGGTCCCACGGCCGCGGCAGGCCGAGCGCCTCGTTCCACGCCGGCAGCTGCATGGCGCGCGCCCGGGCGCTCTTCGACAGCGTGACGCCGAGCGTCTCGAGCACGATGCGCTGCACGTTGTTCTCGGGCTGCTGTTCGGTGAGGCCGAGCGAGTTGACCTGGACGCCGTAGCGGAAGCGCCGGAGTTTGGGGTCCTGCACGCCGTAGCGCTCGAGGCAGATCCGGTCCCACAGCTTCGTGAAGGCCCGCATCTTGCAGGTCTCCTCGACGAAGCGGACACTCGAGTTCACGAAGAAGCTGATGCGCCCGACCACCTCGGGCAGCTCGGCCTCGTCGACCTTGCCCGAGGCGCGCACGCCGTCGAGCACACCGATGGCGGTCGCCAGCGCGTACGCGATCTCCTGGACCGGTGTCGCGCCGGCCTCTTGGAGGTGGTAGCTGCACACGTTGATCGGGTTCCACTTGGGGACCCGGCGCACCGTGTAGGCGATGGTGTCGACCGTGAGGCGGAGGCTCGGCCCGGGCGGGAAGATGTAGGTCCCGCGGCTGAGGTACTCCTTGACGATGTCGTTCTGCGTCGTGCCGGCCAGCTGGGCCGGGTCCACGCCGATGTCCTGCGCGTTGGCGACGTAGAGACCGAGCAGCCACGCCGCCGTGGCATTGATCGTCATGGACGTGTTCATCTCGGCGACGGGAATCTGGTCGAGCAGCTCGTGCATGTGCCCGAGGTGCGCCACCGGGACCCCGACCTTGCCCACCTCGCCCGCAGCCTCGGGCGCATCGGGGTCGTACCCGGTCTGGGTCGGCAGGTCGAACGCGATCGAGAGCCCGGTCTGCCCCTTGGCCAAGTTGGTGCGGTACAGCTCGTTCGAGGCGCGCGCGGTGGAGTGGCCCGAGTAGGTGCGCATCACCCACGGCGCGTCACGCTGCGGGTTCTTCGCCATCACTTCACCTCCAGGCGAGTGCGGTGCCCCACCATTGTGCCCGCCTTTCCCCTCGCTCCTGGCACAGCGAGAAGTCAGCCGCTGTAGTCGTAGAAACCCTTCTTGGTCTTGCGTCCCAGCTGGCCCGAGGCCACCAGGCGCCGCAACAACGGGACCGCGGCGTAGTTGGGGTCGCGGTACTCGTCGTAGAGCGCATCGAGGATGGCGAGGGACGTGTCGAGGCCGACCAGGTCCAACAAGGCGAAGGGTCCCATCGGGAACCCGCAGCCGCCCTTCATCGCGGCGTCGATGCCCTCCTTCGATGCCACGCCGGACTCGTAGAGCCGCACGGCGTTGTTGAGGTAGGGGAAGAGCAGTGCGTTGACGATGAACCCCGCCTGGTCCTTGACCTCCACTGGGTCCTTGCCGCACGCGGCTGCGAACGCGATCGCGGCCTCGACGGTCGAATCGGCCGCCGTGATCGGGCGGACGACCTCGACGAGCGCCATGGCGGGCGCCGGGTTGAAGAAGTGGACACCGCAGACCAGGTCCGGCCGGCCCGTCGCCATCGCCATCTCGACCACGGGCAGCGTGGACGTGTTGGTCGCGAGGATCGTCTCGGGCTTGCACACGCTGTCGAGCTCGGCAAAGAGCTCCTTCTTGACCGCGAGGTCCTCGACCACCGACTCGATGACGAGGTCGACGTCGACCAGGTCGCCGAGGTGCGCCGTGGCACGAACCCGGCCGGAGATCTCGGCCGCCTCCGCCTCGGTGCGCTTCCCCTTCTCGACCTGCTTGCCCAAGGACTTGGCGAGGCCGGCGACCATGGCGTCGGCACCACCCTTGGTACGACTGCGCAGCACGACCTCGTGACCGGAGGCGGCGGCCACTTCCGCGATGCCCGCGCCCATGATCCCTGAACCGACGATTCCCACCCGCGTGATCGACATGGGCAGAAAGCTTACCGGCGGGTAACCACCGGCGTCGAAGCCGAGGTCAGGGGCTTGGGCGTGCAAGAGTGGGCCATGGACACGGCAGGCACGCTGGCCCTGGTCGGGGGCGACGAATGGACCGACGGCTGCACGTTCGACGCCACGCTGCTGGCTGACTCGGGTGGGACCGAGGTCATGGTCCTCCCGACCGCTGCCGCCTACCAGCGCCCCGAGCGCGTCGTGTTCCGGGCGGCCGACTGGTTCGGCCCCCTCGGCGCCCAGGTCGAAGGGCTCATGGTGGTCGACCGCGCCTCGGCCGAGGACGCAGCGATGGCAGCGAAGGTGGCCGAGGCGCGCTTCATCTATCTCGCCGGTGGCTCACCGCTGCACCTTCGTGCGGTGCTCAAGAAGTCGGCCGTCTTCGACGGCATCCGTGCCGCCTACGCAGCCGGCGCGGTGATCGCCGGGGCGGGCGCGGGGGCGATGGTGCTCACCGACCCTATGGTGGACCCCCGGGGCGGCGCGCTGACGTTGGGCCTGGGGCTCGTCGACAACCTGACCGTGGTCCCCCACTTCGGTGACGAGCACGACGACGCGCACGGCCAGAAGCTCGAACGCACCGTGGCCATGGCGCCGGCCGCGCTGCCGGTGGTCGCCCTGCCGGCGCGCACGGCGCTGATCAAGGAGGGCAGCGGCGCGTGGCGCTCGGAGGGCGCGGGGACCCCCGTCGTCTTCGTCGGCGGCGCGCAGACCGAGGGGCTGGCGGCGCTGCGCGGCTGATCCGGCGCGTGCGGGCGGCGCGGAGAATCGAGCTCGGGAACCTCGGGGACTTGTGTCCGGCTGTATCACAACCT
>DATJTU010000125.1:0-3806 GCA_035503015.1 Acidimicrobiales bacterium | reverse complement strand
GTGGTGGCGGCAACCTACGTGGCGGCTGTCGGCATGGCGGGCGGCGAGGTGACGATCGCCGACGCGCGGGCGGACCACATGGAGAACCTGCTGCGCAAGGTGCAGCAGATGGGTATGAGCACCGAGATGACGCCGCAGGGCTTGCGGGCGACCGCGTCGGCGCGGCTGCTGGCCGCGGACGTGGCGACGCTGCCGTATCCAGGGGTCGCGACCGACTACAGCCCGCTGCTCGTCGCGATGCTCACCACGGCCGACGGCGTCGGCATCCTCACCGAGAACCTCTTCTCCGGCCGGTTCCGCTACGTCGAGGAGCTCCGGCGCATGGGAGCGGACATCCGCACCGAGGGCCACCACGCGATCGTGCGCGGGGTCGAGCGCCTCTCGGGGGCGCCCGTCCGCGCGCCCGACATCCGCGCCGGGGTCGCGCTGGTCCTGGCGGGGCTCGTCGCAGAGGGCCGCACCACGGTGAGCGGCGCGCACCACATCAACCGGGGCTACGAGGACCTGGCCGGCGCCCTGCGCTCGCTCGGCGCCACCGTGACGCGCCAATGAGCGAGGCGGGCCCGAGGAACCGTTCCTCCGACCCGGCGGTGCTGCTGCGGGAGGCTCAGAGCGGCGACCGGGTGGCGCTGGCGAGGCTGCTCTCGATGATCGAGCGCGGCGGTGACGCCGCGACCGCCGTCGCGTCGCTCGCGTACCGTAGCGAGCCTCCCTACACCCTCGGCCTGACCGGCGCGCCCGGGGCGGGCAAGTCGACGCTCACCGACGGATTGATCAGCGCGGCGCGCGGCGGCTGGCCCGAGCCCGACGCCGAGGCCGAGCCGGTGGCGCACGTCGGCGTGCTGGCGGTCGACCCGACGTCGCCCTTCAGCGGCGGTGCCATCCTCGGCGACCGGGTCCGCATGGGGCGTCACGCGCTCGACCCGTCGGTCTTCATCCGTTCCATGGCGACGCGGGGCCACCTCGGGGGGTTGTCGCTCGCCGTCCCCGACGCGGTGCGGCTGCTCGGCGCGGCGGGCGTCGGCGTCGTCATCGTCGAGACCGTCGGCGTCGGGCAGATGGAAGTCGAGATCGCGTCGGCGGCGGACACCACCGTCGTGGTCGTCACACCCGGTTGGGGCGACTCGATGCAGGCCAGCAAGGCCGGCCTGCTCGAGGTCGCCGACGTGTTCGTCATCAACAAGGCGGACCGCCCCGGCACGCGTGAGGCGCGACGCGACCTCGAGCAGATGCTCGACCTCGCCCGGCCCGGCTCGTGGCGCCCCGAGATCGTCGACACCACCGCCACGTCGGGCGACGGCGTCGAGGCGCTGTGGTCGGCCGTCGCCCGGCACCGCGCCCACCTGCTCGATTCGGGCCAGCTGGCCGTGCGCCGGGCCGATCGCCTGGGGCAGGAACTGCGCCGCGTGCTCGTGGCGCGCACCGAGGTGCACGTCGACGAGCTGGTGGCGGGGGAGGAGTTCACGACGGCGGTCAAGGCGCTCGCCGCCGGCGAGCTCGATCCGTACCAGGCAGCCGACCGGCTGCTGCACACGTGACGGTCCAGTGCGGTGGCGGGTTCGGGCGCGGGGCCGGGCGCGGTCGCTCGCCGTCCGGGCGGCGTCCGGTACGGTGCCGCCATGCCTGAGACGTTCGTCACGCTCGAGCGCCAGCCCGACGGGGTGGCGCTGCTGCGGCTGGACCGCCCGAAGGCGAACGCCCTGTCCGCGGCCGTCCTGGGCCAGCTCCACGACGCCGCGGTGGCGCTGCACGACGATCCGCCCGGGGCGGTCGTGCTGTGGGGCGGGCGGCGGATCTTCGCCGCGGGGGCGGACATCGTCGAGCTCGACGGGTCCGGGGCGCCGGCGGTCGGCGCCAACTTCGCCCGCGCCCTCGGCGCCCTGGCCGCGATCCCGCGGGCGACGATCGCCGCCGTCAACGGGTACGCCCTGGGAGGCGGGCTCGAGCTCGCACTGGCCTGTGACTTCCGTGTGTGCGCCGAGGACGCGCGCTTCGGTTTGCCCGAGGTCCTGCTCGGCGTGATCCCCGGCGGGGGTGGGACCCAGCGCCTGCCCCGGCTCATCGGTGCGTCGCGCGCCAAGGAGTTGATCCTCACGGGCCGCCAGGTCCGGGCCGACGAGGCGCGCGCCATCGGTCTGGTCAACCGCGTCGTCGCACCCGACGAGGTGCTCGAGGCAGCGCTCGCCTGGGCGGCCGAGCTGGCGGCCGGGCCGGTCGTGGCACACGGTCTGGCCAAGGGCGCGGTCGACCGCGGCCTGGAGACCAGGCTGGCCGACGGCCTGGCCATCGAGCAGGAAGCGTTCGCGGCCGCCGCGCGCACCGAGGACGCCGCCCGCGGGATCGCGTCGTTCAACGAGAACGGCCCCGGCAAGGCCACCTTCGTCGGGCGGTGACGCGATGAGCTCGCCTCCGATCCCCGTCAGTCCCGGCGAGGGCGCGTTCGACCCGTCGGTCCGCTGGTTCCAGCACGCCGTCTTCTACGAGGTGTTCATCCGCGGCTACTTCGACGCCAACAACGACGGGGCCGGGGACCTGCGCGGGTTGCGCGAGAAGCTCGACTACATGGAGTGGCTCGGCATCGACTGCATCTGGATGCTGCCCTTCTACCCCTCCCCGCTGCGCGACGGCGGCTACGACATCAGCGACTTCTTCAACGTCCACCCCGACTACGGCACCATCGGCGACCTCGTGGCCTTCTTGGAGGACGCGCACCGGCGCGGCATCCGCGTCATCGCCGACCTGGTCATGAACCACACGAGTGACGAGCACCCGTGGTTCGTCGAGTCGCGCTCGTCGCGCGACAACGCCAAGGCCGACTGGTACGTCTGGAACGACGACGACCAGAAGTGGCCGGACGCGCGCGTCGTCTTCACCGACGTCGAGCGGTCGAACTGGACGTGGGACGACACGCGCCAGCAGTACTACTGGCACCGCTTCTACCACCATCAGCCCGACTTGAACTACGACAACCCCGAGGTCGCCGACACGATGATCGACCTCGTGCGCTTCTGGCTCGACCTCGGATTCGACGGCTTCCGGCTCGACGCGGTGCCGTACCTCTACCAGCGCGACGGGACGTCGGGCGAACACCTGCCTGAGACGCATACGTTCATCAAGCGCGTCCGCAAGCAGATCGAGGCCGACTATCCGGGACGCATCCTCCTGGCCGAGGCCAACGGGTGGCCGAGCGACGTTGCCGACTACTTCGGCGACGGCGACGAGTGCCACTTGTGCTTCCACTTCCCGCTGATGCCGCGGCTCTTCATGGCGGTCCGCCGCGAGCAGCGCTACCCGATCACCGAGATCCTGGCGCAGACCCCGGTCATCGACGACGCGTGCCAGTGGGCCATCTTCTTGCGCAACCACGACGAGCTGACGCTCGAACAGGTCAGCGAAGAGGAGCGCGACTACCTGATCGCGGAGTACGCCAAGGACCCCCGGATGAAGCGCCACATGGGTATCGGCCGGCGCCTGGCCCCCCTCCTCGACAACGACCGCCGGACCGCCGAGCTCCTATATGCCCTGATCCTGTCGCTGCCGGGCAGCCCCGTGATCTACTACGGCGACGAACTGCTGATGGGTGACAACATCTACCTCGGTGACCGGGACTCCGTACGTACGCCGATGCAGTGGTCGCCCGACCGCAATGGCGGCTTCTCCCAGGCGGACTTCGCGCAGCTCTACCTGCCGCCGCTCATGGACCCGGTCTACGGCTTTCAGGCGCTCAACGTCGAGGCGCAGTTGCGCAATCAAGGGTCCTTCCTCCACTGGCTGCGTCGCATGCTGACCGAACGGCGCGCGCTGCC
>DATJTU010000124.1:0-15837 GCA_035503015.1 Acidimicrobiales bacterium | reverse complement strand
GCAAGGCGTACGCCACGCAGAGATCTTCTTCGACCCCCAGAGCCACACCGAGCGGGGCGTCACGCTGGGCACTGTGTTCGGCGGGCTCGGGCGCGCACTCGATGACGGCCGCGCGCTCGGGGTGGACTCGCAGCTGATCCTCTGCTTCTTGCGCCACCTCCCCGAGCAGAGTGCCCTCGCGACCTTCCGCGACGCGATGGCGTTCCGTGACCAGTTCGTCGCAATTGGCCTCGACTCCTCCGAGGTGGGCTACCCGCCGGCCGGCTTCGAGCGCGTCTTCACCCTGGCGCGCGCCGAGGGTCTCCACGCCGTCGCCCACGCCGGTGAGGAGGGTCCGCCCGAGTACATCTGGCAGGCGCTCGACCTACTCGGTGTCGAGCGCATCGACCACGGCGTGCGCTGCCTCGAGGACGAGGCGCTCGTGTCGCGGCTCGCGCGCGACCAAGTTCCGTTGACGGTCTGCCCGTTCTCGAATGTGAAGACACACGTCGTCGACTCGCTCGCAGACCACCCTTTGCCGGCGCTCCTCGAGCGGGGACTGCTCGCGTCCGTCCACTCCGACGACCCGGCCTACTTCGGCGGCTACATCGGCGACAACTACGTCGGCGTCGCTGACGCGCTCGGCCTCGACGTCCCCACGCTCGCCCGCGTCGCCCGCAACGGCTTCGCGGGATCGTTCCTCGACCACGACACCCGGCGCGGCTATCTCGAGGCCGTTGACGCGTCGTGCGTCGTCGCCGGCGTCGCCGAGGGATCGGGCTGACCGTGGCTCCTCGGGGACCCACCAGCGCGGGTGCATGGCCCGACATCACACTCTCCTCGTGGGAGGGCACGAAGGATGCGCTGCACTTGTGGACACAGATCGTCGGCAAAGTGCGGCTCGCCCTGGCCCCCATGCTGAACCAGTGGTGGCAGGTGACGCTCTATGTCTCCGCCCGCGGGCTGACCACGTCGCTCATGCCCGACGGGACCCGCGGCGTCGAGATGGAGTTCGACTTCTTCGATCACCAGCTGCAGATCCGCACGACCGACGGGCAGCGGCGCAGCATCCCCCTCCAGCCGTGCTCGGTCGCCGACTTCTACGCCGCCACCACGGGCGCCCTGGCCGAGGTCGGCGTCCCGGTGCACCTGCTGGCGCGTCCCGTCGAGCTGCCCGACGCGACGCCGTTCCCGCGCGACACCACCGTTCGCCCTTACGACCCCGACGCCGCGCACCGTTTCTGGCTGGCGCTGGTCCAGGTGAGCCGGGTCATGGGTGACTTCCGCGCCCGCTTCCAGGGCAAGGTGAGCCCTGTCCACTTCTTCTGGGGTGCCGCGGACATGGCGGTCACCCGCTTCTCCGGACGACGGGCGCCGACGCACCCCGGAGGCGTTCCCAACTGCCCGGACTGGGTTCAGGAGCTCGCGTACAACGAAGAGGTCAGCAGCTGCGGCTTCTGGCCCGGCGGGTCCGACGAAGGCACCTTCTACGCGTACGCGTATCCGGTCCCGGACGGCTTCGCCGAGTGGCCGGTCGCGCCGGCCGAGGCCCGCTTCGATGAGGAGCTGGGGGAGTTCGTGCTCCCCTACCGGGCCGTGCGCACCGCGGACGACCCCGACGCGCTGTTGTTGCGCTTCTTCCAGACCACGTACGAGGCGGCCGCCGAGCTGGCCGGGTGGGACAGGGCGTCGCTCGAGGTGGCGGGGTGGCCGCACGGGTGACGTCGCTCGAGTTCTGGCTGTACCTCCCCCAGATGCGCATGACGATGGCCCAGATGGTGGCGCGCGCCCAGGGTGCGGAAGCGGCCGGGTTCGCCGGCGTCGCCGGCATGGACCATCTTGCGCCACCGGGCGCCGAGTCCTCGCCGATGTTCGAGGCGATGGTGGCCAACGCGTGGCTCGGGGCACACACCACGGACCTGCGCATCGGCTCGCTCGTCCTGTGCGACTCGTTCCGGCATCCGGTCGTCCTCGCCCGCGAGTCGGTGACGCTGGACCACGCCTCCGGCGGCCGCTTCGAGCTCGGTCTCGGCTGGGGCTCGGTGACCGCGGAGTTCGAGGCATTCGGCATCGGCTCCACCGAACCGGCTGCCCGGCTGAGCCGGCTCAAAGAATCGCTCGAGATCATCACGGCCCTGTGGCGCGGCGAGGCCGTCGACTACGCGGGGACACACTTCCACCTGCACGGTGCCCAGCAGCAGCCCCCGCCGCTCAACCGCATCCCGATCGTCATCGGCGGTGCCGGCCGCAAGACGATGCAGCTCGTCGCGGCCTACGCGGACTGGTGGAACGTCCACATTGCGATCCTGGACAGGTTCGACGAGATGCGCCCGCTGGCGGGGCCGGCGCGCTGCTCGCTCCAGGCGCAGGTCGCGTTCGTCGGGCCGGGCCAGAACCGCACCGAGGTCGAGGAGACGGCGCGCCGGCGCTTCGGTGACCGCGTCGTGGCGGGAACGGCCCCAGAGCTCCTCGACTACTTCGGCGGGCTGGCCGCACGCGACGTCGAGCGCGTGTACGCGTGGTTCACCGACTTCGCGCAGGCAGACACGCTGGCGGCGTTCGGGGAGCAGGTCATCGCCCCGCTGCGCGGGTCGTAAGGGCCGAGGGCGCCGCGCCGGCCCGGCGGTTGTCAGCCGGCCGGCGTGAACTCGAGGTGCAGCCGGGTGAGGCCCCGCAGGATGTAGGTGGGCACGTATTCGTACTGGCGAGCGTGCGGCGCGCCGTGCACCGACTCGTCGATGCGGATGTCCGCCATGCGGGCCAGGAGCCGCTCGATGCTGATCCGGGTCTCGGCGCGCGCCAGCGGCCCACCGGGGCACGCGTGCGGGCCGCGGCCGAAGGCCAGGTGCTCCTTGGCGTTGGTGCGATCCATGACGAAGGCGTCGGGATCCTCGAAGCGACGCGGGTCACGGCCGGCGGCCCCGTTCAGCACCATCACGCAGGTGCCGGCGGGGATGTCGACGCCACCGACCGTCGCCCCCGTGCGCGCGAGACGGAAGTCGCCCTTGACCGGGCTCTCGAAGCGGAGGCACTCCTCGACGAATTCGGGGATGCGGGCCGCGTCCGCGCGCAGCCGCTCCTGGATGTCGGGCCGCTCCCCGATGATCTGCAGCGCCGACCCGAGGAGGCGGACCGTCGTCTCCTGCCCCGCCGAGAACACGTTCGCTGCGACCCGGACGACGTCGATCGGCTCGGGCATCGACCCGTCCGGGAAGGTCGCCGTCGCCAGCCCCGTGAGCACGTCGTCACGCGGCTCGCGTCGACGGTCCTCGACGTAGGTCGTCAGCCGTTCGTAGAGGAACTCGAGCGGCGAATGGCTCATGGTGCGCGACCCGGTGCTTCCGAGCGCCTGCTCGCGCTGACGCCCTCCCCCCTGCAGCTCCTGGCGGAACCACTCGTGGTCCTCTTCGGGTACCCCGAGGAGGTCGGCGATCACGTAGAGCGTGAAAGGCCCGGCGAAGTCGCGGACGAACTCGCACTCGCCGCGCCCGATGAACTCGTCGATCTGGCGATCGGCGTGGCGCCACATGAAGTCTTCGTTCTCACGCAGGCGCTTCGGCGTGATGAGGCGCATCAACAGGCCCCGGTGCGCCTTGTGCTTCGGCGGGTCCATCGTCGTCAGCTGGTCGCTGAAGGGGAGCTCGTCGCGGTGCTCTTCGATGAGGTCGCTGACGTCCTCCCCCTCGAGCGGGACGGGGAATCCGGGGAAGGGGCCGGTGACCGAGTTGCACGAGGAGAACGCCCCCGTGTTCGTGTAGACCGACACCGCCTCGTCGTAGCCGGTGACCATCACCACGCCGTGGTTCGGCTCGAGCTGGACCGGACACGTGCCCCGCAAGAAGTCGAAGTAGGGATAGGGGTCCGCGACCAGCTCGTTCCCCCGGAAGAAATCGATGTCGTCGAAGTCCCCCATCACGCTCCTTCGGCTGGGGCCTGGCGCGCCTGCCCGCGCACCGCTTGTTGAGAACCGCGTTCTACCCAGTGGAGAGTAGCACTTTGGACCGATCGGTTCAGAGTCCGGTTCGTCCAGGTCAGCGGTGCGAAGCCGCGGTGCAGGGCAACCTCAGTCGAAGTCGCCGGCCCGCTGGCGGAGCTTGCCCAGGAGGGCGAACAGGGTGTCGGCATCGGCCTGGGAGAGCTCGAGGCCCGTGAAGACGCGCTCGTTGAGGGCGGCCGTCGCCTCCCCGGCCAGCTCCCTGCCCCGCTTGGTGATGGCGGCCAGGACGCCGCGGCCGTCGTTGGGATTCATCCGCCGCCGCACCAGGCGGTCCCGCTCCAACCGGTCGATCGCGTTGGTCACGCTCGCCGCGCCGACCTGCAGCCGCTGGCCGATCTTGCCCAGGGGCAGCTCGCCGCGTTGGGAGAACAGCAGGAGCATCAAGACCTCGTAGCGGGCGAAGGTGAGGCCGAACGGGCGGACGGCCTCCTCGGCTCGCCCGGCCAGGATCTGCTCGGCCCGGATGACCGACGTCACCACGCCCATGCCCCGGGTGGCGTCGCCCCATCCGTGTTCCCGCCAGTGCCGCATCGCCTCGGCGATGGGGTCGAAGGGCAGGCGGCCGGTTGCCGGCGTGGTGGCCATGGTGCGCGTCAGCCGTGTGCGCGCGCGGCGCCGCGCACGGTCGCCACGACCTCCTCGTTCGAGGCCCCCGGGCCGAGCACCGCCGCGACGCCCGCTGCCAGCAGGGTCGGGACGTCGTCCGGGGGCACGATGCCACCGACCACGACCGGCGTGTCGAGCCCCGCCTCGCGCAAGGCACCCACCACCGCTGGCGCCAGGGTGAGGTGGGCTCCGTTGTGCATGGAGACGCCGACCACGTCGACGTCCTCTTGCGCCGACATGGCGGCGATCGTCTCCGGCGATTGGCGGAGGCCGGCATAGACGACCTCGAACCCGGCGTCGCGCAGGATCCGTGCCACCACGCGCAAACCGCGGTCGTGTCCGTCGAGCCCGACCTTTGCCATCAGGACGCGCAGCGGTCGTTCGTCCGCGGCCGGCATGCTCAGGCGACGTGGCGTTCGGTGTAGATGCCGAAGACCGACTCCAGCGCGCCCATCGCCTCTCCGAGTGTGACCATGGCGTGTGCGGCGTCGATCAGACCGGGCATCAGGTTCACCGTCGGGTCGGCGGCGTCGGCGGACAGCCGGACCAGCGCCCGTCGCACCGCGTCGTCGTCGCGGGCCTGCTTGATGCGGGCCAGCTGGTCGAGCTGCGCCGTCTCCACCGCGGCGTCGATCGTCAGTGTCGAGGGTGCCACGCCGTCGTCCTCGGCGTAGGCGTTGACCCCGACCTGGCGCCAGTCGCCGCGGGCGATCTTGGACTGGAACGCGTAGGCCGCGTCCGCGATCTCCGAGACGAACCAGCCGTCCTCGATGCTGGCGATCACGCCATCGAGCAGCGAGCCGCAGCCGGCCTCGAGCAGGTGCGCGAAGACCGCCTCGGCTTCCTGCTCCATGGTGTCGGTGAGCTCCTCGACGAACCACGAGCCGCCGAGCGGGTCGGCGACGTGGACGACGCCCGTCTCCTCCGCGATGACCTGTTGCGTGCGCAGGGCGAGGCGGGCCGCATGCTCGGTCGGCAGCGCGAGGGCTTCGTCGAAGGCGTCGGTGTGGAGGCTCTGCGTCCCTCCCAGCACGCCGGCGAGCGCCTCCACCGCGACCCGGATCAGGTTGACCTCGGGCTGCTGCGCGGTGAGCGAGACACCGGCGGTCTGCGTGTGGAAACGCAGCTGCGTCGACCGGCCGTCCGAGGCGCCGTAGCGCTCACGCATCCAGCGCGCCCAGATGCGGCGGGCGGCCCGGTACTTGGCGATCTCCTCGAAGAAGTCGATGTGGGCGTTGAAGAAGAAGCTGAGGCGCGGTGCGAACGCGTCGATCTCCATGCCGGCCGCCAGCGCGGCCTCCACGTAGGCAAACCCGTTGGCCAGCGTGAAGGCCAGCTCCTGTGCCGCCGTCGAGCCTGCCTCCCGGATGTGGTAGCCCGAGATGGAGACGGGATGCCAGCGCGGCAGCTCGGCGCTGCAAAAGCGCATCACGTCGGTGACCAGGCGGACCGAGGGCCGCGGTGGGAAGACGTACTCCTTCTGCGCCTGGTACTCCTTCAAGATGTCGTTCTGAATCGTGCCCGAGAGGGTGGCGCGCGCCACCCCGGTGCGATCGGCCACTCCCACGTACATGGCGAGCACGGGGGCGGCGCCCGAATTGATGGTCATCGACGTGGAGACCCCGCCGAGGTCGATGCCCGAGAACAGGGTCTCCATGTCGGCGAGGGTGTCGATGGCCACCCCGGCGCGCCCCACTTCTCCGCGCGCCAAGGGGTCGTCGCTGTCGCGGCCGAGCAGCGTCGGCATGTCGAATGCGGTCGAGAGGCCGTCCCCGCCGGCGCGCAACAGTTCCTTGAACCTGCCGTTGGTGTCTTCCGCCGTGCCGAAACCGGCGAACTGGCGCATGGTCCACAAGCGCGAGCGGTACATGGACGCGTAGGGACCACGGGTGTAGGGGTACTGGCCCGGCAGCTCTGCGTCGTCGGGGCCGTAGACGGGCTCGAGCGGCAGGCCCGACATCGTCTCGAACCGAGCGTCGCGTCGCGCCGAGCGCTCGAATTCCTCTTGCCAAAGGCGCCGGTCCGCCACGAGCCCCAGAATACTTTCACGTCGAAGTAAATGCCAATTCCGGAAACTGATTAACATCGTTGCCGCACCGTCGAAGGGGAGGAACAGGAATTGCGCACCGTCGTGGTTGGTGCTTCGAGCGGGCTCGGACGCTGCATCGGCGTCGGGCTGGCGCAGCGGGGGGCCAAGACAGCATTGCTGGCACGCCGCCTCGATCGTCTCGAGGCGGCCGCCAAGGAGGCCGGCCCCGGCGCACTGGCGCTGGCCTGCGACGTGACGGACACGGCGTCGTGCCAGGCCGCCATCGCTGCCGCGGCCGCTGAGCTGGGCGGCATCGACGCCCTCGTGTACACCCCGGCCATCGGTCCCCTGGGCGCCCTGGTCGACACCGACGGCGACACCTGGCGCCAGGTCTTCGACACCAACGTCGTGGGCGCCGCACTGGTGACCACCGCCGCGCTCCCCTATCTCACCGAGACCGACGGGATCGCGGTGTACCTGTCCTCGGTCAGTGCCTCGCTCACGCCGCCGTGGCCGGGGTTGGGCGCCTACGCGGTGAGCAAGGCTGCGCTCGACAAGCTCGTCGAGGCGTTCCGGGTCGAGCACCCCTCCGTCGGTTTCACCCGCCTCGTCGTCGGCGACTGCGCCGGCGGTGACGGTGACGGCATGACCGGCTTCGCCAACGACTGGGATCCCGATCGCGCCGTCGAGTTCGGCACCCAGTGGGCGACGCGCAAGTACCTGAGCGACAGCCTGATCGAGGTGGACGAGTTGGTCACCGTCGTCGACTCGCTCCTTCGCCACGGCGGGAGTCTCAGCTTGCCGTCGGTGACCGTCGCACCACGCACCACCCCTTCGTCGGTGCCGTCGCCGGGGCTCGCGTGAGCCGCGCGTCCGCCGCCGGCACGCGGCGTCCCTGACCCTGGGCAACAGGCCGGGCGTGCGCGTCGAGCGGTATCCCTATCGGGCTCGGGCCTGGGCCGGCGAGTCGCTGCTGGCGGAGTCGGACGACTGCGTCATGCTCGAGGTCGACGCGGAGCCCGCTGTCCTCTTCTTTCCCCGCGCCGCCGTCGACTGGTCGCTGCTGCGCGCCGACGGGGCTGACGACGACCCGGGCGGGCTGGGCCGGTCCGAGCGCTGGTCGTGGGAGGGGAGCCCCGTGGCCCGCCTCGTCGCCGAGCCGAACGTGGGGTTCGACGCGCTGCGCGGCTGTGCGACGTTCGACACCGACCTCGTACGGGTCGACGTGGTCGACGGCGAGCCCACGACGCCGGCGCGCGACGTGACGATCAAGCGCTTTCCGACGTGGGGCGACGCCGCCGACCTCGTCGCCCTGATGGACGTCCAACCCGACGGCGACTGCCGGTACGCGGGCGGCGTGCACAGCGACGGCAGACGACCGGTCGTCGAGGCGAGCCAGATGCTCGGGCAGGCGATCGTCGCGGCGTCGCGGCACGCCCCCGGGCGGCGTGCGGTTGCAACCGACCTGACCGTCATCCGCCCGGCCGACGCGCGGCGACCGCTCGGTTTCGAGGTCGACGAGTTGAGCTCGGGGCGCACCTTCACCGGCCTCGGTGTCCGCGTCACCCAGGACGGGCGGCTCTGCGCGGCAGGCACGGTGCTCCTCGACGTCACCGCCCCGACCCTCATCGAACACGACATCGAGGCGCCGGAGGTGCCCGGGCCCTACGACTGCCCGCCGTTCGACATGGCGGTGACCGGGCGGGATCTCCGGGTCGTCGACGGCGCGTACACCAACGACTCCGACGCGCCGCTGGGGCCGCCGGTCCTCGACTGCTGGGTGCGCTTCCGTCACGTCCCCGACGACCAGGCGCTCCACGCTGGATTGTTGGCCCAGTTCACGGGGCACATGCCGATCGCCGCGGCCCTGCGCCCGCACCCGGGCATCGGGCAGGACCAGGCGCACCGGACCCTGTCGATGGGGATCAACGCCATCCACCTGGCCATCCACCGCGACGTCCATGCCGACGAATGGATGCTCTACCGCCACCGCTCGACGTTCGCCGGCGCCGGCATGACCCACGGCGACTGCCGCGTGCACGCAGAGGATGGCGCGCTCCTCGCCTCCTTTAGCGTGGAGGCGATGGTGCGAGCGTTCCCCGATGCGGCCGTGCGCGACGAGCGCACTGCGCTGTGAGCCTGTCCACGGGCCGCGGCCCCCTGAGCGGTCGCCCCGCCGGGCGCTTCACTGCGCCGATCCCCGAAGACGTGGCCTACATCGAGCCCTTCCGCCGGCGCGTCCGGGCGACGAAGGACGGCACCACGCTGGTCGACAGCGAGGAAGTGCTGCTCGTGCACCGCCCCGGGCGGCCGCCGGCCTACGCGTTCCCCCGACGCGATGTCCAGGGCGTCGAGACCCGGCCCGAGCCCGACGCGCCGGGCTACGTCACCGTCGAATGGGGCGCCGTTGACGCGTGGTTCGAAGAGGACGAGGAGGTCCGGGGGCACGCGCGGAATCCGTATCACCGGGTGGACTCCCTCCGCGCCTCGCGCCGGCTCCATGTCGAGCTCGCCGGCGTCACGCTGGTGGACACGACGGAGACGCTGGCGGTGTTCGAGACGGCGTTGGAGCCTCGTCTCTACGTCCACCCCGGGCTGGTCCGTACCGACCTCCTCGCGCAGAGCGACACCGAGACGTACTGCCCCTACAAGGGGACGGCGACCTACTGGCGCGCCACGATCGGCGACGAGGTCTACGAGGACATCGCGTGGAGCTACGAGGATCCGCTGCCTGAGTCCGCCCCGCTCGCGCGTCACCTGAGCTTCGACGAGGCCCGCGTCTCCGTGCGCCACGACCTGCCCGCCGGCGCGAGCGCGACCTGAGCTCCCACCGGGTGAGCGGCACCGGAGCCACCGCAGGCGCCGCCACTAGTCTGTGCCGCCGTGACGACTGACCTGACCGGCGGGCTGAGCGACGAGCTCGAGTTCGTCTACGAACGACAGCCGGAGAACCACGAACTGCGTGAGTCGGTGAACGCGTGGATCTGGGACGACAGCGGCTCCTTCGGGATGCCGCGCGTCGGCGTCGAAGCGACGGCCGACCAGTGGGACACCCACGGCATTCAGGTCAACATCGCCTTCGCCGACGGACGCGTCTTCAACATCTACGGCGAGGGCGCCGTCCACGAGCCGCTCGGGTCCGACGGCCGCCCGCGTGTCCTCGGTGCCGGCCCGCTCTCGTTCGAGCTCAAGGAGCCCTTTGGCCACCTCCACCTGCGCGTGCGGGGTGACGCGGTCCCAACGTCTGTCGCGGCGCAGATCGGCGGCGCGCTCCAGGGCCACGACGACCCGGTGCCCGTCGAGGTCGATGTCGACCTGCGACCCGCCGTGCCCCCGTTCATGAACGGTGGCCTCATTCCCGAGGCCCGGCACATCCTCGACACCCAGGAAGAGGGCGACCTCATGGGCCACCCCTGGCGCTTCGAACAGCTGTGCCGCGCCACGGGAGCGCTCCGCGTCGCGGGGGAGACGTACACGATCGACGGCGGTGCCAACCGGATCCGGCGCCAGAGCATCCGCCGGCTGGCGAAATTCCGCGGCCACGCCTGGCAGGCCGCGCTGTTCCCGAGCGGGCGAGGCTTCGGATATATCGCCTACCCGCCGCGCACCGACGGCAAGGAGACCTACAACGAGGGCTTCGTCTTCGGCGGCGACGGTGCACTCGTTCCCGCTCGCGTCGTCCGCGCCCCGTGGTTGGAGACGCTCACCCCGTCGGGCGAGGACGTGTCGTGCGTGCTCGAGACGCTCGACGGCGACACGGTCGAGATCGCCGGTGAGACGACCGCCTCCACCTTCATGGTCATGCCGCCCGATGTCGGCGAAGGGCTGCGCCTCCAGCAGACGATCGTGCGCTACCGCTGGGACGGCGAGCGCGCGGGCGGCATGCTCGAGCGCTCCACCGCCACGAGCGCCCTGAACTGACGCCGGATGCGCCGACCCGCCGGCCTCCACGGCCGGCGGGCGACACCACTGCTGGTCCGACCAGCGGCCCGCCCCAGTGCCGGGACGGGCCCGTGCCTCAGGAGCTGGCGGTCGAGGTCCCCGGGAGGTCCGTCCCGCACGTCGGCTTCGAGGAGACAGCCACGAAGCCCGTCTTCTCGGCCTGCATGACCCAGGCGCAGGTCTGCGGCAGATCGTGCCCGAAGATCGTGGAGTAGTCGATGTTCTGCGGCAGGAGGCCGTTGACGTTGTAGGACTTGAGGCCGCGCAGGTCCTTGATCACTGCGGCACGGCTCGGGTTGGACCCGGCCATCTCGAGACCCTTGATCATGAGGTCGGCTCCTGCCCACGCCTCGTATTGGCCGAAGCTCGGGAACTGCGTCTTGGTGAAGTGCGCGTACTTCTCCATGGCGGCCTGCATCTGTTGCGTCGCCGTGTTGGGCAGCGACCACGGGCGGAACGGTGACAAGAAGTAGCTGCCCTGCAGCGTGTTCCACGACGGGGAATTGATGACATCGGGCTGGTACCCCGTGGCGTACAGGGTGGCCTTGAGCTTCACCCCCGCCTGCTGCAAGGCCTGGGCCAGGGCGTAGTTCGAGTTGGCGTCCATCGCCGGCACCATGGCGTTGATGTCGTGCTGCTTCGCCACCAGCGCGACGCTCGTGAACGCGACGCTGCCGAAGGGGATCGACGTGTCCAGCACGCCCACCTTGCCCCCCGCGTGCTTGAACGAGTCGGCGGTCCCGAGCGCCGCCCGGCTCGACGACGGCGAGATGCCGTAGCCGTACGACCCGAGCACGGTGCCGCCGTGGGCCTTGAGGAAGTTGCCGATCTCGGTGTTGACCGGGTACTTCGGGTTCACGCTCCCCTCGTCGGAGGCGAACATGTTCGTGTAGGGCTGCGTCCCCCATTCGGGGCCGTCGTCGTACGAGCCGGTGACCGGCACGCCTTGCTGGTTCGGGTCCTTCGCAGCGAGGAAGAACAAGGGGCTCTGCGACACGATGCCGAAGGCCTTCGCGTCGGCTTCCTGCACGGCCGGAGCGATCTGCGAGGGGCTCGTCTGGTCGTCGATGACGAGTGGGACGAGCTTGTGCCCGTGGACGCCGCCCTGCGCGTTCTGCAGGGCGAGCCGCGCGTCGAACCCCGACACCGAGTCCGCGTCCTCCGCGCCACCGGGCCCGGTCAGCGAGCTGATGTAGGCGATCGTGATCGGCGCGGGCGATGCCGCCGCAGGAGTCTGCGACGTCGCGACGAGCGCCAGCGGCAGCCCGGCCACCGCGGCGGCGAGCACCGTCCCGGTGCGCCAGCACTTCCCTGCGAGCAGGCCTCTGCGCACCCTGCGGCGCGAGAAGGCCGAACGGTCGGTACAGTTTTGGTTACGGCTGGCCGTTCCCGGTTGCATCGGTGATGTGCCTCCCCGGACCTGGACTGGTCCCTCGTCAACCGCCTGTGAATGGGTTATTCAGTTGAGAGAACGCTCGTTCTCGCGTGATGCGAGTTGCGTTATCTTAACCCATTCGTAACGCCAGCGGGGGTCGGGGTCTCGGACTCCCCCAGATACCGGTCGATGACCTCTTGGCCTGCGTCGGCGGCCGGCCCGGACCAGCCGACCTGGCCCCTGTTCAAGATCACACAGCTGTCTGCCATGGCGAGGGCACGGTGGACGAACTGCTCACTCAAGATGATGGTGATGCCGGCCTGGCGAGCCTGGTCCAAGCCCTCGAAGACCGACTCGGCCACCAATGGCGCCAGGCCGAGTGACATCTCGTCCGCGATGATCAGCTTGGGCGACACGGCCAGCGCGCGGGCGAGCGCGAGCATCTGCTGCTCGCCTCCCGAAAGGCTGCCGGCCCGCTGGGAGCGACGCTTCCCGAGGATCGGAAAGCGCTCGATCGCCCGGTCGATCGCCGGGACCCGGTCCGGGCGGCGCTCCTGAGCCACCGCCATCTTCAAGTTGTCGATCACCGAGAGGCCCGGGAAGATGCCGCGGCCCTCGGGGATGTAGGTCAGGCCGAGCTTGCGGATCCGGTGCGCCGCGTAGCCGGTGACGTCACGGCCGTCGAAGCGCACCCGGCCGGCGGCTGGGCGCACCAGCCCGGACACCGCGCGCGCCAGCGTGCTCTTGCCGGCGCCGTTGGCGCCCAGCACCGCGAGCACGGACCCGGGCGGGGCGGACAGCGACACGCCGAAGAGCGCCTGGGACGCGCCGTAGGACACGTCGAGATCCTGGACCTCGAGGATGGCGTCGCTCACGCGCCCTCCCCCTCTCCCGCGTGCACCGGCGGTGCGGCCGGGCGCGGCGGGACCGCTGCCGAGCGGCCTTCCTCCTCGGCGTCGCTGTCACCGAGGTACGCCGCGCGCACGGCGGGATCGTTCCTGATCTCCTCGGGCGAACCTGAGGCGATGCACTCGCCGAAGTCGAGCACGAAGACCGTGTCGGAGAGCGCGAGCACCGCCGCCACGTCGTGCTCCACGATCACGACCGACAACGGTGGATCGGCGTTGTCCACGATCTCGCGGAACACCCCGAGCAGGTTCTCCGACGCTTTCATGTCCAAGCCCGACAGAGGCTCGTCGAGCAGCAGCACCCGGGGCGTGCTGGCCAGGGCGCGGCCGACCTCGACGAGACGAAGAATGCCGAGCGGCAGCGCGGCGACAGGCGCCTTCGCCACTCGGGTCAGCCGCAGCCGTTCGAGCAGATTGTCGACGCACTCCGTCTCCGCCTTCGATGGTGGGAACAGCGCGCGCGGATCGAACATGTCACACCACAGGCGGCGCCGCTCCATGCGGGCGCGATACGACAGCACGAGGTGCTCGCGCACCGTGAGGCCCTGAAACAGCTCGGGCTGCTGGAACGTGCGGGCGAGGCCCTTGCTCGCACGGCTGCGCGGCGAGGACCCTGTCATCTCTTCGCCCTGCATCCACACGTGCCCGGCGTTGGCCCGCTGCAATCCCGACAAGACGCCGAGAAGCGTCGACTTGCCAGCGCCGTTCGGGCCGACCAGTCCGGCGATCTGACCAGGTCGCACGTTGATCGACACGTCGGCGAGCGCCATCAGCCCGCCGAAGCGCACCGTGACGCCGGTCGCCATCAACGCACACTCGGACGGGGTGACACCGGGCGTGGCGCCGCCCCGCGCCTCGGTGGTCGTCACGAGACCTGCTCGGTGATCCGTGGCGCACCGTCGACGGCCTGCACCCCCGCCGGCACGGGGACCCCGTCGGCCTGCTCGACTCCTGGCCGGGGCGTTCGGAACCGCAAGAGCAACGTCTGCAGCCGGCGGCTCTGTTCGGCCAGCGCGCCGTCGGGGTACTTGGCCGCCGAGATCGCGCCGAGCCCGAACCCGATCGACAGCGCGTAGGTGAGCCACGTCGCCGACGGCAGGTAATAGGAGAAGAGCGCGTTCGGGAAGACCAGCGTCAACCCCGCGATGAGCGCCGCCGCGGTCGAGCGCACCCCGATGGTGACCAGGACGGCCAACCAGACGACACCGGCGAAGGTGGCGAACTCACTGGGTTGGAAGGTGGTCTGGGCCATTGCGTAGAGCGCGCCCCCGATCCCGGCGATCAGGGCGGCCAGCGATCCCGCGATCACCTTCATCTGGACGACGCTGATGCCCGAGGTCCGCGCGCCCGCTTCGCTCCACCGCGCGGCATTGAGAGCAAGGCCGGTGGTCGATCTTCGGAAGTTCACGATGAACAACGCCAGGATCACGAACACGACGAGACAGAAGTACGTATAGCTGAGATCGGTGGTCGCGAAGCTCGGCCTGTTCAGTGTGAGCCCGATGCCCTGGTTGACGAAGCTCGGCAACGTGAAGACGAGGTTCTCCATCAAGAGACCGAAGGTCAGCGTCACCAGCGCCACGTACAGGTCGCCGAGGCGGATGCTCAAGAAGCCGACGATGGCGCCCATGGCCGCGGCGATCAGACCGCCCACGATCGCGGCCGCGATGATCGGCCATCCGTGGTTGTTGGCCAATTCCGCCGTCGTGATCGCGCCCACGCCGGCGAACGTGATCTGGCACAGCCAGAGCATCCCGCCCTCGCCGATGACCAGGGTCCACGACAACGCGATGACGGCGAGCGCGACCGCCGAGGGGAACAGGCCGACCCAGTAGCTCGAGACGATCAGGGGCACGATGGCGACGAGGCCGATGAGCAACAGCGGGCCGCCGAACCTCCCCACCAGCCCGAGCGAGGCCGTCTCCACCACGCTGCTCGTCGAGCCGGCCAGCTTGCTCTCCCCCTGGGGGGTGATGGCGCGATCCAGGGCACCGCCCCAGCCCTCCGTCTCGCCGATCCGGCCCCCGCGGATCAAGCTGTAGATCAAGAACAGTGCGACGACGATGAAGGGGATGGCGTCGATCAACCCGGTGGTCCACTGGCTGTTCGAGGGCAGGTACCGCTGGAACAGCGACGTCGCGATGCCCATCAGCAGGCCGACGATCACGGCAACGGGGAGGTTGCGCAGTTTGGCTGCCACGACCGCCGCCAGCGAGGCCGCGACGAGCAGCGTGAAATTGTCGGAGTCGATCCCGTTGATGGGGGCCGCGAGCACGCCGACCAACCCTGCGAAGAAGGTGCTCACCGCCCAGACCCCGATCGAGATCGTGCTCGGGTTGGTGCCGGAGAGATCCGTCATGGCCGGCGAATCCACCATGGCCCGGACCTTCAACCCCACCTCGGTGTAGCGCAGCACCACCGCGCCGAGGACCATCGTCACGACGACGCAGATGTAGACGGCGATCTCGTTCTGATCGACCGGGACGCCCAGGAACTGGTAGACGGCGTTGGGGTTGGGTGCGAGCCCCGGTGCCTGCTGGATCGCCTGGTTCCCGAAGATCCACGTCGCCAGTGA
This sequence comes from Acidimicrobiales bacterium, assembly GCA_035503015.1. Classification (GTDB taxonomy): domain Bacteria; phylum Actinomycetota; class Acidimicrobiia; order Acidimicrobiales; family RAAP-2; genus Bog-473. The sequence goes on along the minus strand of DATJTU010000124.1, from coordinate 426 downwards.
AGGCAGCGCGACGAGCAGGCCGATCGTCGCCACCACTTTGATCAGCGGCGCCGACAGGCGCAGGTACCGGAACAGCAGCAGGTACAGCACGACACCCATCGCCGGCGCCGCGATCAGCACCGAGACGACGGCGGCCGGAGCGATGGCCCAGTTGTGCTGGGTGTGCAGGAAGTAGAAGAAGCGGGCGATGAAGTAGGCCATCGCCCCGAACGCGAAGTTCAAGATGCCCGACGAGGTGTACGTGATGACCAGACCGGACGCGGCGATGGCGTAGATCCCGCCCAGCACCAATCCGGCGATCACGAACTGCAGCACCTGCGGGAATCCCACCCCTTCTTGCCGGCCGGATCAGCGCGGCGTTTCTGACATCGACGTCAAATCTGATACTAACGAGGCCGGCCACCCCGTGCACGACGATCGAATGGG
>DATJTU010000123.1:0-21671 GCA_035503015.1 Acidimicrobiales bacterium | reverse complement strand
CGTCAACAATTCCGTTATCCGAGGACCAACGCGGGTAGGAGTACCCGACGGAGTCGTCCACCGAGAAGGAGGTCGCGATGGCCACCGAGAAGCAGAAAGAGGCGGCGCGGCAGAACCTGAAGAAGGCCCGCAAGGTCCAGTCCGCCCGGGCCCACGGCGCCAACATCCCGCGCTCGCCCGGGCTCAGCACCGCGCAGGAGAACCGGTTGCCCGCCACGTCGTTCGCGTTCCCCAAGGAGCGCAAGGAGCCGCTGACCGACGCTCGTCACGTCCGGAACGCCATCAGCCGCTTCGATCAGGTCGAAGGCGTCAGCGATCGTGAGCGCGACGCTGCGTGGGGCCGGATCAAGCGCGCGGCGAAGAAGTTCGACATCACCATCGAGGAGCAGAGCTGGCGCGAGCTCGGCCACAAGGCGCGGCACCGCTGAGCCACGCCGCGGCGCGGCTCCCCGTTCAGCTCGGTTTCGGTGGGCGAGGCGTGTCCCAGTCGATGCTGACGCCCGCCGCGTCGACCTCGCCTTTGTGCTCGCCTAGCCAGCGCCGGGCAAAGGGACACCACGGCACCAGGGTCAGCTCATTGGCGGCCGCGCGCTCGATGGCAGCACGGACGAGCTGCCCCCCGACGCCGTGGCCCTCCCACGCGTCGGGCACCTCGGTGTGCACGAGGATGAGCCGGTCGCCGCTGAGCTGATACTCGAGCTCGGCCGCTCCGTCGCTCCCGCGCACGACGAAACGGCTCTCGGCAGGAACGTCGTCGACCTGCACGCGCACGGTGCGGTCGCCCGAGTTCGTCATGGCGGTCCTCCTACGAAGGTGTCTCCGCCACCCTACGCGTGCGTCCTACCACTCACCCCAGCCGGGCGGGCTCACCGTGCCCGTGATGCCGCGGGGGTCGACCGGCTGGCGTGTCGCGCCAGCCTCGTAGACGCCGAAGCACAGCCGCAGGACATCGGTGGCCTCGGCCGCGGTCATGGCGGCCGGCGTGCCCTCGAGGAGCGCGCTCACGAAGTGCTGCGACGACCGCACGAAGCCGGCTCCCCAGTCGGCGTCGATGTCGGTGAACTCGGTCGTCTTGCGCTCCGCCGGCGTGCCGGTGAAGAGCATGACCGGCGCCAGGTCCAGCATCTCGCCGGTGGCCCGGGTCACCCAGAGCTGCCCTTCGTCGCCGGTGATCTCGAAGAACTCGTCGGCGCCGTAGTAAGAGGACCGCATGTAGAAGTTCGGTGCGTACTGCACCTCCATCATGCCGAGCACGTCGGGGTCCTCGTATTCGAAGATGACCGCACACGGCTCGAAGAAGAGGTCGCGGCGCCGCACCACCGCCTGCACCGAGGTGATGTCGAGGTCGAGGAGCCAGAGCGCCATGGCGTACTTGTGCACCATGTCGTCGAAGAGGTGCCCGCCGGGGCTCCGCTTGTCGAGGCGCCAGCCGTAGCCCTCTGGTCGCAAAGAGGCCTGGAAGGCCGAATCGGTCTGGCCCACCAGTGTCCGGATGCGCAGCGAGGTGGGCTTGCCGATGGCGCCGTCGGCCACCAGCCGCTTCGCCAGCTCGAGCGGCGGGTAGTGCACGAAGCACTCGCTGATGCGCAGCGTCTTGCCGGTCCGCTCCGCCGCTGCCTGCATCTCGAGCGCGTCGTCGACAGAGTTGGCGACCGGCTTTTGGACCGAGACGTGCTTGCCCGCCTCGAGGGCCGCGATGACGTGGTCGTGGTGGAGGTGCGTGGGGGTCAGGATCTCGAGCGCGTCGATGGAGTCGTCGGCGAGCATGTCGGCCAGGTCCGGGTAGAAGGTCTCGGCACCCCATTCCTTGACCGCCTGGCGGCCGACTTCCTCGTCGGTGTCGCACACGGCCACGACGTCGCAGCGGGGGTCTTCGAGATACCCCTTCACGTTCATGACCGCGATGTTCCCCGCGCCGAGCACGCCGAGACGGACCCTGTTCATGACATCCTCCCTTGTGCCGGCAGCGCCGCCTACGCGCCGGACCCGAATGCCCCTCCGTCCCGGGCTCTGGAGATCTGATTGTCGTCATAGCCGAGCACCGAGCGCAAGACGTCCTCGGTGTGTTGGCCGACGGTGGGCGCCTTGGCCGGCGGCGGCAGCTCCTCGCCGACGAAGTGCAGCGGGGTGAAGAGCTGGTCGGCACCGAGCTCCGACGCGGGGAGGAGTGGGAAGCGGTCGGCGAACTGCGGGTCCTCGAGCAGCGTCCTGGGCGTGTTGACCGGGGCGATGGGTGTGTTCACACGGCCGCCGAAGTCGAGCCACTCCTGCGCGGACTTGGTGCCGAAGATGTCGCGCAGTTCGCGCTGGAGCTCGCGGTTGCCGCGTGCGTGGTCGGCGTACTTGGAGCCGGGCCAGCGTTCGAAGAGGTCCATCCGGTCGACGCCCTCACAGAAGTTCTTCCAGAAGGCTTGCTCCGAGGCCATGAAGAGGACGTGGCGCCCGTCGGCTGCCTCGTAGACCTGGTAGCGCACGCCCTCGACCATGCCGGCCGTCCCTGGGGCCCGACGCTCGTAGTCGTCGGCCTTGTTCCCGGTGACCTCCGACTGGGGACGCTCGTAGGCGCGCCAGGTCTCCGAGCGGTACCAGTCCATGGCCGCAGCGGCGTCCGACTGGGCGAGGTCGACGGCGGAGCCCTCGCCCGTCTCCCGGGCCCGGATGACGGCGGCGAGGATGCCGAGCGCGCCGAAGAGCGGGGCGGCGTTGATCCCGATCGAGACGTGCTCGGGGATGTGGGTGAAGCCCTCGTCGTCGGTGGCGACGTTGACGATCCCGGCCCAGGTGTCGTAGGCGACGCCGTGGCTCGGGTAGTCGCGGTACGGCCCGGTCATGCCGTAGCCCGAGACCGTGCAGAAGACGACCTTGGCGTTGAGGGCGCGCAGGTCGTCGTAGCCCACGCCGCGCCGGGCCAGCGCGCCCGGCCGCATCGCCTCGACGACGACGTCGGCACGGGTTGCGAGCTCCTTGAAGATCTCGACGCCGGCGTCGGTCCGCAGGTCGAGGACGAGCGAGCGCTTGCCGCGGTTCAGGTGCAGGTGCATGAGGGACGTGCCCTCGACGATGGGCCAGGTCATCTCGCGGATGTAGTCGCCGGCCGGCGGCTCCACCTTGATAACGTCCGCACCGAGGTCCACCAGCGCCGTCGTGACAGCGGCCGGTCCCAACGCGGATGCCTCGATGATCCTCATGCCGTGCAGTGGTGGCGTCGTCGCCATCTCCGACCTCCCGTCGTCGAAGGCCGGATCGTAGTGGGCGCCGTAACGGGCGCCGCCGCCGGGCATGGCCACCACGGGCATCGCAGGCCGGGTCTCGTCATACTGGGACCGTGGAGACGGACGCCGCGACCGACGCCCTCGATGACGCCCTCGTCGTCTTCGCCGGCACCGCCCCGAACTACGGCCGCCTCGGCTTGGCGAATCACGGCCCGATGGCGGCCGAAGCCCTGGTGCACCTCGGCCGGGCCGACGCGCTACCCGACTGGGTGGCGCGCTACGCCAAGCGCCTCGACGCTGCGCCCCCGCCGGCGCGCCGGCCGCTCACGGAGGCCGAGTGGCAGGACGCGCTCGGAGACGAGGCGCGCTACCCGGAATGGCTCGCGCTGTTCGAACGAGAGGTCGCCGACCGGCCGCCGGCCGCGGTGGTGGGGGAGTGGGTGCCGCGCCTGCTGCCCGGCATCATCGGTGCGGCGACCCACGGTTTGATCCGCACCGGCCATGCCCTGCGGGGGCTTGGCGCGGCCGACACGCAGCCGCGCCGGCTCGAGGTGGCGACCGCGCTGGCCTTCTGGGCCTCGAGCTACCAAGAGCTGCCCGGCCCGCCGCTTCTCATCGGGAGCGAGGACGTGGCGCAGGCCCTGGCCGACCTGCCGTACCTCCCCGAGGACGCACCCGCGGCGGTGCTCATCAGCGACCGCGTCGCAGCGGTGAACGACATCGCCGACGAGTTCGAACAGGCCGTGGCGTCCCTCGGCTGGAGCGGCGGCGCGTTCGCTCTGCTCGACCCGCTCGCCGCTGGCGGCGCGACTGCGTACCTGCGCAACGCGGACGACGGCGGAGCCATCGGCCTCCTGCACTCGGTCACGTCCCCGCTCGCGTGCGAGCTGGTGCTGCCGTGGCTGGCCGAGGAGGACCGGGCCGCCGCCCTGGGCTACGCCTGGCAGGCCGCGGCGGCCTTGCACGTCGCCTACGACACAGACCGGGTCACGCCGGTGCCGCGGGACGCGCCCCCAGAGCCAGCGGAGCTGATCGATCGCGCTATCGCCTCGGGCGACGAGCACGCGATCAAGCTCTGCGAGGCGGCGCTGCGCGCGTTCGGGCGCTGCAGCGATCCTGCCTTCCTCCTGGCCGCGGCGGATGCGGCCGCCCGTCTCTGAGTCTCTCCGGCCTCCTCCGCCCCTGATCTGCGGCGCCGGCCCGGCGTGTGGGACCGAGTGCGGAGGGGCCGCAGAGCACGCAGCCACGTGCATCGCTAGCCTCGCCTCCCATGGAGTACCGCACGCTTGGTCGCACCGGCATCAAGGTCAGCCCCCTGTGCCTCGGGGCGATGATGTTCGGGTCCTTTGGCAACACCGATCACGACGACTCCATCCGCATCATCCACGCCGCGCTCGACGCCGGCATCAACTTCGTCGACACCGCCGACGTGTACTCCTTCGGTGAGTCCGAGGAGATCGTCGGCAAGGCGTTGGCCCAGACGAAGCGTCATCGGGTTGTGCTCGCCACCAAGGTGCACGGCCAGATGGGCAAGGATCCCAACGCGCAGGGCAACTCGCGCCGCTGGATCATCACCGAGTGCGAGAACAGTCTGCGCCGGCTCGGCGTCGACTACATCGACGTCTATCAGATCCATCGTCCGTCACCGGAGACCGACGTCGACGAGACGCTGGGCGCGCTCACCGACCTGGTGCGGATGGGCAAGATCCGCTACTTCGGCAGTTCGACGTTCCCCGCGCACGAGATCGTCGAGGCGCAGTGGGTCGCCGAGCGCCGCGCCCGTGAGCGTTTCGTGACCGAGCAGCCGCCGTATTCGATCCTCGTGCGCAGCATCGAGAAAGACGTGTTGCCCACGTGCCAGAAGTACGGGATGGGCGTCCTTTCGTGGAGCCCGCTGGCAGGCGGCTGGCTCTCGGGGGCCTTCGGCACCGGGAAGGAGAACACCAGCCGGCGGGCGGGCTTCCTGCCGCACCACTACGACATGGAGATTCCCGGGAATCGGGCGAAGCTCGAAGCCGTGGACCAGCTGCTTGCGCTGGCCGACCAGTCAGGGTTGTCCCTCATCGAGATGTCGCTCTCCTTCGTGAAGGAGCACCCGGGCGTCACGTGCCCGATCATCGGGCCCCGGACCATGGAGCACCTCGAGTCGCAGCTGCCGGCTCTCGAGTTGCGTCTGAGTCCCGACGTGCTCGACCGCATCGACGAGATCGTGCCGCCCGGCACCGATCTCAACGACACCGACGTGGGGTGGGTCCCCGCCGCCATCGCCGACGCCTCGCTGCGTCGCCGTCCGCGCTAGCCGCTGCACGATGATCACGCTTCCCACGGGCCTTCCGGTGGCAGCCTCCAGCGGAAGTTCGAGCGGCTTCTCCTCCCTCCCTGTCTGGGGGCAGACCCTCTTGGCCATCCTCGCTTTCGTGATCGTGCTCACCCTGATCTGGGTCGTCGTCGAGGCGGTGCGCTGGATGACGACTGGTCCGAAGCCGGACGAGCAGGGGTCGGTGGAGGTGGAGGCGGACAGTCCGCCGCCCGCCTAGCCCGTCGCCGGCGGCGATCCCCGCGAGGTGAATCGGTTTCTTCCGACTGACGTAGCAGCGCCGGCGGAGGACTATTTCGTCTGTATCAGATCCTCCGAAACTCCGCACCCGGGTTGCCAACCCCCACAATGAGGGGTAGTTAACGGTAGTTAACGAAAGATAAAGGGAGAGCTTTCCGAAACTGTTCGGCGAGTTTCGGAAAGCTCTGATACACGCAGAACCATGTCCCGTCGCGGAGCCCGAAGCGGGACCCACCCGTCGTCCGACGCCGGTTCGCAGGTGCACAAGAGGACGCCAGTGGTGCTCGGCATGCAGTCGACGAGCCGCAGACGCAACGGTTCGGCGTAGTCGCGGAAGAGTCGCTTGCCGGTGCCGAGCACGAGCGGGTGGATCAGGATCCGGTAGACGTCCACCAAGCCGTGGGCGATCAGCGTCTGGGCGAGGACGCCGCTGCCGAGGACGGTGATGAAGCCGTCGCCATCGGACTTGAGCTGCCGAACTTCCTCGACGACGTCGCCTCGCAGGATGTGGGTCCCGGACCACCCGACGTCGGTCAGCGTCCGCGTCACGACGTATTTCGACGTCGCGTTCAGGCTGGCGGCGATGGGATTGTCGTCGGGCCCGTTTGGCCAGTGAGCCGCCATGTGCTCGCAGGTGCGGCGTCCGAACAGATAGGCGGAGGTTTGTCCGATACCCGCCCCGGCATGGCGGCCGAGCACCTCGTCGCCGTACGGCGCACTCCAACCGCCATAGTCGAAGCCCCCGTCGCGGTCCTCGTCCGGTCCGCCGAGCCCTTGCATCACGCCGTCCAGGCTCACGAACTCGACGATGCCCAGCTGGCGCACCGCTGTCGTTACCGATCCCGGGCCGCCGCGAGGGCCGCTCGTGCCTCCCGCAATTGGGCCAGCGTGGCCGGCGTGCCGGAGGTGACCTCCTTCTTCGCCGCTTTCACCAGCTCCGTCTGCGCTCCGAAGACCGTTCCGCGCACCTCCTCGGCTGGCGACGAGATACTCGTCTCGCCGATCACCGCCCCTTTGGTCGAGTAGCCGACGGCCCCGGAGCCGATGACTTCGTTCTCGTAGGCGTCGCTGCGGCCGATCTGCTCGTCAAGGCGATTCAGGGCCCGAAAGAGCTGCCCTCGCCGCTCGCTCGAAGGGCTCTGCAGATAGACGTCGACCGCGTGCTCGACGGACTCGAGATCCGAGACGAGCACGGCGTCGACGGTGACGTCCTCGTCGCTCCCTTGGTCCTGCCCCGGGTCGTTGCTGTCGGACATCTCGTCACCTCCGAGTCGTGGATGAACGCGAACCGAGTCTGCCAAAGTCGTGTCTGTTCCACGTCGCCGCGCTCACACCGCACTCGGGCATCACGTCGCTTGCTGGCAGATTCGGCGTAGGGCGGCGCCTGCTCGCCGCCCTACGTCTTGCGGGTCACAGTCGTCGAGCACAGTCGAGAAGACCTCGACCCCGATTGGCGCCGACGAGCCGATCGCTCGCAGGTCGGCCACCAGGGTCCTCAGCCCTAGCTCGCCCTCTCCCGGGAGCAGCCGGCTCTCGAGCGTGGCACGCATCGGATCGGGCTCGGGCGTCGCGGGGGCGTCACAGAGTTGGACCCCGACGACCCGGTCACCCGGCACGCTGCGCAGGAGTGGTCCGTCCGAGCCACTGCGGAAGTAGTGCCACGCGTCGATGGCGATCCCGCCGTTCGCTCTGCCCGCATCCCGCACGACGCGCCACGCGGCCTTGAGATCGGGAAGCTTCGACCACGGGAGGAATTCGAGCTGGACGAGTAGGCCGTGCTCGGCGGCGCGGTCACAGAGCTGTGCGAACGCCTCGGCGGCGTCGTCGAGGGACCAGGCGCCTCCGAAGACGTCGACCGCGTTGAGCGAGCGTGCGCCGACCGCGTCGGCCACCGCCAACAGCCGCTCGTTACCGAAGGAGAAGATCCGCTGTGTGTCGAGTTCGGCCGGGATCCGTACGTCGGCTGCTCCTGGCAGCCAGTCCCACACCGGGTCGATCTCCGCCACCGCGAGGCCGTGGTCACCGAGCATGGCGACGATGTCCGCGTCGCTCCAACCCTCAGCCCGGGCGTCCTCATAGTCGCGCCCCCACAGCGAGATTGCGTCGAACCCACCCGCTCGGGCGGCGGCCATGCGCTCCGTGAAGGTGGTGCCGGCGCGCAGGGTGCCCGAGCACAGCACCGTCTGGTCCGGGCCCAGCGTCATCGTCCGCTCAGTATCGTTGCTTCCGTGCCAGAGAAAGGTACCGAAACGGCCGTGCGGGCTCCCGAGGGTGACCGTCGCCGTGCCTAGGCTCATCCTCCAGGGCGCGACCGTCGTCGACGCCGGTGGTCCGCGCCCCCGATCGACGGTCGTCGTCGAGGAACGGCGGATCACGACCGTCCGCTCCGGCCCCGACGCGGACAGCATCCAGATCGGGCCCGCCGACCGCGTCGTCGCGCTCGACGGGCGCACCGTCATGCCCGGCATGGTCAGCAGTCACTTCCACGCCACATACCACGAGCTCGGTTCCAAGGCGGCGCCCTTCGGGCTCGAGGAGCCGCCGGCACTCCAAGCGGTGCGGGCTGCGCATCATCTCCAGCTGGCGCTGCACTGTGGCTTCACCGGGGTGGTCAGCGCGGGCGCGCCGTTCGCCATCGACGCGTCCATGAAGACCGCCATCGCGGAAGGGTTGTTCCCGGGTCCGCGCCTCATGGCCGGAAGCCGTGACGTCAGCACCACGGGTCACGCCGGTGACAAGAGCTTCCCGTGGTATTGGGACGTCGGCGCGCGCGGCGCGGTGAACCGATCGGACGGCCCGGACGAGTTCCGGCGGGCCGTGCGGGAGGAGATCAAGCAAGGAGCCGAGATCATCAAGATGTTCGTCACCGGCGGCCACGGCACCGTCGCGCCCGGCGAGCAGATGGAGATGAGCCGCGCCGAGCTGACCGCCGGCATCGAGGCGGCGCACGAGCGCGGCGCCCTGGTCCGGGGCCACATCGCCAACGGCGAGGCCATTCACATGGCGCTCGATGCCGGGATTGATGTCGTCGACCATGGGGACGGTCTCGACGAGCTGGCCATCGAGCGCATGGTGGAGCTGGGGACGTTCCTCGTTCCGAGCCAACTGTTCCCCGCCCGCTTTGCCGAGTTGATGGGCGGAGGACTCGGGTTCACTGCGTCCATGGCCGAGGAGATCGAGCGATCGATGGCCATGTTGCCGCGAGCGAACGAGGCTGGAATCAAGCTGCTGTGCGGCGACGACTACGGCGCGATCAGCCTGCCCCACGGCGACTACGCGCACGAGCTCGAGTTCTATGTGAAGGAGGCGGGGATTCCCGCACTCGACGTGGTGCGCTGGGCGACCCAAAACGGGGCCGCGCTCCTGGGCCGGGGCCACGAGCTTGGCGCCGTCAAAGAGGGCTATCTGGCGGACCTGGTGGTGGTCGACGGCGACCCGCTGGCCGACATCGGCGTGCTGCAAGACCGCGCGCGCATCCTCGCCGTCATGAAGGGCGGCACCTTGGTGAAGGACGAGCTCGCCGCCGTGGACCCTGAGAAGAGTGGAGGCACACGTTCGTGATCATCATCGCCGGATCCATGAGCTTCGGACCCGATGACCGTGACGACGTGCTGGCGAGCCTGGCCGAGGTGACGGAGGCGAGCAGGCGCGATCACGGGTGTGTCGAGTACTTCTGGTCCGAGGACGTCGACGCGCCCAACACCTTTCGCTTCTTCGAATGCTGGGCGTCGAAGGAGGACTTCGACGACCACCTTGCCCAGCCGCACGAAGCTGTCTTCGGTGAGCGCAATCTGGCGCGCATGGTCGGCGCGACGGCGACGACGTACGAAGCAACACCGGCAACGCTTCCTCAGCCCGAGTAGGACTGGCGCACCGGTCACACCGTTCATCCGGTGGGCGATGACTGCCCCGTAGGTGGGACGATTCGTCCAGATCGTGCCGACACGTCGGCGACCGCCGCCTCAGTGGTGCGCAGGTTCCAACGGCGGCACCGGCACCGTCATCGCGGGCGCTTCCGTGCCGCCGTCGATCTCAAAGACCTTGCCCGTGACCCAGGAGCTGGCGTCAGAGACCAGATAGACGACGGCGCACGCGATGTCTTCGGGCTCGCCGGGCCGTCCCATCGGCGTGCCGGCCAGGAATTGGCGACGTAACGCATCGTCGGTCAGGACAATGTCGAGTGAGCGGGTGGCCACACCGCCCACGTCGAGCGCGTTGAGGCGGACGCGTGGTGCGAGCTCCGGTGCCATGTTCTGGGTGAGCCGGTCGAGCGCAGCCTTGACGGCGCCGTAGGCGGTGAAGCTGGTCTGCGTCATGCTGGCCGAGCGTGACGAGATGTTCACGATCGCGCCCGAGCCCGAGGTGTCGACCATGCGTCGTGCCGCCAGCTTGCTGAGCGTGAATGGCGCGGTCACGTTGAAGTGAAAGGCGCGCTCGAGGAACCCCGCACTGGTGTCGAGCGCGGCGCGCGGCATGGCGCCGCCCGCATTGTTGACCGCAATGTCGAGCCGGCCGAACTCGTGCACACAGGCGTCCACGAGCATCTCGAGCTGGTCGAGCTCCAGGACATCGGTCGGGACGACGAGCGCCCGGCGTCCGGTCGCCCGGACCGATGCAGCCGTCTCCTCCAGGTCCGACTGCGTGCGCGCCGCCAGCACCACGTCCGCTCCCGCCTGGGCGAGGCCGACTGCGATGCCCCGGCCGATCCCGAGACCCGCGCCGGTGACGATCGCCACGCGGTCGTCCAGGCGGAACCGGTCGAGGATCATGTCGTGCCGCGTCCGCGGCGCAGTGGGGCGGCAGCGCGTCCGGCGACCAGCGGCATCTCGAGGTAGGTGCGGAGCCCGGGCGCCGCCTCGCAGACATACGGAACCGAGTTCACGCAGTGCATCGCAGTGGCGACGATGCCGCGGTTGCGCTCGAGCCCGTCGGCGATGGAGTCGGGGTGCAGTTTGCGAAACGACACCAGGCAGTCGGGGTCGCCAGTGATCTCCACCTCGAAGTGCTCCCCGTCCGGTCCGAAGCGCCACGGTGGGTCGAGGTGCTCTTCGCCCATAAGCCAGTTCACCGCGGCCGTGACGACCGGCTCACCGTCGACGAGACCCTCCCAACGGAAGCGCTGCGCCGCGACGAGACCGGGCTGGATCGGGCCGATTGGTGAGTCGATCGGCTCGGTGGCCACCGCCATCTCGTGTGTGGTGCGCAGCTCGGGATCGAGACCGAAGCCGAGCTCGTCGGCGACCATGTGCACGGATTGGCGGAATCCGGCCCCGAGGGCCTCGGCCATGATGCTCTGCCGCGACTCCTCGGGCGTCTTGCCGAAGAGCATCCAATCGCGGATGACGTCGGGTGCGCCGTAGGTGCGAATGTCGGAGAACTCCTCGGCCCGCACACGGGTGATCGAGGCGGATAAGGCGGAGACCATCAACGGGAACTTCTCGGTGATGCCGCCCGGGTGGATCCCCGTGCCGTGCAGCGTCACACCGGCGGTGTGGCACACGACGTCGAGCCGGGTGCGCTCCTCGGTGGGTGGGTAGAACCATCCGAGCGGCGTGACGAGGTTCTTGCCCGACTCGAGGATCCGGATGACCGTGTTGGTGTCGGCGAAGATCGGGCTGTAGACGACGCAGTCGGCCTCGAGCGCGAGCAGCGCGTCGACGTCACGCGTCGCCGCCACGCCGATGGGGTCGCGGCCGATCAGCGTGCCGGCGTCTTCGCCGTCCTTGGCCTCGGAGTGGACCCAGCAACCGGCCAGCTCGAGCTCGGGGTGGCCGAGGACCCCTTCGATCGCCGCCCGTCCCACGTTGCCGGTCGCCCACTGGATCACTCGATACGTCACGAACCATTACCCCCATTGCTGCATTGAGCGGCCCACCCTACGGGACCCGGCCGAACGGCGGGAGGCCGTGGCGGCCCGCCCGGTCAGCCGACGCGGTTGCCGGCGGCGGGGACGACGAACAACGACAGCGGTCCACGTAGCACGTCGACCCTCAGCCCAACGGGTGCTCGCCCAGGTAGTGGTTCACGAGGTCGAGAACTTGCTGGACCGAGGCGACGATCTCGGGCGGATAGTCGCCACTCCCGTCGAAGACAAGGTCTTCGGGGTCCACGATCGTCGTCCCCGTATCGAGGACGCGCAATGCGGCCTCCCGGGTCGGCACGCTCGGATCTGAGCGGGACACGTCGGCCGCGGGAATGAGGTTGTCGAGATCGCCGCTCGCGCCCATCACGACGAGAGCTTCGAGGACCGCCTCCGCGACCGCGCGTGTGGCGCTGGTCCATCCGTTGTCACGCAGGAGCTCTTCGACACGCGCGACGAGCACGTCCTGGGCCTCGCCGTCGGAAACCGGATCTGGAATCTCGAACGAGCGCCTCACCACGAGCGCCCACTGCTCCCGGTCCCAGTTCGCAGTCGCGCTCATCGAAGCACTGCCCCCTTGGTTCGCCGCTCTTGGTCACAACGCACTGCGCAGGACCCTACTCATATGCTTGCGTCATGGCCGCCGAACCTCAGCACGACGTCCTTCGACTCGAGGACGGCCGGCGGCTCTTCGGTCTGGATCCCTCTGTCTACGAGGCCGGCCGCCCGCAATACCCGCCTGCGCTGTATGCGGCGCTTCGAGAACGGTGTGGTCTCACGACGGGCACCCGGGTGCTCGAGATCGGCCCTGGGACCGGATTGGTGACGCGCGAGCTCCTCGCGGCCGGCGCCTCGGTCGTCGCGGTCGAGCCCAACGCGAACCTCGCGGCCTTCCTCACCGATGGCCTCCGTGCGGCGGCGGACCTCGACGTTGTCGAGGCGGTCTTCGAGGACGCGGTCTTGGAGGACGATGCCTTCGATCTCGCCGTGGCGGCGACGAGTTTCCACTGGGTGGAGCAGGAGCGGGGCCTGGGCAAGCTCAGACGGGTGGTGCGCCCAGGAGGGTCCGTGGCCTTGTGGTGGACGCTCTATCAGGACCCGACCGCGCTGGACGAGTTCAGCCGGGCCGCCGAGCCGATCCTCGGATCGAGCAATCGTTTCGCCTTCGAAGAGCAGGGCAGGCCACCGTTCCAACTCGACGCCGAACGCCGGCTCCAATCGCTCAGGACGTGGGGTGGGTTCGTGGACGTGGAATCCCAGGTGATCAGGACAAAGATGGAGCTCGACGCCGCACAGGTCCGTGCGCTCTACGCCTCGGTTGCCACCGTCCTGCGGCTCGCGCCGGAGAAGCAGACATCGGTGCTCGACGGGCTCGAGGCGCTGGTCCGGGACACCTTCGGGGGCCGGGTCGAGCGCACGTTCGTCACTGCGCTCTACACCGGGCGCCGGCCGTTCGAGGCCGGTGCATCAGGGTCCACGCCCACTATGGACCGGAGGTCCCCAGCATGACTCGAGCTGACGACAACCGTGCTCTCATCGAGGCGTTCTGGGCCGACCTCTATCGTCCCGACCTTACGGCGGCCGCAGAGCGCTTCGCTCCCGATGGGGAGTACACGGACATCACGACGCCGGAGGACGACGTGGCCCGCGGACCCGACGAGATCGTGCAGCGCCTGACCCTGGCGTGGGACAAGCTCGCCGGGCTGCACGACGAGCGCCGCCATCTCGTGGCCGGCGACGACGTCGTCATCACCGAGCACGTCGAGTCCTGGGAGTGGCCGACCGGAGAGTCGATGGCTCTGCCGGTGACGTCGGTGCACGAGATCAGCGAGGGACGGATCACCCGTTGGACCGACTACTGGGACATGGCCGCCTTGGTGACTGCGGCGCCGCAGTGGTGGTTCGAGCACGTCCTGCAGGGTTGGAAGTAGCGCTCCCGAACCTTTTTGGCGGAATCGGGGTCTCAGAGGGCGTGCGACTCGCGCGCGGGGGTCTCGTCGCCATCTCCCTCACCGTGGCGGCCGCGATGCCCGCACTGCACGCCACAGCTGACGCCGCAACGGCCCAGACCCTGTCCAACCCGACCTGCGCCGTGCCCGCGCTACCGCACGGCGTTGCCAAGGGATCCGAACAAGGCTCCTGGCTGTCGGGCCCCGCGGTCACCGCCCTCACCGGCGGTTCCGCCCGGCACGGGTTCGCGCTGGACGGCGGCGGCCTGGTCGTCCGACCACCCATGCGCTCCGAGGTGCCGCTGCTCACCGAGGACCAAGCCGTGTGTGGAGCGATGGCCTCGACGGCGGGGCTCACGGCGACGGCGACCCAGGGGGTCGCCGTCGGCTACGGCCGGGTCAGCGTGGCGGCGAAGTTCTTCCCTGCCATCACCGGCTTTCCGTCGCCGGGGCAACCCGCGAGCAAGTACCCGGTCGTCCGGTCCTTCACCGACCGCTTGGCCTGGATGGTGGTGGTCCATACCTACCTCCCCTCGTTCAGCTGCCCGAACGAGCGCGCGCCGGTGCGCCTCGTGCCGCGGCCGAGCGACCACGGCTACAAGGTGTTCATGATCGACGCCCGCAACGGTGCCGACGCCCTCGTCTACACGGAGGGCGGTCCCGGCGGGTGCCGGAGCGGCGCCCGAGAGGCACCGACCGTGGGTGTGGCGGAGGAGTCCTACTCGGTGCCCTGGACGCTGGTCTCGAGGGACCCGGGTGGTTACTCGGGGACGATCGAGGCGACGGTCCTTCCGTGCGACCAGTACCCGGGCACCGTGCTTGTCGACCGCAGTGACCCCGGCGTCGAGGTGGAGGTGACCCGGCCCTACGGGCCGGCGTGCAGTCCGCCCGTAACCGTCCCCATCAGCCTCCACGCCGCGGTCGTCACCGCCGACCTGCCCGCCGTCATCGACCACGATCCCGTCGGCCAACTGAACAACCTCGCCGCGCTGGCGGCTCTCCTCGCGCCGCCGGCCGCCCCTCCTTCGACCACGACGACGACGTCACCAACCCCGCTCGTCCCGGTGGACTCGTCCATGAACGGGCAGACGATCGACGTGTCCGTCGGCGAGGTGGTGACGATGCAGCCGCTCCCCGGGGCCGAAGGTCTCTCCTTCACCAGCCCGGCCGTCTCGACCGACCCGGCGATCCTTGGCCCGCTGACGTCGAGCCCGCAACCCCTTGTCGCAGAATTCCGTGCGTGGGAGCCGGGCCTCGCCGACATCACCGTGCCCCAGAGTGCCTGCATCCACCCCGGCTCCGACCAGACCCCGTGCACCGGTCCCTTCGTGGTCCACGTGGTGGTGCGCTGAATCGCCGGACGCGGCGCCCGCCGGCCACGTCCCCAGAGGCACGGGTCTGAGGTGTCCGTACTCGTGTGCGTGTGCCACAGTGATCCGGCATGTTGGCGTGGCGAGTGCACGAATACGGCGAACCCGCCAAGGCGTTGCAGCTCGACGAGGTTCCTGCGCCGACGCCCGGCCCCGGCGAGATCCTGGTGCGCGTCACGGCGTCGACCCTCAATTTCAACGACGTCGATGGCGTGCGCGGTCGCTACCAGACGGTGCGTCCGCCGCTCCCGTTCATCCCAGGCATGGAGGTGCTGGGCACGGTGGAGGGCGCCGGCGAAGGAGCCGAGTCATGGCTCGGTAAGCGCGTGGTCGCCGTGCCGAACGGAGCGTTCGGTGGGTACGCCCAGCTCGTCGTCGGACCCGCCGCCATGGCTTTCGAGATGCCGCCCGAGACCGACCAGCCCGACGCTGCGGCAGCCGCCATCTACCTCCCGTTCCACCTGTCGTGGCTCGCGCTGCACGAGCGAGCGCGCCTCGGCCCCGGCGAGACCGTGCTGATCCATGCTGCGGCCGGCGGCGTCGGCTCTGCGGCGGTGCAGCTCGCCGTCCACGCCGGTGCCCGGGTGATCGCCACCGCGGGTTCCCCCGACAAGGTCAAGCTGTGCCGCTCCCTCGGCGCCGACGTGGCGATCGATTACTTCGACCGGGACTTCGTCGACACCGTGCTCGACGCGACGAACGGACGCGGTGTCGACGTCGCCTTCGACACCGTCGGGGGACACGTCACCACGGACACCTTCCGCTGCATGGCCTTCAACGGGCGCCATCTCCTCGTCGGGTTCGCGTCGGGTATCGAAGCCGAGGACGAAGGCATCGTGCCGCGTCCCGTGCTGTTCGGGAACTTCTCTCTCTACGGGGTGTGCCTTGCGTACATGGACGACCCCGCGCTGCTCAAAGAGCTCGCGGGCTACAACTTTCCGTCCCACGCCGACGGCGAGCGGATCCACACCAACGTCCTCGACCTCGTCCGGCAGGGCGCGGTGCACCCGGTCGTCGGTGCCGAGGTCCCGTTCGACGCGTTGCCGGGCGCTCTCCAGGCGATGGCCGACCGCCAGACTGTCGGGCGCACGGTCGTCCTCGTCTAGCGCGCGGCCCCGGCGCCCACGTCGTAGGCCTCGCGGACCCAGCCCGCGAACACGTCGTCGAGCTGTCCCGGTTCGCTCACGCGGAACTGGTGGACGAAGAGCCGCTTGGTGTACGGCGAGGAGCGTCTGATCCGCGGGTCAGTGACCACGCGCTCGAGGTCCAAGAACCCGTCGAGCCAGCGCGCCTTGGGTTTGGCGCCGGCGAAGCCGCGCCGCGCACCATGGAGGGCGATCGCGGTCTTCGTCACCCGGTAGTCGAAGGGTCCGCACGCCTCGACGAGCCCGATGAACCGTTCGTAGAGGTCCACGACCGACGGTGGCAGACCGTTGAGGTGTCGCTCGACCGTCCAGACGTCGGAGCCCGAGCCCGCGCTCACCCCGACCGCCCGAGGCCTCTCCGGCCCAGTGCCAGAGCCTCTACGCCCGCTCTTGCGTCGGCATCGACTGGTGCGCCGGCACCGGATAGACGGGCATGTCCGGCTGCAGGTTGAGGATCTCGAGCTGGGTGCATCCCATGGCGAGCAGGTCGGACATCTGGTCGCCCGCCGTGCTCGGCAGGCTGGGGACACTCGTCGTCGAAGAGCCCATGTGCAGCGCCGACGTCAGGTCGCCGGCGGTCTTGCGGCGCCACGACGAGATGTTGGGCGCCTTCACGCCGAAGCGCGCCTCGAGGAAGCGCAGCTGCGACGTGTGGTCGAACACGCCGGACGCGACGTGGCCCCCCCGGCTGAAGGGTGAGATCACCAGCAACGGCACCCGGAAGCCCATGCCGACCGGGCCGCGGATGCCCTTGGCGTCGGCCGGGAGCGCGCGCTGCGTCAGATACTCGCCCGCCGTCCCCGCGGGAGCCACCGGTGGCGGGACATGGTCGAAGAACCCGTCGTTCTCGTCGTACATGTGGAAGAGGACGGTCTTCGACCACACTTCGGGCTGGGCCACCAGCGCGGCCACCACTTGGCTCGTGAAGTACTCGCCGAGCGTCGGCGGCGACGACGGGTGCTCGTCGTAGCCGGCGGGAGGGATGAGCCAGCTGACCGCCGGCAGCTCGCCCGAGGCGAGGTCCGCCAGGAAGTCGTTCGGGTAGGTGGGCAGGAACGCCTTCTGGTACAGCGGGGAGCTGAGGCTCTTGTACTGCGAGAAGTACGGGAGGATGGCGTCGCTGAGAATCCCGTGCTGCTCGGTGAAGGGTGGCTGGAAGATCACGCCCGCTGGGTTGTACACCTTCCAGCTCACACCGGCGTCCTCGAGCACTTCGGGGATCGTGTCCCAGCTGACGCTGTAGACGACGTCGGGTGACGAGTTGGTCGTGAGCACCGGGCCGCCGGCGTGGCCCGAGGGGTCGACCGTCCCCGAGAGCGACATGAGCCGGTTGGGATGCGTCGGGCCCAGCACCGAGCAGTGGTAGTTGTCGCAGATGGTGAACGCGTCAGCGAGCGCGTAATAGAAGGGAAGGTCCGCGCGCTCGTAGTAGCCCATCGTCAGGACGCCGTGCTCGGGCCCCTCGAACTGGGGCTGGACGTGGGTGCTCACGAACGCGTCGTTGGTGCCGCCGCCCCGGCTCAGGTGCTCACCCTGCCAGCTGTGGTCGAGGTCCTGGGTGCACACGCCGATCGACGTCGACGCGTCGAGGTGGAAGGGCAGCAACTTGGGGTCGCGTCCGCCCGGCCACTTCTGCGCGAACACGCCCGGGCTGTCGTGCGGGTGGTCGTCGAACCCCCGCACGCCGGGGTAGGTGCCGTAGTAGTGGTCGAACGACCGGTTCTCCTGCATCAAGAACACGACGTGCTCGATCGCGCCGAGATCCGACCCCGCCGGTTTCGTTGACGCCGCGGCACGCGCGATGGCCGCACCGGCCCGCGCGGTGTCGCCCCGGCTGGCGGCGGCGAGCACGGCCGCGCCGCCCGTGGCCAGTGCCGCCTGGAGGAGCGTGCGGCGATCGAACCGGCCGCGTCCCTCCGGCGCGCGGCCCGTGCTCACACCGCCTCGATCAACGACGGGTCGTTGTTGCGCACGTTCCCCACCCGCTGCCCGATCTCGTGATGCACGACGGTGCCGGCCGGCGGCGGCCGCAGCAGCGCGCGCAGCTCCTCGGTGTCCTCGTTGGCCGGGTCGAGCCAGAGCTCGAAGGTCGCGGGGTCCAAGATCACGGGCATGCGGTCATGGATGCCGTCCATGTCCGCGCCGCCCGGTGCCGTGATGACGGTGCAGCTGCGCAAGTACGGCGTGTCCTTGGGCGCGTCCTTGGGACGCCAGCGCTCGGCGAGGCCGGCCAGCGCCAGCGGCGCGCCGTCGGCGCGGGTGAAGTAGTGCGGCTGGCGCGCGCCGGTCTTGGTCTTGCGCCATTCGTAGAAGCCGTCGGCGGGGACGATGATGCGCCGCTCGCGGAACGCCTCGCGGAACGACGCCTTGGTGGGCACGGTCTCGGCGCGCGCGTTGAAGAGGCGGCTGCCCGCCTTGGCGTCCTTGGACCACCACGGGACGAGGCCCCAGCGGAACGTCATCAAGACGCGTTCGGGCGTGGCGGGCTCCGGCGCGGGTGCTCCTTCGGACGGCTCGCCGCCCGCCTCCGCCGGGACCGGGCGCGGCGGCCGCTCCCGCACCCCGAGCACGGTGTCGGTCGGCGCGACGTTCCAGCTCGGCGTGAAGTCGGACTCGGTGTCGTCGGCCAGCGTGGCACCGAAGTAGCGGGCGATCTTCGCCGGTGGGGTGTAGAGAGCGAAGCGTCCGCACATGCCGGCAGCATTGTCGCCCACCCGCTCCCTGGGTGACACAACACCCGCACAACTGCCTCTGACCTGGCGCTTTGCTGCCCTGAGCAGAGCGCACACTCGCTCTGTATCGTACGAACATATGTTCGCTCTCCAGCCCGAGGGAGAGGTGTCCCCGTCGGCGGACACCGCGCCGCCGCCACCTCTCTCGCCGCCTCGCCGGCCCCTGAAGTCCCGCGAGCTGCCCGCCGGATTGGCCGATCGGGTCCGCCCCGTCACGCCGGTGGCCGGCCGGACGCTGCCCGTGCCGCCGCCGCTGGCCCCGCTGTTCCCGGGCGGCGTCCTGCGACGCGGGACGACGGTCACCGTGAGCGGCCCGCCGGGGCACGGCGCCACCACGCTGGCGTTGTCATTGCTCGCCGCGGCGTCGGCGGCGGGCAGCTGGTGTGCCGCCGTCGGGCTGTCGGATCCGGGCGTGGTCGCGGCTGCAGGGCTCGGGCTCGACTTGCGACGGGTCGTGTTCGTGCCGCACCCCGGCACCGGGTGGGCCGAGGCGGCCGGGGACCTCCTCTCCGGTGTCGACGCCGTCCTGGTGCGGCCGCCGGGCCGGGCCCGGCTGACCGCGGCGCGTCACCTGAGCGCGCGGGCGCGCGAGCGCCAGGCCGCGTTGGTGGTCTTGCTCGAGCGCCCCGGCGCGTGGCCCGAGGGAGGCGACCTCGCACTCTCGGTCGGTACCGGGGCGTGGGAGGGCGTCGGCCAGGGGCACGGTCACCTGCGCGGGCGCCGGGCCGAGGTGCGCGTCAGCGGGCGCCGCGCCGCCGGCCGGGCCAGCGAGTGCTCGCTGTGGCTGCCCGCCGGCTCGGGCGCCGTGGCGTCGGACGCCGGCGACGCGAACGAGGACGGCGGGAACGAGAACGGCGGGAACGAGAACGACAAGCACGACAGGAAGGACGGCGAAGAGAAGGACCGAGGCAGCGGGCCGGAGGCGGCCTGAACAACGTGGTGGAGAAGAAGGCGTGGAACGGTTGGTCGTCATCTGGTGCCCGGAGCTCCTCGAGGAAGGGGCGAGGGGAGAGGAGGCGCGGCGCTTCGCCCGCGTCGTGTCGCACGCGAGCGAGGTCTGCCCGTGGGTCCATCCCGTCCGGCTCGGGGTCTGCGCGCTGCCGGCGCGTGGGCCCGCCCGTTTCTTCGGCGGTGAGGACGCGGTCGCCGACCTCCTGGCCGAGCGGGTGGGCGAAGAGGTCAGCGTCGGCATAGCCGACGGGCTCTTCGCCGCCGTCCTCGCCGCGCGCGCGGAGCTGATCGTGCCGCCGGGAGGCTCGGCGAACTTCCTGGCCCCGTGGTCGGTCGCCACGCTGGCACGGCCCGACCTCGCCGTCACCTTGCAACGGCTCGGGATCACCACCTTGGGCCGGTTCGCCGCGCTGCCGGTCGCCAACGTGTCGGACCGCTTCGGAGCCGACGCGGCGGCGTGCCATGCGGTCGCGCGCGGCGAGAGCGGGGAGCTGGCCGGGCTGCGCGACCGTGCCATCGAGCGCCGTCTGCGGGTGGCCCGGGGCGAGGACCCCGATCGCGGCGACGCGCCGCCCCCGCCGGCGCAGCCCAGCTTCTTCGGCGGCACCTCCGAGGCCGACCGCCGTGCTGCGCGCGCGGTGGTCAAGGTGCAAGAGCGCCTCGGCATCGAGGCCGTGGTGGTGGGCCGGCTGCAGGGCGGGCGCGACCCGGCCGGCCAGTCGGTGCTCGTGCCCTGGGGGAGTCCCGATGCGGGCACGGTTGGCGGTGCGGGCCTGGGCGCGGGGGCAAGCCCCACCGGCGCGCCGTGGCCCGGGCGGCTGCCGCCTCCCGCGCCGAGCGACGTGCTGCGGGCGCCACCGCGTGCCGAGCTGGTCGACGCCGAGGGGAGCGCCATGGTGGTGAGCGGGCGCGGGCTGCTCGCCGCACCGATCGACCGGCTCTCGATCGGCGGCGGTCCGTGGGAGCAGGTGGTGGCGTGGGCCGGCCCCTGGCCCGTCACCGAGCGCTGGTGGTCGGTACGCCGGCGCACGGCCCGCATGCAGGTGGTCACCGCCGACGGCGTGGCGCGCCTGCTGCGCACCGAACGAGGGCAGTGGTGGGTCGAGGCGATCTATGACTGAGGCCTACGCCGAACTGCACGCGCACTCGGGGTTCAGCTTCCTCGACGGCAGCAGCGACCCCGAAGAGCTCGTGGCCGAGGCGGACCGGCTCGGGCTCCGTGCGCTGGCGCTCACCGACCACCACGGCTTCTACGGCGTGGTGCGCTTCGCCGAGGCCGCGCGGGCCTGCGGGCTGCCCACCGTCTTCGGGAGCGAGGTCACGCTGGCGCCGGCCGGGCTGCGCACCGGGGAGCCCGACCCCACCGGTGCGCACCTCGTCGTGCTCGCCCGCGACCCCGCCGGGTATGCCCGCTTGTCCACCGTGCTGGCCGACGCACACCTCGCCGGCGGCGAGAAGGGCAAGCCGGTCTTCACCCTCGACGCGCTGGCGCGCGCCGCGGGCGGGCACTGGCTGGTGCTCAGTGGCTGCCGGAAAGGAGCGGTTCCCGCCGCGCTGATGGAGGCGGGGCCCCGGGCGGCCTCCCACGAAGTCGGACGCCTCGTCGACGCCTTCGGCCGCGCCCACGTCGCCCTCGAGTTGTGGGACCACGGGGACCCGGTCGACACGGCGCGCAACGACGCGCTGGCGCGTCTCGCCGTGGAGTGGGGGGTCGACGCGGTGGCGACCAACAACGTCCACTACGCCACGCCGGCGGGCTACCGCCTGGCCACCACGCTCGCCGCGGTGCGGGCGCGCCGCCCGCTGGCCGAGCTCGAGGGCTGGCTGCCCCCGGCCCCGGTGGCCTGCTTGCGCTCGGCGGCCGAGCAGTCACGGCGCTTCGCCCGCTGGCCCGG
>DATJTU010000122.1:0-6837 GCA_035503015.1 Acidimicrobiales bacterium | reverse complement strand
GCTCATCTGGGTGACTACTTCGCCGCGCTGCTCGAGGACCGGCGCCGCCATCCCCGCGAGGACCTCCTCAGCGCGTTGGACCAGGCCCGCGAGAGCGACGACCGGCTGACCGACGACGAGATCCTGTCCACCGCCATCTTGTTGTTCGCGGCCGGCTTCGAGACGACGACGAACCTGCTCGGGAACGGGCTGCTCGCCCTCTTGCGCAATCGCGAGCAGATGGCCGACTGGCGGGACCACCCCGATCTCGCGCCCTCCGCCGTCGAAGAGCTGCTGCGCTACGACAGCCCGGTGCAGTTCAACCTGCGGACCGCGCTCGAGCCTGCCGACCTGCTCGGTGAGCCCTTGGTGCGCGGCGACCGGATCGTCGTGCTCCAGGGAGCGGGGAACCACGACCCGGCACGCTTCGACGACCCCGATCGGCTCGACCTGCGGCGTCCGGACAACACGCCGCTCAGCTTCGGGTCGGGCATCCACCACTGCATCGGCGCGCCGTTGGCGCGCCTGGAAGGCGAGATCGCCTTCAACGCACTGCTGGCGCGCTTCACCTCGATCGAGCTCGCAGCCGAGGAGGCGCATTGGCGTCCGAGCTTCACGCTGCGGGGTCTGCTCGACCTGCCGTTGCAGGTCACCGCCGGCTGATCCACCACGTCGAGAGCCCGCCCGCCGGCAGCTCGGCGATCAGGTGCCGTGCGCCCGTTCCCACTCCTCGGGCGGGCCGATCGCCGACGCTTCGGGCCCGAGCCGGGCGACGTACTCACCGTGGACGGCGCGCCAGCGGTCGGGCGGGCGCCACGGCAACCCGTCGCCGGCGCACTCGAATGCGAGCTGCTCGAGGCACACGTGCCACCCCGCGGCGTCACGCGCCGCCTTGCCGTGCTCGGGGAACGTCACCGTCAGCGCCAGCACGCAACCAGCGCCGTCGGGGGTGAGCTCGAAGCGCAGCACGTCGTCGGCCCACCGCAGCTCCATGCAGGCCGGCGGGTCGAACTCGAGCATCTCGCCCACGAAGGGCGCGCCTTCGCCTTCGCGGAACGAGAACCGGAGCGCGGCGCCGGCGCTGCGCTCCCCTTCGATCGTCGTCGGGAACCACCCGGCCAGGTGCGCGTCCTCGGTGAGCGCGCGCCACACCGTGTCCTGGGGATGCGCGAGCCGGCGGCGGTAGCGCAGTACCGACCGGTCGCCGAGGCGCTCGAGGGTGCCCGACTCGCCGTACTCGCCGGATTCGCCGGATTCGCCGGTGGCCGCGGGCGCCTGGTCGCCGTCGGCCGTCATGCCCAGGGCTCCTCGCCGGCGCCGTCCATGATCTCGAGGTGGCGTTCCAGTGCGTTGAGGTGGTCCGCCCACTGGCGTCGATAGGGGGCCAGCCACGCGTCGACCTCGCGCAGCGGCTCGGGCCGCACCCGGTAGATCCGGCGCTGGGCCTCGGTGCGGGACTCGACCAGACCGGCGTCGCGCAAGACCTTCAGGTGCTTGGAGACCGCAGGCTGGCTCAGCGCCAAGGCCTCGACCAGGTCACCGACCGGCCGCTCGCCCTCGACCAGGACGTCGAGGAGGCGTCGCCGGCTCTCTTCGGCCAAGACCTCGAATGTCGCCGTCACCCCTTAATATTCTCTCCAAGACATATACCTGTCAAGGCATATTAGGGCTCGGGTGCGAGCGGGCGCCGCGGCCCGGCCTGCGGCGGAGCTACGACGAGCGGGCGGGTGCCGCCTTGGCCCCGATCCTGCGCAGCGGTGGCAGCGTGGGCGGTGGCTGGCGCCGTGGCGGCAGGGAGGCCAGCAACGACGCCGTCGCCTTGGTCACCTGCGTGACCGCCTGCTCGAACGCTGCTTCGGTCTGGGGCGAGGTGGACTGCACGCCACTGACCTTGCGCACGTACTGGCGGGCCGCCGCCTCGATCTCTTCTGGCGTGGCCGCGGGCTCGAGCCCCCGCAGCGTGGTGATGTTCCGGCACATGGTCGTCACCCTACGCCCGCGCCCGGCTCGTGCGACCAGGCCGACGCACCGGTGCGCTACGAACCGCGGGCGCAGCGGCCCGGCGCCACGCGGACCGTGACCCGGCCGCCCGCTCGTGCGTTCTGGAGCACCAGATGGTCGCTGCCGGCCCCCGAGGTCACGCGCGCACCGCGCACCGTCGCGCAGTAGCCGTGCTGGTAATGCAGCTCGGTCGGCACGAAGATCACGGTGGGTGCGTGGACGCGATGGTTCGGGAGATAGGCCATGGTGAAGACGTCGCTCAACGGCGAGTACGCGAACGAGACCGGGGTGCCGGCAACGGCCTGGGGGTACACCTGGCTGAGCACGAGCGCCGTGGAACGCAGCCGCCCGTCGGCCATGACGAGGGACTCGTCCGCGCTGCCGGTCGGGTCGCCGTAGTACTTCCAGGCCCAATACGTCCACCCCACCTGCTCCGCGTTCATCTGCGCGGTGACGCTGGCGATGAGGGCCGGATCACTCGTGGCCCCGAACTCCGTCACGAACCACGCCGGGCCGCCGGGTTGGTACGGCGAGGCCATGGCGGGCCGGTCGGCGGCGCGGACCAGCAAGGAGTGGCGCTCCTGGTCGGCGCACGCGTCCACGTTCGTCGGGTTCCCCGTCACCGGGCTGCGGGCCCCGCAGTAGATGTGTGCGTTGTAGACGAGGTTGGGCAGGTCCATCGGGCCGAGGTAGGTCGGGTACCCCCGGCTGGCGTAGTTGTCCGGCTCGTCGAAGATCAGGTGCCCCGGGTCGTTGGCCAAGATGGTCGGCACCACCCCGTCGGCCGGGTCGTCCTTCGGGCACTTGAGCAACGGGGCGCCGTGCAGGGTGCTCCCGATGTGCCCGGTCCCGGTGTAGAAGCACTCGAGCTCGGCGTCGAAGTGCGCGTCACCGAAGCGGATCAGCGACGTCGAGAACGGCTCGTTGAAGGGGTCGTAGCCGAGTATCCAGGGGTTGGCGCGGAACGACTTGGCGACGAGCCCCCAGATGCGGTCGTACTCGCCCTGGAGGTCACCCTTGACGTTGTTGCGCCAGAAGTGGCTGAAGGCGACACCGGCGGCCTGGGTGCTGTACTCGAGCGACCATCGTCCCGGCGGATCGACGTTGGGGACGTGGTTCGTGCACACCGCCCAGTTCGGTTCGCCCTCCCCCTCGAACATCTCGTTGTAGACGTCTTGGTGCATGTCGAGGATCGTGTAGATGTGGAAGCGTCCGAGCAGGTCGACCGTCTTGGTCAGCCGGGCGATGTAGCGGTCGAAGACGGCGCGGTTGAACTGGTTTGGGTTCGCCGGCGCGCCGTGCGCGCAGATGGCCGGGTCGTTGGCCGGCGCGGTCCCAGGCTCGAGGCCCTTCCACGTCATCCCGAGGCGCACCACGTTGAAGCCCAACCGGGCCATGAGCGACGCGTCGGCGGTGGAGAAGTTCCACGGCTTGCCCCGGTCCGCGAAGAGCACGTAGGGCGGGTACTTGTAGACGGCGTTGACGCCGTGGAAGAAGACGACGCGCCCGTCACGGTCGACCAGGTACGGCCCGCCCGGCGCCTGGATCGTCCCCGCCACCAAGGGTGCACCGGAGGGGACCGCCGTCGGCGAGCGCAGGCTCGGCAGCGACGTCGTGGTTCCCGACGCTGCGGCCGACGACGTGGCCGAGGCGGGGGTCGCGGCCAGCCCCGAGACCGGCCCGACCACGACGGCGCAGGCCAGCAACGCCAGCAGCAGCGTCAGGATCGAACCTGGGAATCGCCTGAGCACCGCGACAGTCTGTCCGCCGGGCCGGCGGTGTGGGGGCGCGCCCCTGGGGCTCAGGCGACCTGCTCGAGCGCGTGCGCGATCTCGACGTTGCCCGACACGCTGCGGACGCTCAGGTCGACCCTGGTGTCCCTCCGAGTGGCCGCCGGGCTGTCGCCGAGCGGGATGTCCGACCTCACCGAGCCGGACGCGGTCTCGACGTCCACGTGCAGGTCGACGCCCGGCGCCACGCCCACGGAGACGTCACCGGACACGGAGCGGACGCTGAGGTCGCCCTCGGCGATGGAGAGCACCCGGACGTCGCCCGAGACGTTGACCACGCGCGCGCCCTTGGCGACCTCGCCCAGCCGGACGTTGCCCGACGTCGCCTGCACCTCGACCCGGGAACGGGCTGCCCCGAGCTCGAGATCGCCCGACGCCGTCGCGAAGTCGGCGCGGCCGTCCACGCTCGAGCAGCGCAGGTCACCCGACGCCGAGTGTGCGCGCACGTCACCGCCCACGTTGCCGACCGTGACGTGACCGCTGGCGGTCTTGGCGTAGACGTCCGCCAGCACGTCGTCGGTCGAGACGTCCCCGCTCGACGTCTTGACGTCGAGGGTGCCCACGGGGCCCGTCACCTCGATGTCCGCGGAGGCGGTGGCCACCGCGACGTCGCTCCCGACCGGAACCTCGACCCGGACCGTCACCGCGTCGCGGCGCCCGAATCGCATGCCCTTCGCGCGGTGCACCTTCACGATGACGTTGTGGCGATCGTGCCGCGGCCGGTGCTCGACGATCGCGCGCTCGACCAGCTCCTCGGCGCCGGCGGTCTCGGGCTCGAGCACGACGGTGGTCGTCGCGCGCTCCCGCGCCGTGACGGCGACGAGGCCGACTGCGTTCTCGACGATCAACCGGACGAGGCCCGGCGTCTCGAACGTCTCTTCCCTGTTCGATCCCATGTTCGACTCCATGTTCGACTCCATGTTCGTTGCTCCCTTCACGTCGAGCCGTAGCCGCGCAGCCGGTTGCCGCTGCGCCCGTCCCTCATTCGCTGTGCCGATGCGCCCCGCTCGAGCATCCGCACGACGTAGGTGTTCACCGACACGCCCTCACGAGCCGCACCCTCCTCGACCCTGTTCTTCAAGCCTTCGCTCAGCCGGAGCGTGATCCGGGCCGAGAGGTCGCCGGCGCCGTCAGCGGGGGCGTCGGGGGTGGCGTACTCGTCCTGGAGGTAGGCGAGGTCGACGTCGTCGCCGGCCACCCGGATCTCGACCCGGCCCTCCGGCAGCTCGGCCGAGATCTCCGCGGCCACCTCCGAGAGCAGATCGAGGATGCGCCCGGGCGCGGAACGGCCCAGGAGCTCGGCGATGCGCTCGGCCACCTCAGCGACGGTGTCGTCGCCCAGCTCCCCGATGCTGATGACATCGGAGCGCAGGCCCTCCACGACCAGTGACATCTTCATGATGTCATTATGACATCACTTTGTAGTCACGTCAACCGGCCCGGGATCCCGCCCCGACGTAGGGCGGCCCGAACCAGGTCGTGAGCGCCGGCCGGAGCCCCGCGTCGTCTCCCTCGCCCACCCAGGCCACGTGGCCGTCCGGGCGGATCAGTACCGCCGTCGGCGCGGCGACCTCACCCAGCACGGGGAGCTCCCAGCGACCCGCGCAGGCCGCGTCGACGAGCCGCACCCGGGCCGCCCACGGCCCGAGGTCGAGGCGCCGGGGCTCGCCGAGGTTCAGCAGGACCGGGCGCGCGTCGTGCAACAGCGTGAAGGCGCGCACCGGGCCGTCGGCGGTCACCAGGTCGAGGTCGGGCATGCGCCGCCCCAGCAGCGGGTGTCCGTCGCCGAGGTCGTAGTGGACGTCGAGCCCCGAGAGCATGCCGGCGATCTGCTTGCGCGGCTGGTCCATGCCCAGCAGGTCGCTCACCGTGTCCCGCAGGGCCTCGGTGCGGTCGTCGAGGGCGCTGAGCGCGACCTGCGCCATCGTGTTGCGCAACACCCGCGCCCCGACGGGGTGGCGCTCGGCGTGGTACGTGTCCAACAAGTCATCCGGCGCCGTCCCGTTCACGACCTGGGCCAGCTTCCAGCCCAGGTTCACCGCGTCTTGCAGCCCGATGTTGAGACCCTGCCCGCCTTGGGGCGAGTGGATGTGTGCGGCGTCGCCCGCCAGCAAGACCCGTCCCGCCCGGTAGGACGCCGCCTGCCGGGTCATGTCGTTGAAGCGGGAGACCCACACCGGGCTGTGCACGCCGTAGTCGGTCCCGTCGACGGCAACGAGCGCCGCGCTGATCTCCGCCAAGGTGGCCTCGCCGGCGTCGTCCCTGTACTCCTCGCTCAGCACGACGCGGATCCGGTCTCCGTCGGCCGGTCCGATCCCCCCGCCGGGCCGCATGCCGAACGCAGGCTGCTGCTCCATCTCGACCTCGGCGATCAGCCAGCTGGTCGTCGGGTCCCACCCGGGGAACCCGATGCCGGCCGCTTTGCGGACCACGCTGCGACCGCCGTCGCAGCCGACGAGATACGCCGCGCGCAGCGAGCGGCCGTCGGACAGGTGGACGTCGACGCCCGTGTCGTCGTGCACGAGGCCCGCGACCTCGTGGCCGCGCACGATGGGCACCGCCAGGTCGTCGACCCAGCCCGCCAGGATGCGCTCGAAGCGGCTCTGCCACAGGGCGAGCCCGTAGTTGTGACGGGTGGGAAAGTCGCTGATGTCCACCGGGACCCCCGCGAAGCGCTGGACTTGCATCGCCACCCCCTCCGCCAGGAACCGGTCCGCGACACCGCGCTGGTCGAGCACCTCGATGGAGCGCGCGTGCAGGCCGCCCGAGCGCGAACCGGGCGCCTGGGTGGTGCGTCGCTCGACGACCACCACGTCGGTCCCTGCCAACGTCAGCTCGGCGGCCAACATCATTCCCGTCGGACCGGCGCCGGCCACGACCACTGCGTGGTCGAAATGCCCCGTCACAGTCCGGCTCCGAACGTCAGTACTTCCATCGAGCCACTCCCCCGTCGTCCGCTCCGCCCCTCGCCCTCGAGATCGCGGCGAGCATTGTCAGCACACCCGAGGGCCTTGTGGGAAGCCCCCCTCCCCGCGGTACGCTGTTCACGGCGGGGGAACTTCAGGGG
>DATJTU010000121.1:0-13097 GCA_035503015.1 Acidimicrobiales bacterium | reverse complement strand
CGGCCCCCCGACCGACGGCGACACGACCACCACCACGGGGGGCGGGGACGGCGAGGACGGCGAGGGCGGCGGCGGCCGCATCGCCTCGCGTGCCATGCGCGGCGCCAGCTTCCTCTTCGGCCGGGAGGCCATGGGCTCGGTCGTCCGGCTGATCGGCGTCATCATCACCGTCAGGGAGATCGGCCCGAGCAATTACGGCATCTTCACCGCCGCGGCAGCCTTCGTCGCGGTCGTGGTCACCGTCTGCCAGATGGGGACCGAGATCTACCTCATCCGCGTCAAGGAGGAGCCGACCGCGCGCCTGAACAACGAGGTGTACAGCCTGTTGCTGGTCACCTCCGTCACCGCGACGGCCATCTCCATCGGGCTCTCCTTCGCGCTCCTCCCCCTGCTGCGCCCCGTCGGCGTCGCCGTCCCGCTGCGCGTCCTGCTCCTGTGTGTCCCGATCAACGTGCTGTGGGCGCCGGCGCAGGCCTACATCGAGCGGCGCTTCGATTACAAGAAGATGGGCATCCTCGAGCTGGGGGGCGACATCGTCCTCTACGCGGTGGCCATCCCGCTGGCCCTCCTGCACTTCGGCGCCTGGTCGCTCGTCGCCGGGTACTTCGCCTGGCAGAGCTTCCTCCTGATCGGGAGCATCGTGCTCTCGGGGCTGCGCCCCCGCTGGGCCTGGTCGAACGCGACCGCCAAGGACGTCCTGCGTCACGGCACCTCGTACTCGACGGCGACGTTCTTCCAGAGCCTGACCCAGGTGGTCAACCCGCTCGTCGTCGGCACCTTCGTCGGCGCCGCAGGCGTCGGCTTCGTGTCCTTCGCCCGCAACCTGGTCACCACGGTGGGCTTCGCCAAGCGGGCCGCCTACCGCCTCGGCATCGTCACCATGTCGGCCCTCAACCGCGACAACCCGAGCCGCTTCCGCGAGGGCCTCGAGCGCGGCGCCCTCCTGCTCACGATCTCCCTCGGCGTCCCGTTCGCCATCTTCGGCCTGGCCGCCCACTGGCTGATCCCCGACCTCTTCGGCCACGAGTGGGCCGCCTCGCTGCCGGTCTACTGCCTGCTCGCCCTCGCCTTCATGCTCGGGGCCATCCCGATGATCAACGTGTCGCTCTTCTACGCCCTCGGCCGCAACGCCGTCGGCGCCGTGGGTGCCTTCCTCAACCTGCTCCTCCTCACGGTGTTCTCAATCGGGATGGTCAAGCTGTGGGGCGTGAACGGCTTCGGCATCGCATCCGTGGTGTCGCTTCTTGCGTATCTCTACAACGACTACAAGATGCGCAAGCTCGCCAAGTACTCGATGAAGCTGACCATCCTCGCCTCGGTGCTGCTCGCCCCCTCGATGTTCCTCCCGATGGTCCCGCCGCCCCTCGGCCTGGTGCTCCTCGTGCCCTGGGTCGTGTTCTTGCTGGTGAAGCCCCTGCGCAGCGAGATCTTCGACCTCTGGCACACCCTGCGGACCTCGCTGCGAGCCCGGAGCCTCGCCACATGACCGCCCTGCCCGGAGCCCCGGACAGCCCGCACGCCCCCCTCGGCGCCCTCACGGACCCCCTGTCGGAGGCCCAGGCAACCCCCCCTGCCTGCCGGGTCGGGGTCGACCTGGCCGCCCTGAGCGACGTGCAGGCGGGCCTCGACGCCCACGGCGAGCGCTACCTCCAACGGGTCTTTACCCCCCATGAGCTGGACTGTTGCCGGACGCCGAGCGGCTGGTCGCTCCAGTCGCTGGCCGCCCGCTACGCCGCCAAAGAAGCAACCATCAAGGTGCTCCAGCCGAGCGGGTATCAGCCCGATTGGAACAGTATGGAAGTTCGACGCCAGCCCGACGGCTCCTGCGCGCTCGTCCTCAGCGGGACGGCCGCGGCGATGGCCGAGGAGGCCGGGATCACCTCGCTGTCCCTCAGCATGACCCACGAGGGTGCGTACGCCGCTGCCGTGGTGTTCGCCCTGTGTGGATCACCGCCCGACGCCGCCCTCAGCCTGCCCGGCGGCCTCACCCCGGGACTGCTCGAATTCGCAGCACTCAATGAAAGGAAGAAAGCAGATGCCTGAGCCCGCGCACCCCTTCGAGGCGCGAGTCCGTTCCACGCTGGCCGAGCACGCCCGCTTGCCCGTGGACGTCGAGACGCTCCAGGTCTACGACGACCTGTTCCAGGCCGGCATGACCTCCCACGCGAGCGTGAACGTGATGCTCGCCCTCGAGGAGGAATTCGACATCGAGTTCCCCGAGGAGATGCTCCAGAAGTCGACCTTCGAATCGATCGAGGCCATCTGCACCTCGATCGCCAGTCTCAGCGCGATAGGAGACCCGGTATGAGTGCGACCCAGATCCACGGTCACGAGGCAGCGGCCCGGGCGGGCGCGATCGCGGCCGACGTGACCGCGGCGGCGGCCGACGACGTCGACACGCGCTCGCGCTTTCCCTTCGAGACCTTCGAGGCCCTCCAGGCGGCCGGGCTCCTCGGCACGCTGATCCCCGTCGAGTACGGCGGGATCGGCGCCACGCTCGCCGAGGCGGGCGACACGGTGACCGAGCTGGCCCGGATGTGCTCGTCGAGCGGGATGATCCTCGCCATGCACCACCTCCAGGTGGCGTGCGTGGTGCGCCACGGGCAGACGCCGGCCCTGCAGGAGTTCATGGCGGAGATCGCCAACGAGCAGCTCCTGCTCGCCTCGGCGACCACCGAGGTCGGCGTCGGCGGCAACACCCGCGAGAGCATCTGCGCGGTCATGCCGCACGAAACGGGCTTCCAGCTCGAGAAGGCGGCCGGCGTGATCTCCTACGGCTCCTACGCCGACGCCGTGCTCGCCACGGCGCGGCGCAACGCCGACGCCCCGAAGAGCGACCAGGTCCTCGTCGTGTGCCGCGCCCCGGGGCTCAGCCTCGAGCAGACGGGCGAGTGGAACACGCTCGGCATGCGCGGCACCTGCAGCCCGGGCTTCGCCCTGCGGGCCACGGGCTCCCAGGACATGATCCTGCCGGTCTCCTTCGGTGAGATCTCCGAGCGCACGATGCTGCCCTACTCCCACGTGCTCTGGGCCTGCGTCTGGCGCGGCATCGCGTCCGCCGCCGTCGAGAAGGCACGGGCCATGGTCCGCGCCGAAGCGCGCAAGAACGTCGACGTGCTGCCCAAGGGCGCACCCGCGCTGGCCGAGCTCGTGATGCAGCAGCGCCAGCTCGAGGCCCTCGTGCAGGACGCGCTCGACGAGCTCGACCGGCTCGACGCGTCGGACCGCGAAGGCGTGCCGATGTCCTTCACGATCGCCATGAACACGCTGAAGGTCGCGGCCTCGCGCCTCGTCGTCGAGATCGTCTCGGGCGCCCTGATGCTCTGCGGCATGGCCGGCTACGCGCACGGCACGCCCTACAGCCTCGGACGCCAGCTCCGCGACGCCTACAGCGCCACCGTGATGATCAACAACACGCGGCTCTTGGACGCCAACGCACACATGCTCACGATCTCGAAGGGGTAAGACGATGAGCGACACCACCACGCGCAACACGACCGACTTCGGCCTGGCTCTCGTCGAGGCGGGCTATCTCTTCCCGACCGGCATCCAGGGGGTGCTCGGGCGCTCCTCGAACTACGCGGCGATCGCCAACGGGCTGAACGCGCTCGTCGACGCCTGGGGCGCCGACCTCGGCGCGACCGGCATCCAGTTCCCGCCCGTCGTGAACCGGGCGACCTTCGAGGAGACCAACTACGTCCAGTCCTTCCCCGACCTCATGGGCGCCATTCACGTCT
The DNA here is from genome assembly GCA_035503015.1 of Acidimicrobiales bacterium. Classification (GTDB taxonomy): domain Bacteria; phylum Actinomycetota; class Acidimicrobiia; order Acidimicrobiales; family RAAP-2; genus Bog-473. Next base: position 9,360 of record DATJTU010000121.1, on the reverse strand, counting down.
TCACCGGCGGCAACAAGGAGCACGCGGAACTGATGCGGCGCTCGGAGTCCGGCAAGGACTGGTCCGACCTGCTCGAGATGGCCGACGTGTTCCTGGCCTCGGCAGCGTGCCACCCGGTGTACCCGATGTGCACCGGCACCCTGCCTTCCGAGGGCAAGTACTTCAACGTGTTCAGCTACTGCTTCCGCCACGAGCCGAGCGAGGACCCGGCGCGGATGCAGACCTTCCAGATGCACGAGATCGTCTTCGTCGGCACGCCCGAAGAGGCCCAGGAGCACCGCGACGCAGGTCTCGAGGTGGGCATCTCGATCCTGCGCCGGCTGGGGCTCGACATGGATGTGATCCCGGCCAACGACCCGTTCTTCGGCCGCCTCGGCACCGCCATGGCCAAGGGCCAGCAGGACGAGGTGCTGAAGCTCGAGGGCACCACGCCCATCGGGAGCCCCGACCACCAGGTCGCCATCATCTCGGGCAACTGCCACCGCGACCACTTCGGCAGCCCGTTCTCGATCGAGACCGCGGACGGCGCCGTGGCGCACAGCGCCTGCGTCGCGTTCGGCGTGGACCGCATCACGCTCGCCCTCTTGTGGAACCACGGCCTCGACCTCGACCGCTGGCCGGCCGAGGTCAGGGAGGCCCTCACGTTGTGAGCAGTCGACTCGCGGGGGCCCGGCCGTGAGGGTCCAGGTCCTCGATGTGGACCCGCAGGCCTACCAGAACCATCTCGTCCACGCCGACGACCGCATGTGGCTCGAGTCCAACTGTGCGGCCGACCTGTGGATCGAGGTCCTGCACGCGCTCGGGCTCGAACCGCTGGCCGCCATGGGCTTCCTCCTCAGTGCCGGCTTCGACGGCGAGCAGTGGCGCATGTTCAAGTTCGCCATGGAGGACGTCCGGCGCCTGTGGGGGATCGACGCCTACGAGGTGAACCTCTGGCGCGAGCTGCCGTTCCACCTGGCCGACCAGATCGCGCTCGGCCGCATGCTCACCATCGACGTCGACGCCTGGTGGCTTCCCGACACCGAGGGCCTCACCTACCGGACGGCGCACCAGAAGACGACGGTCGCCGTCCAGATGATCGACCCCGAGGCCGGTCGCATCGGGTACTTCCACAACGGCGGCTACTACGAGCTCGATGGCGAGGACTACGAGCGCCTCGTCGGCGACCCCGCGGTGGCGGTCATCCCGCCCTACGCGGAGGCGATCGACCTCGAGCACCTGCGCCGCGGCGAGGACGTGCGGCCGCTCGCCCGCGAGCTCGCCCGCGAGCACCTGGCGCGCCGACCGAGCGGCAATCCGGTCGCGGCGATGCGCAAGCGCATCGAGGACGACCTGCCGTGGCTCATCGAGGCGGGGCTCGACACCTTCCACCGCTACGCGTTCGGCTCCATCCGCCAGTGCGGCTCCAACGCCGAGCTGGCCGCCGACTACGTCCGCTGGCTCGCCGGCGACGGCGGCGCCTCGGACGCCGCATCGGGCGATGCAGCGGCATCGAAGGAGAGCGAGGTCGCAGCCGAGGCCTTCCTGGCCGTCTCCAAGAAGGCGAAGACACTCGAGTTCCTGCTCGCCCGCGCCCTGCGGGGCAAGTCGGTCGACTTGAGCGACTCGATGGCGGAGATGGAATCGGCCTGGGAGGAGGCCATCGAGGCTTCGGCCTCGCTGCTGCATGCCTGATCTGCTGGCGCACGCGACGTGGTCGTGTGCGCGCACGCCGCCAGGCGTCCTCGACACGCCCGACCCGTCGCGGCTCGACGCGCTCGAGTGGCTCCCCGCCAGCGTCCCGGGGACCGCGGCCGAAGCGCTCGCCGGCGCCGGCACGCCCGCGTCCGACGTCGCGGACCACGCCTACGACGCCGAGGACTGGTGGTTCCGCTGCCACTTCGCGGGTGGGCCCGGCACCTGGCGCCTGCACCTGGGCGGTATCGCCACCCTGGGCGACGTCTGGGTCAACGGGACCCACGTGGCGCGCACCGAGAACATGTTCGTGCGCACCTCCGTCGCGCTCGAGGACCTGCGCGACGAGAACGAGCTCGTCATCCGCTGCGAGGCGCTCGCCCCCGTCCTGGCGGTGCGGCGACCCCGGGCGCGCTGGAAGACCACCCAGGTCGACACCCACGCCCTGCGGTGGTTCCGCACCGACCTGTTGGGCCGGGTCCCCGGCTGGGCGCGCACGCCACGCACCGTCGGCCCGTGGCGGCCGGTCACCCTGACCCGCGACGAGGCCCCCCTGGACGCTGCAGTCGAGACCGCGCTCCACGCCACGTGCGAGGGTGAGCGCGGCCTCGTGGAGGCCACGCTGCGCTTCGCGTCACTGCCCGACTGGGCGGCCGGAACCGGGAGCGAAACGCCGGCTCTCCTGTGCCTCGGCGCCGAGGCGCCCTTCGAGGTCGTGGGCGACGGTGACGGCGACGGCGTCACACTGCGGGCGTCGGTGCCGGTCTCGGGGTTCGAGCGGTGGTGGCCTCACACCCACGGCGCCCAACCTCTCTACGAGGTGACGGCGCGGGTCGCCGGCGACGCCTATCCGCTCGGCCGGGTCGGGTTCCGCACCGTCGAAGTCGACCGGTCCGACGGCGGCTTCACCTTCGTCGTGAACGGCACGCCGGTCTTCGTCCGCGGTGCCAACTGGTTCCCGCCCGATCCCGTCAGCTTCCGCGCCAGCGACGACGAGGTGCGCCGGCGCGCGGCCCTCGCGCGCGAGGCGAACCTCAACATGGTGCGCGTCCCGGGCACCACGACCTACGCCGAGCCCGCGCTCCTCGAGGCGTGCGACGAGCTCGGCCTCTTGCTCTGGCAGGACTGCATGTTCGCCTTCATGGACTATCCCGACGACGAGGCCTTCGTGGCCAACGTCGAGGTGGAACTGCGACAGGCCTTCGCGGACCTCTCCGGCCACGCCGCGCTCGCGATCGTGTGCGGCAACCAGGAGGTGGCCGAGATCGCCGCCATGAACGGCGGCAGCCACACCGGGTTCCCCTCCGAGCTGTTCGACACGGTGATCCCGTCGTTGACGGCCCAGCTGCTCCCCGGCGTCGAGTTCGTGAGCTCGAACCCCTCCGGTGGCGACCCGGTCTACCGCCCGGACACCGGCGTGAGTCAGTACTTCGGCATCGGGGGGTACCTGCGCCCGCTCGATGCGTTGCGGCGCGACGACGTCCGCTTCGCGGCCGAGTGCCTCTGCTACGCCACGCCTCCCGAACCCGAGGCCGTCGCCGCGTTCGGCGGCGCCAACGTCGCGGTGCACGACCCCCGTTGGAAGCGGGGCATGCACCACGACCCGGGCCGCTCCTGGGACATGGACGACGTCCGGTCCTTCTACATGCGCGAGGTCTTCGGGGTGGACCCGCTCTGGGAGCGCTACTCCGACGCGGAGCGCGCGCTCGATCTGGGGCGCGCGACCAACGCCTACTTGATGCAGACGGTCTTCACCGAGTGGCGCTGCAACGAGCGCGCCGGCGGCGGCCTCGTGCTGGGGTTCAACGACGTGGCACCGGGAGCGGGCTGGGGCCTCGTCGACGTGACCGGGCAGCCGAAGGCGCCGTTCTACGCCATGCGGCGGGTCTCCGAGCCGCTCTGCGTCGCCCTGATGGACGAGGGGCTGAACGGGCTCTGGGCGCACCTCTTCAACGACAACGCCGACGCCTTCACCGGTGAACTCTCGGTGCGGCTCTTCACCAACGGGGAGACCCAGAGCCAGGAGGCCACACGCCAGGTGCACCTCAAGGCCCGGGGCACCGACATTGTGAACGTCTCCAACCTCTTCGACGACTTCACCGACCTCAACTACGCCTACCGGTTCGGCCCGCCCAAATACGACGTCGTCGCCGTGAGCCTCGCCGACGAGACCGGGGTGGTGCGCTCCGAGGACGTCTCCCTGCCGCTCGGCCAGGCGCGGGCGATCGAGGGCGACCTCGGCCTAAGCGCCGTGGCCCTGGCGCCGGATCCCGAGCCGCGCCTGCGCATCAGCACCCGCCGGTTCGCCCAGTGGGTCTCGGTCAACGCGCCCGGCTACCGGCCCTCGGACTCGTGGTTCCACCTGCCGCCCCACGCCGAGCGGATCGTCACCCTGTTCGACGGCGACCCGGACCGCCCGCCTCGCGGCCGGGTGCGGGCGCTCAACTCGACCGTCGCCGCGGTCATCCGTCCCGAGGGCGAGTCGTGACCACGGCCCGGAGTGCGCCGGTGCCGGCCGCACCGGCCGGCGCCCCCGCGCCCACCCCCGACCAGCGGCGCGCCGACGCGGCGCCCACCGCGACGCAGGATGGTGCGACGCAGGCGACCCCGCTCTACTTCGGCCCCGACGACCGCCCGCTCTTCGGCTGGGTGCACCAGCCGGCCGACGGCCTGTCCCGCGGCACGGCGATCCTGTGCCAGCCCCTGCTGCGCCAGTACATCAGCGCGCACTACACCTTCCGCATGCTGGCCGAGGCACTGGCCGCCCGCGGCATCACGGCCATCCGGTTCGACTACGACGGCACGGGTGACTCCGCCGGCGAGGGATCGGACCCGGGCCGGATCGCCGCCGCGCTCGCGTCGGTCGGCCACGCCGTCGACCTGGCGCACAGTCTGAGCACCAGCTCGGACGCGACGCCGCTCGCGTTCGTCGGCATGCGCATGGGTGCACTCCTCGCCGCGCGGGCCGCGGAAACCAGCGGCCCGGTCTCGGGCCTCGTGCTCTGGGACCCCTGCGGCTCGGGCCGCGAATTCCTCCGCGAGCAGTCCGCCCTCTTCCGCCTGCTCTACGGCAAGAAGCGCACCGCGGACGGCAGCACCGAGGTGGCCGGCTTCGTGCTCACACCCGACACGACCGAGGAGCTCACCGCGTTCACCGCGCCGGCGTCCCTGCCCGATGTCGCACGAGCGCTGATCCTCGACCGGAGCGACCGCCCCGCCTCTGGGTCGTTCGGCGTCGACGAGTCCAGGATCGACCGGCGCGACGCCGCCGGGCAGGCCGAACTCATGGACGTGGAGCCCTTCCTCAGCGACGTCCCCGCCGCGGCGATCGACGACATCGCCGGCTGGCTCGACGACGTGTTCCCGGCCGAGCGCGTCGTGCAGCACGCGCCTGCGCGCCGGACCGCGATGACCGTGCGCAGCAGCGACGGCTCACTCGTGACCGAACGGCTCGTTGCCATCGGGCCGCACTCGATGTTCGGCGTGGCCACGAGCGGTCCGGACGAGGCCACGGGGCCGACGGTCTTCTTCCTCAACAGCGGCCGGGACCCACACACCGGCCCCAACCGCATGTGGGTCGAGCTGAGCCGCGACTGGGCCGCCCGCGGCTTTCCCACGGTGCGCTTCGACATGACAGGCCTGGGCGACAGTCCCGTGCGCCCCGGCCAGCCCTCCAACGTCGTGCGCGCCCCGGAGGCCTTCGACGACGTCGTCGACGCACTCGATGACGCCATGGTGCCCCTCCCGTCGGGCCCGGCCTCGCAGGCCGCGCTGATCCCGGCAGTGCTGGTCGGCCTGTGCGCAGGGGCCTACCAGGCCCTCGAAAGCGCGATCGACCTGCACCCGGTCTCGGTGCTCTCGATCAATCCGCTGCTGCGCTTCACGCCGCCCGAGATCAGCTCCGGTCCGCTGGACCCCCGCCGCAGGTTCGCCAAGCCCGTCGGCGGCAACCTGCGCAGCGCCTACCGCGCGCTGCCGTCGTGGAAGGTCCTCAAGCTCGTCCGGAGGGCCTACCTGGCGCTCGCACGCATCCGGTCACGCCAGCGCTCGCCGCTCGACTGGATGGAGGAGACCGCGGCGAAGGGCACCGACATCCTCTGCATCTGCGGCGAGGAGGAGGCGGCCCCCTTCTTCGAAGGGGCACAAGCCGGGCGCACGACGCTCGACGAGCCCCATTGCAAGATCGAGTTGATCGAGGACCTCGATCACGGCCTGATGCTGGCGCAACACCGTTCCGACATCACCACGCGCCTGGGCGCACACATCGCATCGTTCCTCCCCGACGACGTCGCTCCGCACACTGCGGCCGAGTCGTCGGGCGCGGGGAGCGCGACTCCGTCGATTTCCTGACGCGTCGGCGCTCGCGCGACGCGCGACACCCGTGGCGTGCTGGCTCCCCCTGTTGCAGCGCGACGCGGGTGCTGGGCCGAGAAGTATCTCCGCGCTCGACGCAGATCGTTTGGTCCTGCTCCGCTCGCGAGAACGGCAGTTGGACCGTCGTCGCATCGAACGTTCGTCGCGTCTGCATGGGACAAGAGAGGGACAACGCGTCCGTAGTGTGAGTTGACGGAACGGAGGCCCGTGGGTCAAACCACGGCTGCATGTCGGACGTACTCCATCCGTGACACCTGCACCACTCACAACCGACTTTGCGAACGTTGTTCGGCCGGCGCGTCGCCGCGAGCTCCGCGCCCGGATCGTGCCGATCAGCGCGCTGACCGCATCGGATCTGGAAAAGTGGCGGAGCCTCGCCCCGCGCGCCTTGGAGCCCAACCCGATGTGTGAGCCGCCCTGCGTCCTCGCGGCGGCGCGCAACCTGCCCTACGGCGACGACCTTGCGCTCCTCGTGGCCGACGACGGCGAGTGCTTCCACATCGTGACGCCGGTCTTCCGCGTGCCCCGGTTCGGGCGGCTCCCCTTCCCCGTCGTCACCACCGACATCCGCCGCATGACCTGGCTCGGCACCCCCCTGCTCGGTCCGGAGCGTCCGGTCGAGGCGTGGATGTCGGCGCTCACCACGTTGTCGACGGAACGGCGGAGCGGCCGCTGGCAGGGCCTCGCACTCAAATGGATCGCCGACGGTCCCGTTGCGGCGGCGCTCGACGAGGCGACCCGGCGGCTGCGGCTGCCCACCTACGTCAGCGAGGACTTCGACCAGCCCTTCCTCCACCGGCGTCCGGACCGCTCTTACACGTCGAACCAGTCCAAACGCCACCTCGGCGACTACCGACGGCGCGCGCGCCGCCTGTCCGAGCTCCTCGGCGCCGAGCTCGAGGTCGAGAACGTGGCCGCCGACCTCAACTCGGTCCGTGAGTACGTCGAGCTCGAAGCCGCGGGGTACAAGGTCGACAACGGCGTCGCCATGCGCACGCAGGACGGCGAGTCCGAGTACTTCACCGAGATGTGCGCCGCGTTCGCGGCCGAGGGCAGGTTGCAGGTCCTCAAGATGCATGCCGGCGGGCGCACCGTCTCCATGCAGATCTCCTTCGAAGCCGGCGACGGCCTCTTCCTGGTGAAGGTGGGGCACGACGAGAAGTTCAACCACTACGACCCGGGCGTCCAGCTCCACTTCGCAGCCATGGAGCACTTCGACGCCCGCACGGATGCCGCGTGGATCGACGTCTGCACCTTCCCCGACAACGATCTGTTGCTACGGCTGTACCAGGACCGGCGGCGGACGAAGAGCGTGCTCGTCGGCCTCGGCGGCCCGTTGAACTCGGCGATGGTGCGCGCCATTCCGCACGTACGGCGGGCGGGGCACCGTTCCCGGCGGCTCGTGCGAGCCGCCCGGCACGCGGTGGGACCGAAGCGGGGCCGCTCGTAGCGCACAGAACCGGGCGGAGGCGGGCTGTCCACCTTGGCCCGGCTTTGCGTCTGGGGGGTGGCGGGGCTGGATCCCGGACGACAACGTCCGTCCTTCGATTGTCCGCGCCTGGATCGTGCGCGACACTCGCGCCCGAGACAGGAATGAGGTGCGATGGCTTCGAAACTTGAGACGACGCTGGAGAAGGTCGTCGAACTAGCACGCGAGGAGCTGCACGTCGTCCGTAAGCGTGCAGAGGAGAAGACGCCTGCCCGCGACCACGGCCACGACTTCCACGAGATGCAGCAGGCCGCGGACCGGCTCGATCGCTACACCAAGGAACTGCATCGCCTGCACGACGAGGAATTCGGCTCGCGCTGGCGTCAGGAGAGTGCATAGGCGCGGTGCCCCTCGCGGCGGCCGGCCCAGATCGATGGCACCCGTGACGAAACGCACCGGTTCGAACCGCGCGCCCGGTCGGGCGCGCCTGCGACGCGCCCAGCAGCATCTGCGCGACGTGGATCCGGTCATCGGTGGGCTCATCGAGCGCCGCCCCGACTTCGACCCCCATGCGTGGCTCGACGAGCTCCCGCCGATGGACCTCTTCGGCTCCCTCATCTTCCAGATCGCCGGGCAGCAGCTGTCGGTCGCCGCCACGAGAAGGATCCTCGAGCGCCTCACGGCCCACTTCGGAGGCCGTCTCCCCTCGCCTCAAGAGCTCTTGACATTGTCACCCGAGGACCTCCGGGCGACGGGCTTTTCGTGGCGCAAGGTCAACACGCTCCGCGATCTCGCGGAGCGCTTCAGCGACGGCCGGCTGGACGAGGAGGAGTTGGAGTCGCTCCCCGACGACGAGGTCATCTCGGCGTTGACCGAGGTCCCGGGTATCGGCCCGTGGACTGCCCAGGGCGCGCTGCTTGTCGCCCTCCGGCGCGAGGACGTCGTCCTGCCGGGCGACCTCGCCCTGCGCAAGTCGATTCGCAGCGCCTATCGCCTCGATCACCTCCCCACGCAACAAGAGGTGCTCGATATCGCCGAGAAGTGGCGCCCCTTCCGCAGTGTCGCGACGTCCTATCTCTTCGCGGCCGCCGTCGAGCCCGACGCCTTCACCCCGTCCAGCGACGGCGCGCCCCGTCGCCCCGCGAAGACACGGAGGGCGACTCGTGCGGCGAAGTGACGGCGCACTCGAGACGCTCCCCCCGGCCGCACGGGAACGGTTGATCCCGACGCCGCCGCCGGCGTGGGTGCAGCCGATGCTGGCCACGCTCACCAAGCAGCGCTTCTCGGACCCGGCCTGGATCTACGAACGCAAGCTCGACGGGGAGCGCTGCCTCGCCTTTAGGAAGGGCAACGACGTCCGTCTCCTGTCGCGCAATCAGCAGCCGCTCAACAACCACTACCCCGAGGTCGCCGACGCGTTGGCCGCGCAGGCGGGGACCAATGTGGTGGTGGACGGCGAGGTCGTTGCGTTCTCGAAGGGCGAGACGGACTTCTCCCGGCTCGAGAAGCGCATTCAGGTCAGCAACCCCGCGCTGGCCCGACGCAGCGGGATCACCGTCTTCTACTACGTGTTCGACATCGTGTACCTCGACGGCTTCGACGTCACAGCCCTCGAGCTCAGGGACCGCAAGCGGCTGCTCCGCGCGTCCGTCTCGTTCGACGGACCGTTGCGCTACACGGCGCACCGGAACACGACGGGCGAGGCCTACTTCGAGCAGGCGTGCCGCAGCGGGTGGGAAGGCGTCATGGCCAAGCGGGCCGACGCGCCCTATGTCCACAAGCGGTCATCGGACTGGCTGAAATTCAAGTGCCAGCAGGGGCAGGAACTCGTGATCGGCGGCTTCACCGACCCGATGCGCTCACGGGAAGGCTTCGGCGCGCTG
>DATJTU010000120.1:0-5142 GCA_035503015.1 Acidimicrobiales bacterium | reverse complement strand
CGCGAGGGCTGGGGGCCGTGGGCGGTCGAGGAGCGCAGCGGCGGCCGGTTCGTCGGTCTGGTCGGCCTGCACCGGGTGAGTCCCGACCTGCCCTTCGCACCAGCCGTCGAGGTGGCCTGGCGCCTGCACCCCGACCACTGGGGCCACGGGTACGCGACCGAGGCGGCCGGGGCGGCGCTGCGCTACGGCTTCGACGCCGGCGGGCTGGACGAGGTCGTCTCGTTCACCACGACGTCGAACGCGCGCTCGCAGGCCGTGATGGTGCGGCTGGGCATGGTGCGCGACGTCCAGGGCGACTTCGACCACCCCCGCCTCCCGGAGGGTGATCCGCTGCGCCCCCACGTGCTGTACCGGGTGACGCCGTCACTGCTCGCCCCTACGGTGGCGTCGTGAGCACCGAACTCCGCCGCTGCGACTGGGCCGGCAACGACCCCGAGATGGTGACCTATCACGACACCGAGTGGGGCGTCCCCGTGCACGACGACGACGCCCACTTCGAGTTCCTGGTCCTCGAGGGCGCGCAGGCCGGGCTGAGCTGGTCGACGATCCTTAAGCGGCGCGGCGGGTACCGCAAGGCCTTCGCCGAATTCGAGGCCGCGAAGGTGGCCCGTTTCACCCCGGCCCGCATCGAGAAGCTGCTGCTGGATCCCGGCATCATCCGTAACCGGGCGAAGGTCGAGGCGACGGTGCGCAACGCCAAGGCCTTTCTCGCCGTCCAGGAAGAGTTCGGGTCCTTCGACGCCTACGTCTGGGGCTTCGTCGGCGGCCGGCCCATCGTCAACCGCTGGCGCCGGATCGACCAACTCCCAGCCACCAGTGCGGAGTCCGACGCACTGAGCAAGGACTTGAAGCGACGCGGCTTCGGCTTCGTCGGCCCCACCATCGTCTACGCGCACCTCCAGGCCACCGGTCTCGTCAACGACCATCTGGTGGGCTGCTTCCGCTACGCCGAGCTCACCGGCGCCGGCTGAGCGTCCGGCCGTTCGTTCCCGGCCGGGCTCAGTGCTGCCCGCTGACAGCGCAATCAGAGCGCCCGCCGCATCACGATGCGGGCACCGCCCTCGCCCATGACCGGGTCCTCGGGTGCGAGCCCGTGCCCGACGAGCCAGTCGTCGGCCGGGCCGATCTCGACGAAACCCTCTGACGCGTAGAAGGGCCCGTTCCAGGGCACGTCGCGGTAGGTGGCGAGCGTGAGCTCGTCGTAGCCGGCATCCCTCGCCCAGCTCACGGCCGCCCGGAGCAGGGCCCGTCCGATACCGCGCCTCCCGTAAGCCGGGTCCACCGAAAGTTGCTCGAGATGGGCACCGTGACCGACGGCGTCGATGCGGCAGAGGCCCACCGGCGGCTCTCCGGCGACCAGGACGACCAATGCGGCGGCGAATTCGTCGACCGTGCCGGGTCCCGGCAGCGGGCCGATGCCGAGGGACTCGAACATGGTGTCGGCTGCCGCTTCGACCGCGGGCAGCAGACCAAGTTCGTCGTCTCGCACGGGGCGAATGGCGTCTGCGCGTGTCATCTGCGTCGTGAGGTCGCTCCGGCCGGCCGGGTTTCTGAGGCTCGAGGGAGATGCAGGAGTCCTGGCGGCCGTCCGGGCGCTCCCCGGTGGAGTGTCTCCGTGTGTATCACAACCTTCGTTAATCCAACGAACGTTTAGTGAATTAACGAAGGTTGTGATACAGGCGAGGGGACCACCCCCCGCTCTCCCCATGGCTCGAAACTCCGTCGTCCCGACGAAAAGGGCGACGGTAGCCTCTCGCCCCGATGCGAGCCGTGGTCTGCAACGAGTTAGGACCGCCGTCGCTGCTGCGTGTCGAGGAACGCCCCGACCCCGAACCCGGGCGGGGTCAAGTTGCGGTCGAGGTCGAGGCGGCCGGCGTCAACTACGTCGACGCCCTCTTCGTCGGCGGGCAGTACCAGATCAAGCCGCCCGTGCCGTTCGTACCGGGGACCGAGTCCGCCGGGACGGTCGTCGGTCTGGGGGAACAGGTCGACGGCTTTTCGCTCGGGCAACGCGTCCTGGTGTCCGCCGGTCTCGGCGGATTCGCCAGTCGCCTGGTTGCGTCCACGTCGTCGGTGACCGCCATCCCCGACAGCCTCGACGCGCCCCGCGCTGCCACCTTCACCCAGAGTTACAGCACCTGCCTCTTCGCATTGCGCGAGCGCGCACAGGCCCAGCCGGGCGAGTCGGTCCTCGTTCTCGGCGCGGGCGGTGGCATCGGTCTCGCCGCCATCGGCGTCGCCCGGGCGCTCGGCTGCCGGGTGCTCGGCGTCGCCTCGACCGACGAGAAGCGGGCGGCGGCGATCGCGGCGGGAGCCGATGCGGCGATCGACCCCGCCACAGAGTCCGTGAAGGACGCGGCCCGCGCCTGGGCCGGTGGTACCGGCGTCGACATCGTGGTCGACCCGGTGGGCGGCCCTCTGGCCGAACCGTCGCTGCGTGCGCTGGGCGATCGGGGCCGCTATCTGGTCATCGGGTTCGCCGCCGGCCCGATCCCCTCCATCCCGCTCAACCAGGTCTTGCTGCGCAACCGCACGGTCATCGGCATCGACTGGGGGATCTGGGCGATGCAGCACGCCGACGAGCAGCGCGTCCTGCTGGCCGACCTGCTCACGATGGTCAGCGACGGGACCATCGACCCGGTCCATCCGGTCGAATACCCCCTCGACGACGTCGCCCGGGCACTCGAGGATCTCCTCGGCCGGCGTACCGTCGGCAAGATCGCCCTCATCCCCTGAGGGCCACCCACCCGGCGCTGGTACGCGTCCGGCGGGCTCAGGGTGAGACGACGCGTAGCGGGAAGCTGAAGTGCGTGCTGGTGACGACCAAGGTGTAGCGACCGGTCGGCACGCGGCTGGTGCTGTTCGGTTTCGTCTGGTCCCAGGTCCCTGTGCCCGAGATGGTTGCATTCGGGGCGAGCTGCGCGAAACCGAGTGCAGGGCAGTTGACGACCTGCGTCCCCGGCCACACGTTCTTGTGATTCGGCCCGACGACCTCGAAGCCCACCGAGCCGCACGGCCCGGCCTGCAGCGTGGATGCGGTCGGACCCGAAGCGGCGCTGGCGTACGGTGCGGTGTAGCTGCACGACTTGGTGCTCATGTTTCGCACCGTGAAGGAGATGTCGAGTGTCGCGCCCCGGTGCAGCGTCACCGTGCTCACGGCGACGAGCATCTCGGTCGTCGAGGCGGGGCACTCCCAGAACGTCACGTGACCGATGCGCGTCAGCGTGGTGCCCGAGGTCCGCGCGGGGTGCGCGCCGCGCGTGGCCTTGGCGGCCGCAGCCTGTGGCGCGCCCGCAAGGAGCGGCGAGGTCACCAAGACCGCAGCGGCCCCTCCGACCACAGAGGCCTTGACCAGCGAACCCCACCACGAGGACCGAGCCACCCGCACGCCACAAGCCTGCCGCATCCCGGTCTCGCGTTGCCGCGCGAGGCACGCGCTCGATGGTGGCGCCGCTCGATGGCAGTCGAGCTGCCGACCACCTGAGACCGAATCAGTCGCCGAAATGGGGGATGACCTTGGTCCCCATGAGTTCGATCGTCTGCATCACGGTTTCGTGCGGGATCTTGTAGGGGTTCACGAGGCAGAGCAGGAGGTCGACGCCCGCCGCCTCGTACTCGCGGCACGCCTCCACGCACTCCTCGGGCGTCCCGAGCACGCACGCGTTCGCGTCCATCAGGTACTCGAGGCTCAGCAGGTCCAGCGTCCCTTCGTCATCGGTCTTCTTCATGTCCGCCGCGTACGAATAGGTTCCGAGCTCTTCGTTGCGCTCAGCCATCCAGTCGGTGAGGGTGGCGATCTGGCGGGCGCCGGTCTTGGGGTACCACTCGAAGGACTCGCGTGCCTGGGCGATCGCCTCGTCGCGGTCGGGCCCGCAGATCGCCATCGTGAAGGTCGCCGCTGCGTTGTGCACGAACGAGCCGATCGGCTTGTTGCACTGCGCGACGGCGGCCCGGTAGATGTCGATCTTGCGCTGCACCTCCGCCGGCGGGAGGCCGACGGCGAACGAGCACAGCCCGAGACCGAGGTCGCCCACTTGTGCATGCCCTTCGTCGCTGGTCGTCGCGCCCCACAACGGCGGGTGCGGCTTCTGCCACGGCTTGGGCTGGACACGCCGGCGCGGCATCTGCCAGAACTCGCCGGCGAACTCGTACTCCTCGTTGGTCCAGCACCCCACGACGTGCTCGATGGCTTCTTGCCACATGCGACGACTCTCGGCGGGGTCGATGCCGAACCCCTCGAGCTCGGCGCGCGTCGCCGAGCGGCCCGTCCCGACGTCGACGCGCCCGCCCGAGAGAAGGTCGAGAACGGCCGCTGACTCTGCCGTGCGCACGGGATGGTTGTACGGCTTCGGCATGAGCCGCACGCCGTAGCCGAGACGGATCCGCTCCGTCCGGCCGGCGATCGCGCCGTAGAGCACCTCGGGGTTCGAACAGTGCGAGTACTCCTGCAAGAAGTGGTGCTCGACCGTCCAGAAGGCGTGCCAGCCGTAACGGTCACCAGCGATCGCCTGTTCGAGCGTGTTGTGGTAGGCGACGAGCTCGCTGTCGTCTGCCCACGGACGCGGGACGGGGATCTCGTAGAACAGCGCGAACTTCATGGCGTGGGCTCCCCCGGGGGCTAGAACAGTGCACTGCTCCTACCAGCCCGGGTCCGCCGGGCGCAACAAACCCCGACGAGACCCTGGAGGTGCCATGCGTGGATTGGGAAGACGGACCTACATCGTTACAGGGGCGGCCTCGGGCATCGGCCGGGCCACGGCAGAACGGCTGCTCGACGAGGGTGCGCTCGTCATGGGCGCCGACCTGGTGGTGCCCGACGAGGACCTGACCGAGGACCGGGACGAGGCGAACCGCTGGGCCTTCACCCACGTCGACGTGACGAAGGAGGACTCGGTGGCCGCACTGGTCCGCTCGGCGGTCGACTTCGGCGGCGGCGCCATCCACGGCCTCGTCAACGCGGCAGGCGTCGCCGGAGGCGGTCCGGTGCACATGTTGCCGGCGGAGGAATGGTCACGGGTGATCGAGGTCAACCTGACCGGCACGTACCTCACGGCCAAACACGTCATCGGCCAGATGCTCGGTCAGCCCGCGCGCGACGACGGCCAACGCGGCTCGGTCGTGACGATCGCCAGCATCGAGGGC
>DATJTU010000119.1:0-12950 GCA_035503015.1 Acidimicrobiales bacterium | reverse complement strand
ACGAAGAACCACACGACCCAGCCTGGGAACCCGCTCAGATTGATGCCCTTGAAGCTCACGATCGAGTTGAAGCGCCCGACCGCGGCCGCGCTCCCGAGGTCCCGGTACTTGAACGGAACGCTGTCCTTGCCCTTCAGGCGGCGCTTGATCGTGTTGGCGGCGTGCAGACCGCCCTGCATCGCCACCTCACACACGCCGGGCAGGTTGTTCAGGCTGGCCATGTCGCCCACGGCGAAGACCTCTGGGTGGCCGGGCAGGCTGAGGTCGGGCAGGACCTCGACCCGCCCGGCCCGGTCTGTGGTGGCGCCGGTCGCCTCGGCGAGCATGCCCGCCAGCGGCGACGCCTGGACGCCGGCCGCCCAGATCGTCGTGGCGCCCTCGAAGCGTCCCTTCTCGTGCTGCTCGTTCTCCGTGTCGACGCCGAAGGGGTCGACGTTGGTGACCCGCAGCCCCATCTGCAGCTCGACGCCGCGCTTCTCGAGGGCGTAGCGCGCCCGTCCGGACAGGTGGTTGCCGAAGTTGGCCAGCGGCTCCTTGCCGCCGTCGATGAGGATGACGCGCACCGACTCGGGATTGATGGCGCGGAAGTCGTGAATGAGGCTGCGGAACGCCAGCTCGCGGATCTGCCCCGCCAGTTCGACGCCCGTCGGTCCGGCGCCGACGATCATGAAGGTCATCCAGAAGCGCTCGAGTGCCGCGTCGTCCATGGTCTCTGCGAGCTCGAGCGCGCCGTAGACGCGCCGTCGCAGTTCCATCGCGTCGTCGATGGTCTTCATGCCAGGGGCGATCAGTGCAAACTCGTCGTGTCCGAAATAGGACTGTCCCGCACCCCCGGCGACGATCAGGCTGTCGTAGGGGTACGAGTCGAAGCGCCCCGGGATCGACGTCGTGTGCACGACCTTGTTCTCGAGGTCGAAGTTCGTGACCTCCGAGAGGATGACGCGCACGTTGCGGCGACGCCGGAACATGTGGCGGAGGACCGGTGAGATCTGCCCCGACGAGAGGATGCCGGTCGCCACCTGGTACAGCAAGGGCTGGAAGAGGTGATGGTTGCGCCGGTCGATCAGGGTGATGTCGAGATCCTTGGACCGGGCGAGGTAGCGCGTCGCAGGCAGCCCGCCGAAGCCCCCACCGACGATGACGACCCGGTGTCGGCCCGGCCCGCCCGTGGGGCCTGCCGCGCCGGCGGGGACGTCCGTCGCGGCGGTCACAGCTCTTGCGCGGCCGCGGCCTCCGCCTCGATGAGGCGGCCCACCGCGTCGATGAGCGCCAGGTGGGTGAATGCCTGCGGGAAGTTGCCCAGGTGTTCGCCGTTCGAGGCGTCGATCTCTTCTGCGTACAGCTGCAGCGGCCCGGCGAAGGCGAGCAACTTCGTGCACAGAGACCGGGCGCGCTCGGCTTCGCCGATCATGGCCAGCGCGGTGACGAGCCAGAACGAGCAGATGGTGAACGTCCCCTCCTTGCCGGAGAACCCCGTGTCGGTGGTGTCGACCTTGTAGCGCAGCACGAGGCCGTCCTCGGTGAGGTCGTCGGCGATGGCGAGCACCGTGGCGCGCACACGCGGGTCGTCAGGCGGCAAGAAGCCCATCAGCGGGATCAGCAGCAGCGACGCATCGAGCTCCTCGTTCCCGTAGGCCTGGCGGAACCGGCCACTCGGGTCGACGCCCTTGTCGAGGATCTCGGCTTTCAGCTCGTCTGCTGCCTTCCGCCACTGTTGGGCGTGGTCGTTGTCGTGGCGGTACTCCGCCATGTCGGCGCCACGGTCCATCGCGACCCAGCACAGGACCTTCGACGCCGTGAAGTGCTGTGGTTCGCCCCGGATCTCCCAGATGCCCTGGTCGGGGTCGCCGGCGTGGGCGATCGCGGTGTCGACGAGCGAAGCGATCCCGTCCCAGACCGGTTTGACGATCTGCGTCACGCCCTGGCGCAGGTGGATCTCCACGGCGTCGAGGAGCATCCCCCACACGTCGTTCTGCTTCTGGTCCCAGGCGCCGTTGCCGACACGGACCGGTCGTGAGCCGCGCCAGCCCGTCAGGTCGTCGAGCGTGCGCTCCGTGAGGTCCTTGCGTCCGTCGATCCCGTACATGATCTGGAGCTCGAACTTGCCGGCGTCGCCCGCCAACGCCTCGATGATGAAGGCGAAGTACTCCACGGCCTCCCAGTCGAAGCCGAGCCGGTAGAGCGAGCGCAGCATGAAGGACGAGTCGCGGATCCAGGTGTAGCGGTAGTCCCAGTTGCGTTCGCCCCCCGGGGTCTCCGGGAGCGATGTCGTCGCGGCCGCCATGATGGCGCCGGTCGGCGTGTAGCTGAGGCCCTTGAGGGTGAGCGCGCTGCGCTCCAGAAAGCTGCGCCAGGGATGGTCGGGGAAGGTGCCGTTGGCCAGCCAGGCTCGCCAGTACGCGACGGTGCTGTCGAGCTGTGCCTGTGCCTGTTCGACCGACGTCGTCTTGGTGGCGCCCCAGGACAGCGCGGCGTAGGCGGTCTGGCCCTTCTCCAGCGTCGAACGGCCGTAGGCGCGGGCACCGAAGGTGCCGATCGAGATGCTCGACGTCAGCGTGAGCGCGGGCTCGTTCGCGTCGGGCGGCGTGACTGTCATCGACTCGTAGCCGTCGCCGTCGTAGCTCCAGCCGCCCGTCTTGGCGCCGTAGTCGAAGACGGGGATGCAGTTGAGCGCCACCTCCACGCGCCCCTCGATGCACGTGGCCAGACGCAGCAACGTGCCCGTGGGCGCGGTGTCGCCCGGTGCCCGCTTGTACTCAGGTCGGCGCGTCCCGTCGGTGAACGGTTCGATCACGAGGAGGTCCTGGACGATCATCCAGCCGGTGGGGGTGTGCCATGTCGACTCGATGACCATGGATCCCGGCACGTAGCGGCGGTTGTGCGGCACATGGGTGCCGTAGGGGCCGAGTCGGAACATGCCAGCGGCCCGGTCGAGGATGGCGGCGAAGACGCTGGGCGAGTCCGGACGCGGGAGGCAGAGCCATTCGACGGAACCGTCCGGGGCAACGAGGCAGTTGTTCTCGCAGTCCGAGAGGAAGCCGTAGTCGGCGATCGGCGGGAAGCTCTCGTACTCCTTCTCCGCCCGAAAGCCGGTTACAGCGTCCTCGTCGCTCACCGGGTTGATGCTAACGGCGGTTGGATGCTCACGTCTCCTGCGTTTCCCTCCGCTCCATGCGCCCCGGCCGCTTCGGCTGTTCCGGCTGTTCGGGCTGCTCGGGCCGCTCCGGCTGTGCCGTCGCCGCATGGTCGGATTCGTTGCCGACGGCACCGTCGCCGCCGACCCGCGGCACCGAGAGCCGGCGCCGGAAGACGCGATAAGTCCAGCCCTGGTAGAGGAGGACGGCGGGGAAGAAGATGGCCGCCGCCACCGTCATGACCCGGAGCGAGTACGTCGGGCTGGCCGAGTTGGCCACCGTGAGGTTGTAGGCGGAGTTGGTGCTCGAGATCATGACCCGGGGGTAGAGCTCGGTGAAGAGGGAGCCGACGGTGCCGCCGATACCGACGCACGCAGCCATGAAGGCCCAGCCCTCAGCCCGTTCCCTGGCCGCCCAGGCCGCCACGATGACGCCCAGCAGCGCCAGAGCTTCGAGCGGCTCGGGCACGAAGCCGGTGCTCAGCCCCACGTGGAGCCAGGTGTAGAACCCGAACGCGACGACGACCGCGACCACGCCGATGACCGTCGCGAAGCGGTGGACCCGGTCGTGCAGCTCGCCGGTCGTCTTCAAGCCCAGGTACGTCGCCCCGGACAGGAGCGAGAGCACGGTCAGCGTCACTCCGGTCCAGAGACCGAACGGGGTGAGGAGCTGCCAGAAGCCGCCCGTGTACTGGTGGTCCTTGTTGATCGGCAGGCCGTGCAGCAGATCGCCGAGCGCCACGCCGATCAGGAAGGGGATGAGCGCGCTGCCGATGGTCAGCCCCCAGCGCCAGAACCGGCGCCAGCGCGGGTCGTCGAACTTGCGCTGCCACTCGAAGGTGAGGCCGCGCAGGATGAGGGCGACCAGCACCAGGACCATTGCGAGGTACAGCGCCGAGAACATCGTGGCGTACCAGGCCGGGAACGCGGCGAACAACCCCGCGCCGGCGACGATCAACCACACCTCGTTGCCGTCCCACACCGGGCCGATCGTGTTGATCAGCACCCGGCGTTCGGGGTCGGTGCGCCCGATGAACGAGTGCAGCATGCCCACCCCGAAGTCGAACCCCTCCAAGATGAAGAAGCCCACCCACAAGATGACGATGAGGATGTACCAGAGGTCTGCGAGGGTCATGGCGGCCTCCTAGTAGACGAGCTCGAGCTCGTCGTCATGCTCGTCGTCGGCCGCCGTCGCGTCTTCCGGCCCGGTTGCTGTCCCGCCCGCCGACGCCCCGGCTCCCGACTCACCGATGCCTGAACCCGGACCCGCGCCGGGGACGAGCTTGGCGATCGGGTCGTGGTCCAGGTCCTTGCGGCTGAAGCGGATCATCAGCCAGGCGTCCGCGATGCCGAAGGCGATGAACAGGGCGTAGAAGACCACGAGCGAGATCCAGATGTCGGTCGCCGACACCGACGGCGATACGCCGTTGGCCGTCTTCAACAAACCCTGGACGATCCAGGGCTGGCGCCCGTTCTCCGTCAGCATCCAGCCCGCCGTGTTCATGAGGAAGGGCAGGATCACCGCCCACGGCGCGATGAGCAGGAACCATTTGGCCTTGTCGAGTTTGTGCCGGTACAGCAGCCAGCCACCCCACAGCGCGAACAGCATGACGAACGTCGCGATGTAGGCCATCACGCGCATCGACCAGTACTGGACGAACACATTGGGTATGTAATTCCCCGGCCCGTACTCCTTCTGGTACTGCGCTTGGAGCTGATTGAGCCCTTGGACCTCGCCGTCGAGGTGGTTGGTGGCGAGGATCGACAGCAGGCCCGGGATCAAGATGATCTGCGTCGGCGTCTCGTCGTTGCGCCCGCCGCCGATCTGGAAGAGCGAGAAGGGGCAGTGGCTGTCGCAGGTATTCCACAGCGCTTCGGCGGCCGCGATCTTCATCGGTTGGTAGGTCCCCTCGACCACGCCGAGCTCGCTGCCGACGAACATGGCGACCGGCGTGGCCAGCAGCAGGACGACCAGGGAGATGACGGCGGTGCGGCGGAACGCGTCGACCTGGTGCTTCTTGCGCAGGTGCCAGGCCGAGACGCCGAGCATGATGACGCCGCCGGTCACCAGTGAGGCGAGGATCACGTGGGTGAAGCCCCAGAGGAAGACGGGGTTGGTGAAGAGGGCGAAGATGTTGTCGAGCTGCGGCTGGCCGGCGCTGTTCAGCTTGTAGCCGACGGGGTGCTGCATCCACGAGTTCGCCGCCATGATGAACATCGCCGAGAGCACGGTGCCGATCGACACCAGCCAGATGCACGCAAGGTGGACCCGTTTGGAGAGCCGGTTCCAGCCGAAGATCCACAGTCCGAGGAACGTCGACTCCAAGAAGAAGGCGGCCAGTCCCTCGAAGGCGAGCGGTCCGCCGAAGACGTTGCCGACGAGGCGTGAGTACACCGACCAGTTCATGCCGAACTCGAACTCTTGGATCAGCCCGGTGACCACGCCGATGGCGACGTTGATCAGGAGCAACGCACCGAAGAAACGGGCGAGGCGGAGATAGGTCTGCTCTCCGTTGCGGTACCACCCTGTCTCGAGCAGCGCCACCAAGAAGGCCAGCCCGATCGTGATCGGGACGAAGAGGAAGTGGTAGACGCTCGTGCTGCCGAACTGCCAACGTGCCAGTTCCACGTTCACGGTTGATCGCTCCCTTCGGGGACGGAGGAGGTGTGCCCGCCCGGCCCGCGCGGACGCGGTACAGCCGGACTGTCGTTCAAACGCTCTTCCCACCACAGGCCGGCGTACTGGCCGCCACGCGCCAAGAGCGCGTCGTGTGTCCCGCGCTCGACGACCCGGCCTCCGTCGAGCACGACGATCTCGTCGACGACCGGGAGCATCGCCAGGCGATGGCTGATGAGCAGCGTCGCGCGCCCCTCGGTGAGGGCGAGCACGTCGGCGGTGAGCGCGTCGGCGGCGGCTGGTTCGAGGTGCTCCGCCGGCTCGTCGAGCACCAGGACCGGGAAGTCGGCCAGCAGTGCCCGCGCCACCGCCACGCGCTGACGCTGGCCGCCCGAGAGCCGTCCTCCCCTCGTGCCGACGGGGGTGGCCAGACCTTGGGGCAGCCCGCTGAGCCAGTCGCCGAGCCCGACGCGCTCGAGCACGGCGGTGAGCTCGTCGTCCGACGCGCCACGGCGCCCGATGCGCAGGTTCTCCGCCAGGCTGGTGTCGAAGAGATGGGGATGTTGCTCGACGAGCCCGACCACGGTGCGGACGTCGTCGGACGAGAAGCGCTCCATCGGCAGCCCGTCGAGGCTTGCCTCGCCGTCGTCGGCCGGCAAGAAGCGCACGAGGACGTCGGCGAGGGTCGACTTGCCGGCGCCGCTCGGCCCGACCAGCGCCACCCGCCGGCCGGGGTGCAGCTCGAGGTCGACGCCGCGCAGCGCCGCCCTGCCTGCGCCGGGGTACGAGGCCCAGGCGTCACGCAGCGCGACCGTGTGCGGCCCGGCGCCGAGGGCGGCGGGTGTGCGCGGGTCGCGCACGACGGGCGGCGTGTCCATGGCCTCGAACACGCGCCCCGCGGCCACCCGGGAGCGCTCGAAGGCCTGGGTGGCGGCGGGCAGCGGTGACACCAGTTCGAAGGCCGCCAGCGGCACGAGGGCCAGCACCGCCAGCAGCGCACCGTTGAGCGAGCCGGCGTGGACGGAGCCGATGCCGAGCATGACGGCTCCCCAGCTGGCGAAGCCGGCCAGGGCGGTGGTCAGCGCGAGCCCGATGCCCGTGGTGCCCGCCCCCCGGCGCGCGATGACGCGGAGCCGCGCGTCGTCGTCCCGGATGCGGTCGAGCTGGTCCGCCGCGCCTCCCAGCACGAGCAGCTCCGGCGCGCCCTCGACGAGGTCGATCACGTCGGCAGTGAGCGCCCCGCGCGCCGTGGCTTGGCGTGCTTCCTCGCGCCGGGCGAGGCGCCCGGTGAGCCAGGGCACCGCGCTGGCCGCCACGACGAGAGCGACGAGCAGGACGAGCCCGGCCTGGGGGAGGAACCACCACAGCGCGGCGACGGTCCCGGCACCCACGAGCAGCGCGACAGCGAACGGCTCGATGACGCGGAGCACCACGTCTTGGAGCGAGTCGACGTCGTCGACCATGCGCGCCACAAGGTCGCCGCGGCGGAACGCAGGAAGGCCGGCCGGCGCCACTGCCTCGAGCCGCGTGTAGACGCGGACGCGCAGGTCGGCCAGCATGCGCAGCGCCGCATCGTGACCGACCAGACGCTCCCCGTAGCGGAAGAAGCCGCGCGAGAGCCCGAAGAACTGCACGCCCACGATGGCGAGTGTCAGCGATGCCTCCGAAGGGTGCTGCGCCGCTCGTGAGATCAGCCAGGCCGACGTGCCCATGAGAGCGATCGACGCGCCGATGGCGCCGGCGCCGAGCAGCGACGCCTCTGCCACGCGGGTCCTGGCCGCGCGGGCGATGGCCAGAGTGCGGGCGGCACCGGCCGGACGATCGGTCATGCCGCCACCACCGGGATCTCGAGCTCGACGACGCGGTCCGCCAGCGCGACCAGCGCGGGCCGGTGCGCGACGATCAGGGCCGTGCGGCCGGCCGCCAGCCGTCCCACCGCCGCGAGCACGTCGGCTTCGGTCGCACCATCGAGATTCGCGGTCGGCTCGTCGAGCAACAGAAGCGGTGCGTCGCGGACGAAAGCCCGGGCCAGCGCCAGGCGCTGCCGTTCGCCGGCCGACAGGCCGGCTCCTCCCTCGCCGAGGATCGTCGCCGGGCCATCGGGCAGACGCCGCACGACGTCGCTCAACCCGGCCGCCTCGAGCGCGGCCATCACGTCCTCGTCGGACGCGTCAGGCAGGCCGAGCCGGACGTTGTCGGCCACGGATCGCGCGAAGAGATGGGGCCGCTGCGGCACCCAGGCCAGCCGGTCCCGCCAGTCGGCGACGTCGAGGGCGGCCAGCTCGACGCCTCCCAGGCGGACGTCGCCCCCGTCGGGGTGCCGCAGGCCCAAGATCACCGACACGAGCGTCGACTTGCCGCACCCGCTCGGACCGACGAGCGCGACTGTCTCACCGGGACGCACCGTCAGGTCCACGCGGTCGAGCGCCGGCAGCGAACGGCCGGCGTAGGCGACGCGCAGCCCGGCGATCTCGATCCCGGCGTCGCGTGCCCGCTGGACGCCCTGCGGCGAGCCTCCGTTCGGCGGGGGCGTCTCCAACAGCTCGAAGACCTGCTCCGCGGCGCGGAGCCCGTCGGCGCTGGCGTGGTAGTTCGCCCCGAGGGCGCGCAATGGCAGGTACGCCTCGGGGGCGAGGACCAGCACGAAGAGAGCGTCGTGGAACGGCAGGGTCCCGGCGAGGAGGCGCAGGCCGACCGCGACGGCCACCAGAGCCACCGACACCGTCGCCAGAAGCTCGAGGACGAGCGAGGAGAGAAAGGTCAGCCGAAGCGTCGCCATCGTGGCGGTGCGATAGCGGTCGGTCACGTCGGCGATGGCGCGGGCTTGGGCCTTGGCCCGGCCGAAGACCTTGAGTGTCGGGAGCCCGGCCACGACGTCGAGGAAGTGGCCGGCCAGGCGCTGGAGGGAGCGGAGCCGCGCCGCCGTGCGGTCCCGGGTGGTGGCCCCGATCAGTGCCATGAAGATCGGGATGAGCGGCAGGCTCACCGCGATGAGCACCGCGCTGACCCAGTCGGCCCCCGCCACCACGGCGACGACGGCGACCGGGACGATGACGGCCAGGAAGAGCTGGGGGAGATAGCGCGCGAAGTACCCGTCGAGGGCGTCGATGCCGGTGCTCAGGAGGACGCTGAGCGCAGCGGGATCGCGCCCCTCGAGCCCGGCCGGGCCGAGGGCGGCGACGTGCTCGGCCGCGGCGAGCCTGAGCTCCGACTTGGCCGACGCCGCGGCACGGTAGGCGGTGCGCTCGCCGCCCCACGCCAGGACGGCGCGTCCGGCGATGACGAGCGCCAGGAAAATGAGGGGCGTGTGCAGTGAGCTGACGCTTCGGTGCTCGAGGAACGCCCCGGCGACGACAGTCGCGATGAGCCAGGCCTGGGCGATCAGCAGCAGTGCGGTCGCGCCGCCGACCAGGACAGCGAGCACGACGAAGCGCCGGGTGGTGCGGGCAGTCCGCAAGAGCCGCGGGTCGAGGGCGCCGCCGCGCCGATCCCGGGTGGGCCGGCTGGGGATGCCGTCCGTGGTCGACTGCACCGCTCCGTGCACTGGTCCCTCTTTAGTACGCCGCATCCCCCGGCGCACGTTCCGATGTCACGTTTTCGCGCGCTGCGGTGTCTACGGGTATGGAAACGAAAGAGCGACGAAGAAGGAGCACACCATGGAAGAGACACGACTCGATGCCTTCAACAGCCCGACCTTCATGAAATTCGTCAAGTACATCAACTCTGCTGGGGGCGTGGTGACCGCTTCGGGGGTCCCAGCTGCCACGCAGGAGCTGGTCAAGATCCGTGCCAGCCAGATCAACGGCTGTGGCTTCTGTTTGGACATGCACACCAAGGACGCGGCGCACAACGGGGAGGACCCGTTGCGGCTGAATCTCGTCGCCGCATGGCGCGAGGCCACCGTGTTCAGTGAAGCGGAGCGGGCTGCGCTCGAGCTCGTCGAGCAGGGAACCCGGATCGCCGATGCGGCGGGTGGCGTCAGCGACGACGCGTGGCGCAACGCGGCAAAGCACTACGACGAGGAACAGCTGGCCGCGCTCGTCTGCCTCATCGCTCTCATCAACACCTACAACCGGATGAACGTCATCACCAGGCAGCCCGCCGGGAGTTACCAGCCGGGGATGTACAGCTGACGCCTGCACGCGCTGCCGCACCGGTGTCTTGACGCCGTGTGCGGTGGCGCACCAGGGTGTCGGCGGCATGCCTGCGTCCGTGACCGTCGTCGACCATCCTGTCCTGGCGCACCGGGTTGCGCAGTTGCGTGACCGCCTGACCGACGGCGACACGTTCCGCCAGCTGGTCTCGGAGGTCTCGAGCCTCCTGGCCTACGAGGCGCTGCGGGATCTGGGCACGACCGAGATGTCCGTCGACACCCCTGTCGCGTTGGGCGCCCCGGTGCAGCGCGTCGCCGAGGTCGTGCTGCTCGTGCCCATCCTGCGCGCCGGCCTCGGGATGGTGCAGGCGATCCAGGAGGTCGTGCCGCTGACCGAAGTGGCGCACGTCGGTCTGCGACGCGACGACGCGACACTGCGCTCCGACGTCTACCTGAACCGCCTGCCTCGCGACCTGCGCGGCCGGCGCGTCATCGTCTGCGACCCGATGCTCGCGACCGGTGGCTCGTTGATACAGGTGTGCGACCTGGTCGTCGAGCACGGCGCGTCCGAGGTCGTGGCCCTCTGCATCATCGCGTCGGAGCCGGGCTTGCACGCGTTCGGCGACGCGCATCCTGGGGTGCGCGTCTGGTGCGCTGCGGTCGACGCCGAGCTCAACGAGGCGGGCTTCATCGTGCCCGGACTCGGCGATGCCGGTGACCGGCTCTTCGGTCCGCCGGACTGAGCCCGCCGGGCACGCCGGCGCGCCTGCGGCCGGGCCCCCGACCGCGGCCCCTACAGCCCGATGTCCTCGTGCCAGAGCTCGGGGTTGGCGGCGATGAAGTCGCCCAGCAGGGCGATGCACCCGGGATCGTCGAGCAGCACGACGCGGCAGCCGTGCTCGGCCACCCAGGTGTGGCCACCCTCGAAGTTGCGCGCCTCGCCGATGACGACCGTGCCGATGCCGAACTGGCGCAGCAGTCCGCTGCAGTACCAGCAGGGGGAGAGCGTGGTGACCATGATGCAGTCGGCGTAGTGGCGGCGCCGCCCCGCGGCGCGGAACGCGGCCGTCTCCGCGTGCATCGACGGGTCGCCGTCCTGGACGCGGCGGTTGTGCCCGCGCCCGAGCAGCGTCCCGTCGTCGTGAAAGAGCGCGGCGCCGATCGGGATGCCGCCTTCCGCAAGGCCGTGGCGGGCCTCCGCGACTGCGATCTCGAGCATGCGAGCGACGAGCGCCTCGTCGAGCTGGACGTCCGACGCCCTATGCTGCGAGGAGAGAGTCATGTCCACGACCGCCGATCGTACTTACACGACCACGGTGGGGAGCCAGGAAGTCGAGCTCCCTCTCGTCCCGCTCAACGACGAGCTGACCATCGCGCTGCTCATCTGCGTCGACATGGGCGTGTCATTCGCAGAGATCGCCGGGCGCGAGCTGGCGGAGCTGATGCGGCCTGCCGACCCCGAGATCGTGGTGTCGGTGGCGACGATGGGCATCCCGCTCGCCATCGAGGCCAGCCGGGCCCTCGGGCTCGACGACTACGTCATCTTGCACAAGACGCCCAAGATTCACCTCGGGGAGTCGTGGTCGGAGCCGGTGTACTCGATCACGACCGACAAACCGCAGCGACTGCGCATGGATCCAGCCCGGGTCGACGCGGTGCGTGGCAAGCGGGTCGCCATCGTCGACGACGTCGTCTCCACTGGCGCCTCGCTTTCGGCCGCGCTCCGGCTGGTGCGCCGCATGGACGCCGAGCCCGTGGTCATCGGCACGCTCATGACCGAAGGCGGTGGCTGGCGCACCGCCCTCGGCGACGACGCCGCGCTGGTGCGCAGCCTTGGCGCGATGCCGTTGTTCCACCCGGACGGGTCCGGAGGTCTCGTGGAGGACTGGGACTGACGCAGGGCGGCGGCGACTCGGCGTCCCCGCTGCGCAGGGTCACGCCGCCAGCAATCCCTCGTCCTTGAGCAGCTCGATCTGCTGCACCTTCTGCCGGGCGACGGACTTGCGCGCCAGGAGGTAGTACACGCCGCCGCCGACTCCGATCCCGAGGAAGATGCTGAAGTCCGCACCCTGGTTGTGGTAGCTGATCTCATGGAGCCATGTCGGCAAGAAGTCCGCTGACAAAGCCGAAATCGCTGCGGCCATGCCGATCAGTTGGGCGAAGATCGCGGGCCAGTTCACGCCCCCCGAGTCCCAGTAGAGCGACGTCGGTTCGACGTCCTGGAGTTCGCTCGGGACGTAGCGGTATCCGCGCATGGTCCAGTCGACCAGGAAGATGGCGACCCATGGTGCGATCCACACGATGACAACGTCGACGAAGTCGGTGAGGTACGCGGTGAAGGATGAGCTGAAGATCGCATACATCGTGACGAAGAGCGCGATCACGCAATCGACCAGGACCGCCTGGTAACGCTTCACGGGCACGCCGATCGCCTGCAGCGTCACCCCCGACGAGTACATGTCGAGGCTGTTGATGCCGAAGAGCTGGACGATGGCAAAGACCAGGAACACGTCGACGAACCAGGCCGGAATGAACCCCTGGTGTGCAAAGGGCAGCAGGCCCCCGGAGCCGGTGCCGATGCCGGTGATGAAGGTGCCGATGACGGCACCGAGCGTCATGATGAGGATCTCGGGGACGGCGGTGCCGAGGAAGATCCAGCCGACGAGGCCTTTCTTCGAGACATCCGGCGGGCAGTAGCGCGTGTAGTCGTTGCCGCACTCGGTCCAGCCCAGGCCGCTCAGCGCGATGGTGAAGGCGAGACCGGCCGTGTAGGTCTGCCACCCGGCGCCGTGCGCGACCGCGTTCAGGTGGGCGTGCGGCACGGCGAAGCCGAGAAGGATGGCGAACAGCACGGCGAAGGGGAGGATCAGAAGGCGCAGCGTCTTGACGATCGCCGCGTGCCCGAGGAAGGGCAGGATGCCCTGGATGAGCACCGCCACGATCACCAGGATGATCTTGGCCGGGTGGCCGGGGTCGAAGCCGCCCTTCACGAGGAGCACGATGCCGGCGCCGACAATGAGGATGAGGCCCTCGACCTCGAAGCCGATCTGCGTGATCCAGTTGAAGAAGGAGATGGGACGCGAGCCGTTGGGGCCGAACGCGGCCCG
>DATJTU010000118.1:0-64871 GCA_035503015.1 Acidimicrobiales bacterium | reverse complement strand
CCTAACGCGAACGCAGGGGGACCCCAAGGTAAACCTTTGATGTTCTGCGGAAATGTCCTGCACCTCATGGTTACGCGGGCTTGACCGCTTGCAACACCGCATACATTCTGACTGGAGTGCAAATCGCCTCCGGTGCGCCTCGCCACATTGAGATCCTTCGTCTCGGGATCGTGCGGGCTGTGCACAGGTCCATCGGACGCCACAACCGCTGTCTGTCTCGCCCGGGAGCGTGATGACGAACAACCAGCGAGGTTCGGGGACGGTTCGCCTCAGCGTGTTGGCGACCAAGGTCCGATCGCGAGTGGTGTTCATCCTCCTCGACGCTGCGGTCATTCTCACCGCGTACGGACTGGCCGAAGCCGCCTCGTTGCGGGACAGGGCTCCAGCCGACTACCTCCACAAGCTCGCGTTCTTCCTCGCGGTGACGCTGACGGTGCAGTTGATCGCCAACTGGTGCTTCGGGCTCTACGGACGCATCTGGAGGCATGCCGGCATCGAAGAGGCGCGCAACATCGTGCTGTCGTGTCTCGCCACGCTCTTGGTGCTCACGGCGTTGTACCCGCTCGGATTTTCAGAAGGCGTCACCCGGGTCCCGTTCCTCGTGCTGCCGTTGGGATGTCTCCTCAGCATGCTGGGGATCGGAGTCCTGCGCTTCCACTCGCGCTTGCTCGGGTTTCAGAGGGCGAACAGGGGAATGGGGTTGCGCGTCGGCGTGATCGGGAGTCGCGACGCCGGGGCGGCAGTCGTGCGAGGCATGCTGCGCAACCCTGAGGCCGGGCTGTCCCCGGTCGCCGTCTTCGACGACGACCGTCGGACCCACGGCTATTCGCTCATGGGCGTTCCCGTCGTGGGTTCGATCGACGACATCCCTGCGATGGTGGCGAAGCTACAGATCCAGCAGATCCTGCTCGCCGTCCCGGACCCCTCGACCACGCTCGTGGAGCGGTGCGTCCGCCTGGCCGAGGAGGCGAAGACTGTTCTGAAGATCGTCCCCGACCTGCGGTCCCTCGTCGGGTCCGTCAGTGCTCCGTCGGTCTCGGTCCGCTCCGCCCGTGAGCCCCGCATCGAGGACCTCTTGGGGCGCCACGAAGTCGTCACCGATTTGGCGGCCGTCCGGCGTGCTCTCGAGGGCCGAAGGGTCCTCGTGACGGGGGCAGGCGGGTCGATCGGTTCGGAGATCTGCCGTCAGGTGGCCGGGTTCAGTCCCGAGGTCCTCGTGATGCTCGACCACGACGAGACGCATCTGCACGACGTGAGTCAGCTCGCCGATTGCAAGGCCGAGCAGGTGCTGGCAGACATCTCCCGCCGCGACGCAGTGTTCGAGGTCTTCTCACGCTGGCAGCCCGAAGTCGTGTTCCACGCCGCCGCGCACAAGCACGTGCCGATCCTCGAGACGCATGTCGTCGAGGCCGTGAACACGAACGTCTTGGGAATGAAGAACGTCCTCGACGCGGCGGCGCACTTCCACGCCGAGCGCTTCGTGTTCATCTCGACCGACAAGGCAGTGAGCCCTGCGAGCGTGATGGGCGCGACCAAGCGGGTGGGCGAACAGCTCCTGCTTGCTCACGCGCCGGAAGGCAAGGCCTACTGTGCCGTGCGCTTCGGCAACGTGCTGGGCAGCCGGGGCAGCGTCATCCCGACCTTCCGGCGGCAGATTGCAGCCGGCGGCCCGGTGACGGTCACCGACCCGCACATGACGCGTTTCTTCATGAGCGTCGAGGAGGCGGTCCAACTCGTCCTCCAATCTGCTGTGCTCGCAGAGCGCGGGGACGTCTACATGCTCGAAATGGGTCAGCCGGTCTCCATCTTGGACCTGGCGAAGCGGATGATCAGGCTGTCGGGTCTCCATCCGGGGACGGACATCCAGATCCGCATCATCGGGCCCAGGGTCGGCGAGCGCCTGCACGAGCAGCTGCACAGCCCGAGCGAGCACCTCGTCGCCACCGAACACCCGTCCGTGCTCCGCCTGCAGCGCTCGTCGGCCGAGTACTGGCGAGAGGACCGTCTCGAGACGGGGCTGGCGGAACTTTCGCTGGCGGCAGCAGATCGCAACGAAGTCCGTTCCCGTCGCGTGCTGTTCGACATGGTCGGGGAGGACGTGCAGGAAACAGAGGACATGGGGGACATGGGGGATATCGACGCCAAGCGGACGAGCCGGCATGCGCTGCCGTCCGTGGCGGTCGAAGATGAAATCCCGGCGTGACGCCAGCGGATCTTCTTGTTTCGATTGCGGGGTACGGCCTTCATCCGTCATCGCTCCCCATCATCAACCGGCCGTTGGGCAAGGAGATCTGGCAGGGCCTGCTCGCCGCGCTGACCGGCGAGCTCGTGCTCGGTCTGGCGGTGCAGGCGGCCGACAGCGGCGCGCTCCCCGTCACCGGTGAGCAGCACGAGGAGCTGAGCGAGCACCTCGAGGTCGCACACGAACGGCGGTCGGCCGCCGATCGTTGCCTCGACGAGGTCGTGGGAGCACTCGACCAAAAGGGAATCCAGACCTGCTTGATGCACGGGGCGGCCAGCGCGGCGCTGGACTACAGACAACGGGACCTTCGGCTCTACGACACCCTGCACCTGCTTGTCGGCCCTGATCAACGTGAAGAGGCTGTGTCAGTCCTCGTCGAGCAGGGCATCCTGCGCCCCGATGCTGCCAAGCGGAGGCTTCGGCGACAGAGCGTGACGTCGTACTACTCGAGGGACGGGGTGCGCGTCGTCTTGTACACGGCGCTGGCCCCCAAGCGCGTGGGCGCCCAAGTGGAAGCGGGCGATCTCTTTCACGACCGGGTGGCGTTCACCCCACGAACGGTCACGATCAGTGCCCTGGGGCGGGAGGAGCGGCTGATCGCCGCGTGTGTCCACGCCCGTCTCAACGTCTTCCGCAAGGACCTGCTGGCACAGCGTGATGTGGTGCAGCTCGTTCTGCGAGAAGATGTGTCGGTGCGGAAGATCGAACGCCAGGCATCGTCGTGGCGGCTGGAGGCCGTGCTGGCCGACGCTGTCCGCAGCGCGTGGGAGATGTTCCGCGTGCCCGACGTCGTCCCCATCTCCGCCTGGAGCCGCTCGTTTCAGCCCGACCCCCGCGCCCGACGCCGGCTGGCCGCGCACCCGCTGCCTGGACTCGAGGGGTGACCTCGAGTGGCACCCCGCCCCGGTCAGCCGGTCGGTGATGTGAGCATGGCGGAGCGCCGTCGCGTCGCGGTTCTCGGGCAGGGCTACGTCGGCCTGCCGCTGGCGATGCGCGCCGTCGCCGCCGGCCACGACGTGGTCGGTTTCGATCGCGACGTGGCTCGCGTCAAAGCCCTCGCGGAGGGTGAGTCGTTCGTGAGTGACGTGCCCTCCGCCGTTCTCGGCGAGGCGTTGGCATCGGGTCGCTATCGGGTCACCACCGAAGAAGAGGACCTTGACGGGTTCGATGTGGCGATCATCGACGTCCCGACCCCGCTGAGAGAGGGCGTGCCCGACCTGTCACATGTAGAAGACGCTGCCCGCGTGGTCGCCGCCCACGTCCGGCCGGGTTCGACCGTGGTCCTCGAGTCGACGACGTATCCCGGAACGACCGAGGAGCTCGTCGCACCGCTCATCGAGGCCGGATCCGGGCTCGTCCCCGGCCACGATTTCCACCTCGGCTACAGCCCCGAGCGCATCGATCCCGGAAACGCCGAGTGGAACCTGGTGAACACCCCGAAGGTCGTCTCAGGTGTCAACGAGGCATCACTCGCTGCCGTCCAGGGGTTCTTCGACACGATCGTCGAACGGACCGTGCCCGTGTCGACGCCACGGGAGGCCGAGCTCACGAAGCTGCTGGAGAACACCTTCCGGCACGTCAACGTCGCGTTGATGAACGAGCTGGCGGTCTACGCGAACGCGCTCGACATCGACGTATGGGAGGCAATCGACGCCGCCGCCACGAAGCCGTTCGGCTTCCTCTCCTTCAAGCCGGGTCCGGGGGTCGGTGGCCACTGCCTGCCCATCGACCCGAGCTACCTGTCGTGGCGGGTCCGTCGTTCACTCGGGCAGACCTTCCGCTTCGTCGAGCTGGCAAACGACGTCAACGACCACATGCCCGAGTACGTGGTCAAGCGGCTCACTGAAGGGCTGAACCGCTCGTCGAAGCCGCTGAACGGGAGCAGGATCCTCGTGCTCGGCCTGGCGTACAAGCGGAACACGGGCGATTCTCGGGAGAGCCCAGGGCGCGTCATCGTCGAATTGCTCCGCCGGTCCGGGGCCGATGTGAGCGTCGCCGACCCGCACGTCGCCGATCTCGGGACGCTGGCCCACACCCTCGATGACGGCCTTCCGGCTCAGCTGGTCGACCCGAGTCCGGAGATCGTTGCGGCTGCGGACGCCGTGGTGCTCGTGACGGACCACGATGCCTTCGACTTGGAGGGCATCGTCTGTGATGCCCGCTACCTGCTCGACACCAGGGGTCGTGTCGACGGGCCCAACGTCGAGCGCCTGTAGATGGACGTCCTCGTCACCGGCGGTGCCGGCTTCATCGGGTCGCACGTCTGCCGTGCACTGCGGTCTGCGGGGAATGGGCGCATCGTCGTCCTCGACGACCTCTCGACCGGGAATCGCGCAAACCTTGCCGATGTAGAGGGTGTCGAGCTCGTCGAGGGCACGATCCTCGACGAGGGCCTGGTGGCGCAGCTCGTCGGTTACACCGACGCCGTCGTGCATCTGGCCGCGGTGCCCGCCGTCGCCAGGTCGCTCGAAGACCCCCGGGCCAGCCACGATGCCAACGCCACCGGCACCGTGGTCGTACTCGAGGAGGCGCGCCGGCACGGGACGCACGTCGTCGTCGCTTCGTCCTCTTCGGTGTACGGGCGGGGGGTCACCATGCCCACACGCGAGGACCATCCCACCCGGCCGGCGAGCCCGTACGCGGCAAGCAAGCTGGCGACCGAGGGTTACGCCCTGGCGTACGCGCGCTCCTTCGGCCTTCCCGCGCTCGTGTTTCGCTTCTTCAACGTGTTCGGTCCCCTCCAACGCGCCGACCACGCCTACGCGGCGGTGATCCCGTCGTTCATCAACGCTGCGCTCGCGGGGCGGCCGTTGACCGTCGACGGCGACGGGACCCAGACCCGCGACTTCACGTACGTCGGCGATGTCGCGGCAGTGATCGCTGGCGCCGTCGAGCAGTCGGTCACCGCTGACCAGCCGGTCAACCTCGCCTTCGGCTCCCGGACCTCACTGCTCACGTTGATCTCCGAGCTCGAGCGTCTGCTCGGCAAACGCCTCGCGACCCAGCACGGCCCATCGCGACCGGGCGACGTCCACGATTCGCAAGGCGACTCCACTGCGCTGCGCAGCCTCTTCCCGGGCGTCTCGGCCACACCTCTTGGGTTCGGCCTCCGCGCGACGGTCGACTGGTACGAGGCCGACATGCTCACGGGGACCGCTGGAGGAACCGGAGGGAGCCGTCCCCGTACGCAGGCAGTCGCGGGCGCGTAGCTCTTCATGATCCACATCGCCACCGTCCACTGGATGGACCCGAAATGGGTCGGGCCCCAGAGCCGTGGCCTGTCCTCTTTCGTCCCGGCGCCCTACCGCACCTACGCCAACCTGCAGGGCGTTGGCTCAGAGGTCGACTCGCATTTCTCCTACATCACGAGGAACGGCGGCACGCACGCGGACAAGCTGAATGCTCTGGCCCGCGCGATCGGCGAGCACGCGGATCGGGATGATCTCTTGGTCTTCATCGACGGGGATGCGTTCCCCATCCGCCCGCTCGGGGATTGGCTCGAGGAGCTCTTGTCCGACCATCCCCTGGCCGCGGTGCGCCGGGACGAGAACGGCGGCGACATCCAGCCCCATCCCTCCTTCTGCGTCACGACGGTGGGGTTCTGGGCCGACGTCGGAGGGGATTGGCGTCCGGGACCGTGGGTCACCGACCAGGGCGTCGAAGCTGCCGACGTCGGGGGCCGGTTGCTGTCGCTCCTCGACGAGAGGTCTGTCGCGTGGCGCCCCATCCTGCGGTCGAACGCGGTCGATCTCCACCCGGTGCTATACGGGATCTACGACGGGCACATCTACCACCACGGCGCGGGGTTCAGGCCGCCGATCGCGCGGGCCGACCAGGCCAACGTCCCCGTGTCCGAGAACGAGGAGTACCTCTACCTGCGGACCCAGGCGCGTGGAAGGTCGGTGACGGACCTCCGTCCGGCGCACGCCCGAAAGGTCGTCCGACTCGCCCGTGATTCGCTTCGGGCTCGGAAGCTCAACTCGTACATACGCAAAGAAGAGCGCAGGTCGGACGAGATGTATCGGGCGATCTGCGCAGCCCCCGACTTTTACCGCCGCCTCGAGCAGCCCGGGACCGGGACGCCGGAGCCCAGCGTTCGCTGAGCGTGCGGCCTCATGCCGCATCCTCGAGGGAGAAGCCGAGCCCGCGCACGCGCGATAGCCGCTCTTCTCCGAACTCGTCCTCCATCTGCGTGCGGGTCAGCGCCGGTGGCCTCGCAGCACGGGGCAACGCCACGAGTTCGTCGATTTGGGCCGGCGGCGGGTCGAAGCCGAGGAACGCCGCGAGCAGCGGGACCACCACAGCTGGCTGCGCACACAATTGGTCGTAGTTCACCATCAAGAACGCATCCGGCCCCAGTGCCCGCCCACGCGTCATCGCGAGCTCGTTGGCCGCGATCCAGTAGTCGAGCGAGTCCCGTGGCGTCGGTGAGCCATCCTCCACGTCGACGCCGAAGTAGCGGCCCCACCGGCTCACCTGAGCCTGGTTGGCGCTGTAGGCCATGTACACACCGTTGCGGATGACGTGCACGTAGCGCATCCGTTCGCCGAAGTGCTGCAGCATGTGAGGGAGGAAGAGATGACTGTTGGGCTCCTTCCAGCCCCACACCGGCGCATCGGCCGGCGCGTTCCGCCTGGCGTGACGCAACGTCGCCGCCACCGTCCGCAGCCACTCTGGTGAGCGGTCGTCCCAGAGGGGCCGGAGGCTGGCTCGGGCCTCGCAGCGGTCGACGATCTCCTTGATCGTGCGGCGCTCGCGGGTCCACGAGAGCTGCCCTGTCATGGCGCGCTCGAGGAGGTCCAGCGAGCGCTCGATCTGCACCGCGTCCGCTCCGTTGTCGAGCTCGAAGCGCGGGAGCTTGCAAAGCAGACTGAACCACTTGTTGTCGCCGGCCTTGTTGAGCACGGACCCGGTGTAGACGCCGAGGTGGCGCATGATCTCCGCGACCACTCGCGTGCCGCTCCCGCCGACGCCGCCGACGACCACGGGACCTTGGTCGGGCCCGAAGCGTGGATCCGGCCGACCGCGTTCGAAGATGCTCACGGCGCCGGATCTGGTTCTTGGGGTCCCGACGACGTGCCCACCCCTGCTGGATGCACCTCGTCGCCGTCTCGTGCTCGCTCCGTGTCACCCTGCTCGTACCAGCGCGTGACGTCCGCGGCACCGGGCCACGGTCTCGGGTTCTGGTGGGCGCCCGCCTGCCGGTTCGGCAGCACGTCCACCTCCGCCCAGCGCTGGGCATAGACCGCGTCGAGGGACCGGTGGCGCCGCGCGAAGCCGCTGAAGCCGGCGGACTCGTGGAGGCCGACCCGGTTCGTGGCTGACCCACAGATGAGATCGAGCTTGGCCCGGGTCACGCCTTCGTCACGGTATTGGAAGTGGTGCACGACGATGCCCACCTCCGGTTCGACCAGCCGCTCCGAGCAGAATGCGAGGTGGGCACCGTCGTTGCTCACGACGAATTGCCCGTGGCGGTCGAAGCGCTGCAGCAGGTGCTTCCAATGGCCGAGTGGACACGGGGCGTGATTGGCCGGTTCGAAGCGGTAGCACAGCGGCTGGAAATCGATGGGATGGAATCCCTCGACGTACTGCGGGGATCCGTCGGGGAGGTGGTTCATGAACGAGGCCCCGACCACCCGGAAGCGACGGTCGAGTCCCGCCAGATATTCGCGGACCGTCTCGCCGCGCGGCCCTTCCGGGAATTCGTCGCTGTCGAGCAGGAGCCACCAGACGTGATCGGCGCCACTGCGCAACGACTCGCGGGCGACGACGGCGTTGACGAGCTGCTGGACCAGCCGGCCGTCGAAGACCTCCGTCTCGTAGACCTCCGCGACCGTCGCGCCGGCGTCCCGCGCCCGTGCACAGGTCGCGTCTGTGCTGGCGTTGTCGACGAGGAACACCGCGTCGGCGCCCTGTGCGAACGCGTTGCGCACGCAGGCCTCGATGATGTCCTCGTCCATCCATGTCTTGATGACCGCGTGCAGCCGGAAATCGGCAATCGTGTCCGGATCGACCGGGTTGGTCTCGTTCGGGATCTGCTGAGTACCGGCACCCTGTCGCCGGTCGAGGGCTCGTCGCGCCGTGCCCGCCCACTGCTGCAGGCGTGGCGACGGCCGCGAGGCCGGAAGAGCGCTGCCGTTGCCCGGGTGAGAGGCGT
The DNA here is from genome assembly GCA_035503015.1 of Acidimicrobiales bacterium. Classification (GTDB taxonomy): domain Bacteria; phylum Actinomycetota; class Acidimicrobiia; order Acidimicrobiales; family RAAP-2; genus Bog-473. Next base: position 56,472 of record DATJTU010000118.1, on the reverse strand, counting down.
CGGAGAGGGCGGGACCGGTAGAGGTCGCCCGCCAGATCGCCCGTGTGGCTGCGAACAACCGTGAGCGCTTGATCCACTTGAGCTCCGATTCGGTCCGGGCCAGTCCGAAGGACACCATCTCACCGTTGCGCTCGAGTGCGATCAGGTCGTCGACCCACGCCGGCTCGGGCGCCGGGTCGAAGGCCGACCAGTGCGGGTTGGCGCCACGTCTGGTGAGAACGGACTGCAGGAACGACCGCTGGCCGGCGACCAGGTCGTCGGCGCCGCCGGCGTTCGCCGGATCACCGGCATCGTCCTGATGGTGCCGGAGGGTGGGTTCGAGGGCACCGGTGGCCGCCCCCAGGTCGTCGCGGACCGCCACGCCGTGGCTCGCGAGGAATGCGGCGAGGTCGGTGAGGACCGTCCGGGGATCGGCCAAGAGCTCGCCGTACTCGATCACGTAGACCGGGAGCCCCTCGATGCCGTGAAGGGATTGCTGCACGTAGCGACGCCACAGGGCAAGACCGAGGGACAGCGGAAAGTCGTTGCGGTGCGCGAGGGAACGGGCAACTTCCAGCGGGTCGCGTAGCACCAGAACCGCGGCGGGTCGCTCTAAGAGGACCGTCCGCCAGAGCGGCAGCGTGATGCAGAGCCGGGGGTCCTTCAAGACGAGGTGCGGCGCAGTGAACTCCCGTCGTGCGAAGGCCGCCGCGCCCGACCTGAGCTCAGACGTGGCTCGGTCCGTCCACTCTGCCCAACCCTCAGCGGGCGACGGCGGGGCCGACCAGGTCCCGCCGAGGTGCCGCAGAATGGTGTCGCTATAGGTGACGAACCGCCGGCTCTCCCAGTAACCCCGTTCGTTGAACGGGCCGGGCGTGATGAGGTCGGAGGTGTCGGGCAGAGCCAGTCCGAGCTGCGCGATCGCGTTCGCCACCGCGGAGGTGCCGCTGCGGTGCATGCCGACCACGACGGCGTGCGTGCCGACGCGATCTGCCGTCTGGTTCTGCGCCTCCGGGCGGGCGGTCTTGCTCACGGCCTCGACGCCGAATCGTCTTCGGCAGAGCCGAACTCGCGCACCGACTCCCGCGGACCGCCCCCGGTCAGGCGCCACAGCGAGCTCGCCGCCCTGAACATGCGCGACGACTTCGTCCAGTAGAGCTCGTGTTTGGCCAAGACGACTTCGCGACGGAGTTGTAGGACGTAGTCCGCCCACGGCGGCGCGGGCGGGAGCTCGGGGGCCGACCAGGAGCGATGTCCCCCGACGCGTTCAGCCAGGATGGCGTGGACCTCGCGGTGCGCTCCGAGGAGCGGCTCGTACTCCGGGTTCTCGTCCGTGTGGTGCCGCAAGCGTGCATCGAGGAACTTCAACGCGGCATCGCGTGCGTCGGGTTGGAGGTCGATACCCAGCTCCTCGAGATAGCCGCAGACCACGTCGCTCCACTTGGCGGGGTCCTGCACCATCGCCGCGTAGTCGACCACCAGCGTGGGCAAACCCTCGAGGCTGAGGACAGCCGAGCGCACGTAGCGGTCCCACAGTGCCAAGCCGAGGACCGTCGGCAGCTCGTCGCGGGCTTGTAGGGAGCGAGCCACCTCGAGCGGATCGCGGAGCACGAACACCGTCGCCAGTGGGCTGGGTAGCGCGGTCCTCCACAGCGGCAGGGTGAGGCACAACCGTGGGTCCTTGAGGACGACAGGCCGGCGGCTGAGGGTGGAGCCGAACCACTGTGCGGCCTCGGCCCGGAGGGGGTCGAACCGGTTGTCGTACTCCCATCCCGACGAGGGAGGCGGTGGTGCGTACGTGTCGGCGCCCCTGGCCGCCAACACGCGCACATTGCACATGTGCACCGTCTCGCTCTCCCAGTGGCCACGTTCGTTCGAGTCGCTGGCGGGGACGAGGTCGTCTGGGCGCGGGCCGGTGAGGCCCAGGCCGACGAGCAGCCCGGCGGTCGCAGACGTGCCGCTCCGGTGCATCCCGACGACGGCGACACACGATGGAGCGTCCGGCTTCGATCGGGACGGCGGCATTCCCGGCTTCGCCCGCTCGTTCGGTGTGTCGTCGGGTTGCGGGCGGTCGCTGCCGCCCGCCCGTCGGCGGTCGACTTCGGCGTTGAGGGCTTCGATCACTTCAGGTCGGCCGGCGAGGTCGACCTTGCGGGCAAACGCCGCGCCGGAGGCCCACACGGTCGGAAGGTCGTCGAGTGTGAGCACCATCCATCGCGGGGTCGGCTTCTTCGGCCCGACCGGCACGTAGGTCACGGTGTCGGTCGTGACGACGAGATCATCGGCATGGCGCAGCACGGTGTGGAAATAGGTCTCGTCTGGGATGTGGCCCGATCGGAACCACTCTGGAAGTGCGGGGTCGGCGTCCAAGATGGCTCTCGCCGCTTTGGCATTGAAGGCGATCCATTGCGATCCCTTGTAGAACGCCCACTGCTCGAGCGCGCCGCGCGGCCGGGGGCGGCCGAAAAACCACGTCTGGCGGCGGTGGGAGTACTCCACGGTAAAGAGGGGGCTGAGGTAGAGGCTGACCTTCCACACGCCCCCGATCGCCCGATGGGCGGCGGACAGGCGAGGTTGGCGCACGCTTACCCAGCGGTGGATGCAGCGGGACAGGTACATGTTCCCGCCCTCGTCCGCCCGCCCGAAACGGAGCCGCTGAGGCAGCCGGTCCGCTTCGACGAACGCGTCGACCCCTGATCCGGCAGCCGTCGCCTCCCACTGACGAAGGTCTGTCACCGGCCAGTGCTCCCCCGAGAGCACGACGAACCAGTCGACTCGGAGTTGCTCGAGCGCGAAGCGGGCCATGCGCAGGGTGGCCTCGACGATCGACCAGTCGCCCCACAGGACCCGGCCGCGCTCGACGAAATGGACCCGGCTCGGCGGCCGACCGCCCCACGGCACGTCGTCGGCGGCAAGATCGTGATGGATGACGACTTGCGCATGCGGGCTCAGGCCGAGGATCCGCTCCGCGAGCGCCTCGACCTGATGCGGATCCTTGTGGGTGAGAATGAGGTAGGCGAAACGAGCGTCCTCATCCACGAGGTCGAAACCCGCGAGTCGTGTCGCGTTCACGGGACGCGCTCCGCTGTGGACTGTCTCGTTGCGTCGACATACGCATCACTTGCCGCGATGGCCTCGGGGTTGCGCTTGGGATCCAACTTTCTCGCAAAGGCAGCGCCCGAAGTCACTACCGCGGGAAGCTCGTCGGCTTTGAGCAGCATCCAGCCCTGTGTCGGTGCCGGTGGTTGCGGAGGCACCCAGGTGACCACCCTGTGATCGATCCTGAGCCGGCCGTCACGGTGCAAGAGCGATTGGAAGTACGACTCGTCTGGGATGTGGCTGCGGCGGAACCACGAGGCAACTCGCTCGTCCGCCTGCAGCACGGCCGCAGCGGCTCGTCTGTTGCAGGCGAACCACTCTGAACCCTTGAACAGCGTCCACCCGGTGACTGCGCCTCTACGGCGGGGGACACCAACGAACCAGGAATCGTTGCGCTGGGAGAACTCGAGCTTGCAGACGGGGTGACTCAGGGTGCTGAGCTTCGAGAGGCCGGCGAGTGCTTTGTGCGCCGGTGCCCAGCGAGGCCGCGCGACGCGGAACCAGCGAAGCCGGCACCGCGCCAGATCGCGGTTGGCGTCCGCGTCCCGCCGTCCGAAGCGGAGCCTCCGGGGTAACTCCTCGGCCGGCATCCGGGCGTCGGCACCGGAGGCGACCAGCTCTGCTTCCCACGAGGCCAAGTCGGTCACGGGCCAATGCTCCCCGGACACGATCACGACCCACTCGTGGTCGAGCTCCTCCTGGGCGAAACGGAGCAGCCTCACCGTGGCCTCGACGATCGACCAGCCGCCCCATTCGACGGCCGTCCGCTCGACGAACTGGACACGGGCCGGTGGCTCTCGCCCGTCCCAGGGCGGGGGACCACCCGTGCGGTCGTGGTGGATGACGACGGAGGCGGTTGGGCTCAGGGCAAGGATTCGCTGCGCCAGGCTTTCGACCTGCGACGGGTTCTTGTGGGACAGGACGAGGTATGCGCAGCCGCCACGGACTTCGCTCGAACCCTCGATCCCCTTTCCGGACACTGCAGCTTCCACCAGATGATCCTTCGAACGCTGCGTCTTTGCTCCGCGCCGCCCGGGTCGTGACGATTACGCGAACACGTGTAGGTGTGTGCTCGCTGTCAACCTCCGGCGAAGCGGAGTGTAGACCAGGCATCGACGGCTCATTTCAGGGTCCGAGGCCGTCCGTCCTTGCGTGTCGGGAGCGCGTCACGTTGGCGATCGGCTGCCTCGTCAAGGCGTGCAACGACCTCGGGGCGGTTGATCGGGTCGACCTTTCGGGCGAAAGGCAGTCCCGATGCGTGGACGGCCGGAAGGTCCGCGTCCGAGAGCTGCATCCATCCGGGAAAGGGCTTCTCCGGCGTGTCGAGGACAAAGGTGGTCGGCGTGTCCGCGATGAGAAGGCTCGGATCGCCGCGCAGGGCCGTCTGCAAGTACGTCTCGTCGGGGATCCAGCTGCGCGTGAACCACTCCTTCGTTGCGGGATCGACCGTGAGCGCGGCGGTGGCGCTGCGGCGATTCAACGCGAACCATTGGGAGCCCCGGTAGAAGGCCCTCTCCTTCATGACCCCTGCGCGTCGAAAGCGACCGACGGCCCACGAATCACGACGATGCACGTATTCGATGGACAGCACAGGCCGCACGTGGCGGCTGAGCTTCATCAGAAGGCCCATCGCACGCTGCGCGGCAGGCTGGCGGGGGCGCGCGACCAGCGACCAACGGTGTCGGCTCCGTGCCAGGTACTCGTTGTCTTCGGCGGCCCTCGTGCCGAAACGGACACGACCAGGAAGCCGGCGCGCCGGCAAGAGCGCGTCGCTGCCGGAGGCCACGGTCGTCACCTCCCACGCCTCGAGGTCGACCGCGGGGCGGTGCTCGCCCGAGAGCAGGACGAACCAGTCGGCATCGGTCCGCTCGACGCCGTACCGAAGCAGTCGCAGCGTCGCCTCGATCATCGACCAGTCACCCCACGAGACCTCGCCGCGTTCGACGAGATGGATCGGCGCCGGCGGTTCGCCGGCCCACGGTGCGGCGCCCGCCCTCGCGTCGTGGTGGACCACGATTCGTGCGCAGGGACTTAGTTCGAGGATCCGGTCGGCGAGAGTTTCGACATCCTTTGCGTCCTTGTGGCTCAGGACGAGATAGGCGAACTGAGGCCGCTCGGAGACCGGGCTCGACATGTCCTCGAGCTCAGTCCGCAACCAGGTCAAGGACGGCCGCGACGATGCACTCCTGTTCGCTTCGCGTCAGTGCGGTGCCGCTCGGCAGGCACAGCCCGCGGTCGAACACGTCTTCGGCGACCTTGCCACCGACGGTGGTGGCCTCCCGGTAGAGCGGCTGCAGGTGGAGTGGCTTCCAAACCGGCCGCGACTCCACGTTCAGCGCCTCCAGCGCCAGTCGCACGTCTTCTCGTCCGAATCCCGTGAGAAGCGGATCGATCGTGATGCAGGTCATCCAGTAGTTGGGGTCAACCCTCGGCCCGACGGGCATCATTTCGAGACCGTCGATGCCCTCGAACGCATCGCGATAGCTCTGGTGGATCTCTCGCCGGCGCGCGATGCGTCCGTCGAGCCCCTGCAACTGTCCACGACCCAACGCGGCGAGGAGGTTGCTCAACCGGTAGTTGTAGCCGAGCTGCTCGTGTTCGTAATGCGGGGCAGGTTCACGGGCTTGGCTCGCGAGGAAGCGGGCCTGGTGCACCAGTGACGAAGAGTTGGAGACGAGCATGCCGCCGCCGCTGGTCGTGATGATCTTGTTGCCGTTGAACGAGAACGTGCCACAGAGGCCGAACGAACCGGCGGGACGCCCCGCGTACGTTGCTCCCAATGCCTCTGCCGCGTCTTCCACGAGTGGGACCTCGAAGCGCGAGCAGGCCGTCTCGATGATGTCGTAGTCGGGGCAACCGCCGAGCAGGTCGACGCTCACCACCGCCGCGGGAAGCGTGCCTCGGCGAGCACGCGCGTCGAGCTCCTCTGTGAGGAGTGAACCATCCATGCTCCAACTGGCCGGATCGGAGTCGACGAACACCGGCTCGGCCCCGAGGTAGCGGACGGCGTTGGCAGTCGCGACGAACGTCAACGACGGGACGATGACCTCGTCACCAGCTCCGACGCCCGCGAGAAGGAGACCGAGGTGCAACGCCGCTGTCCCGCTCGACAGCGCCGCCCCATGCTCGACCCCGACCCGCTGGGCCAGCTCCTGCTCGAACAGGTCGACGTGGGGACCGAGCGGTGCGAGCCAATTCGAGTCGAAGGCGTCAAGAAGGAGCTCTCGTTCCAGCTCGCCCGCGTCAGGCGGAGACAAGTAGACGCGCCGGCTCATGTCGAGCGCTCGCCCATCGGTTTGTGGTTCGGCGCAGCCGACGCGGCTCTGAATCCTGTGGCGAGCAATCCCAATGCGGTGAGGGCGGTCAGGACCCAGGCAAACGGGTCCACGAGGTGTGAGGCGGCGAGGGCAAGCGCAACGGCCGCCAGTTCCGCGAGCATGTACGCGCTCACCGTCCGGCGGATGCTCCAACCCGATCGAACGAGTACGTCATATGGGTGATCGCGATCGCCTGCGACGAGTGATGATCCAGAGCGCACGCGCCGAAACAGTGCCAGTACGACCTCGACGACGGGCAGCGCGACGACCGCAAGGGCGGCAATTCCCGTCGACCGTGACTGTGCAGGCGACCAGGCGCACGCCAGCAGCGCCGTCACCACGACAGCCACCAGGTAGGCGCCGCCGTCGCCGAGATACACCTTTGCGGGCGGGCGATTGAAGATCAAGAATGCGGCCATCGTTGCCGCGAGTGCTAACGCGAGGGTCCGCGGGTCCCCGGTGAGAAGCGCGCTGAATCCGATGGCCGCCGCCAGGGCGACGGCGCCGCAGAGCGCGTCGAGCCCGTCGAGGAGATTGAACCCGTTGATGAGGGCAAGTGTGGCGGCCGGCACCAGGACGTACCCTGCTGCGCCGACGCGTGTCGAGACCACCGCGGCCAGCGCCAGACCGATCGCCAGTTCCCCTAGCACGCGAAGCGCGGGGGGAAGCGGTCGGACGTCGTCCGCCGTGCCCAGCGCAAGTGCCATCCCTGCCGGCACGAGCAACCAGGGCATGACGACGGCTGCGCCGAGGCCCACACCGGCGGCCACGCCGAGACCGCCGAGGTACGGCGTGGCGCGCGTGTGTGGCTTGAGTGGACCGGGTCGGTCGAGCAACCCGACATGCGTGGCCAATCGGGCCGCGAGTGGCGTTGCTGCGAGCGAAGCGCAAAATGCACCTGCCGCCACAGCAAGGCTCGCCTCCGGCGTCACGGGAGCACCCTCGTCAGCGTGGCCCGCAGGACAAGCGACGGGGTTCCGGAGTGAAGTTCGAACGGCGTGGGGTCGCCGAAGCCTGCCCCGGCGTACAAGGCGATGGCTGCTCGGTTCTCCGCCGCGACGACGACCCGAGCCGATTCAGATCCGGTCGCCCGGGCCGATTCGATGAAACTCTCGACGAGCGCGGCACCGATGCCGTGGCGGCGCGCTCGCCCGTCGACTGCCATCGCCAGGAGTTCGGTCTCGGTGGGCGCGGATCCGTGCGCTTTGCCTGCACGTGTTTGCGCCGGATCGTCCCGACTTCCGTGGCGAAGTGTCTCGACGACCTTCGGCAACGCCTGGGCCAGCTTGATACCCGATGAGAAGGCGACCGCGAGTCCATCTCGCCACAGGAATTCCCGGTACAGGAGACCCACAGCGGCTGATCCGGCGACGAACCCCACGACGTCACCAGGGCACGCGGCGTCGGACTCGGTGCCGGCCGTCGGTGCCTCCCGTTCCGCGACGAGCAAGAACCCATGAGGCGAGCGGACGATCCGGGCATAGAGGCGAACCAGGAATCGGTTCCCGAGCGAGGACAGGAACCCTTCGGCGATCGCCTTCGAATGAAGCGACGCCACCGCGGCCACATCGGTGCTCGTGGCGACCCTCACTGTGCCCTGCGCGGGGGGCACACCGTAACCCTCGACCATGGCCCCTTGACCCGACATCCTGTGAGAACGCACTCACGATAGCCTCCGGGCATGGGCCGATTCGGCGGCGGCGGTCTGCGTCGAATCGCCGTCGTGCTCTCGTTCGCTCTGGGAGCCGGCTTCCTCGCGGCGTGCTCGTCGTCCCCTGCGCATCCTTCGTCGACAGGTACGAGTCGCACGCATACGACGCAACGGGGGCCGACCCCGTCGACCCAACCCTCGACGGCCACGACGTTGCCCGCGCAACCGGTCCTGACCGGAGGCGCCATCTCGGTACCGGTTCCAGCCGGTCCGAGCGTGGCTCCTCCAGCCACGATCGCATCGGACTGTTCGGTCGACGTAAGCGCAGCCCTGAAGTCCTGGTTCAAAGCACTCGCCCCTGACACGACCGTGGTGATGCGTTCCGGCGCGTGCTACGAGGTCAACGAGGGCATCAGGCTCAAGAACCCCCAGGGCCTGACCGTGTATGGGGGGCAGTACCGGTCCACGGCAGTCCCGAGCGATCAGAAGGGCAAAGCGGCGTCAGCGAAGGGTCACGCAGCGTTCGCCGTGGTCGGAGGCTCACACGTGACGCTCGAGTCGATGCAGATATCCGGGGCGAACACGGGGGGCTTCCATCCCCGCCTTGCCTTTGCCGCCGGGATCGACTTCCAAGGAACAGCGAACGCGGTGGTCCGCGGCGTGACGATCACGGACACGTTCGGTGACGGCATCACCCTCGCCCCGCTCCGGGGCGGTGCAAACCACAACTCGGGAATGATCATCGCCCCAGCGTCGAACGTCACGATCGATGGGGTGACCATCGACGGAGCCGGACGGCAGGGCCTCACGCTCGCCTCCATCAGCGGCGCACAGGTCAGCGACATCATCCTGAGGAATGTGGGCCTCGACACCTTTGACGTGGAGGCGGACCAGACGGGCGAGGGCGCGACCGATGTCACGATCGACGGTTGCGTCGCCTCGGGTGGCGACGTGTTCTTCGCGAACGGGGGGTCGGGCAATGCGTCGGGCACCCACGACATCACCGTGGAGCACTGCACGATGACGATGCCGCAGGCCGGATCGGCCATCTTGGTCGTCCGCCACGGCCGTGGCGGCAAGAAGGGGCGGCTCCGGGGGCCCTTCGTCTTCACCTCGGACGTCCTTCGCTGTGGGACCAGTGCGTACGTCGGCTGCGTCCAGCTCCAAGGCGGCAATGTCACCGTGGCCGATTCCCACCTGGTCTTTCCGTCCGGATCCGCAGAAGGGGCCGTCTACGGGCTCTCCGGAGCGACGGCGGCCTTCTCGCGGGACGTGGTCACCGGGTACGGACGGCGAGGCAACGTCTCGGGCGCGTCCTTCGTCCACATCGCAGGAGGAGTGTGGACACCAGCCGGACAAGGCGCGAACGCCGCGCGAACGAACCCTTAAATCTTTGTGAACTAGAGAAGAACTCAGACCCAATCCCGCCGGGCGCGCGCTGCAGCCTCCATAGTGGTACCCGGCGGTCATGGCCCTCCGTGCGGCGGGCCCAAGATGGCGAGTCAGGCGGACGTATCAGGCGTTGTCCGAGGCACGAACGCGGTCGTGCTCGGGAGGAATTTGAGGGAGGATTCCACATGGGGCATGCGCGGGCAGCGCGGCAGATCGCTTTTCGAGTGGCGAGCATCGCTTCGGTGGTGGCGCTCGCAAGCTTGGCGCTCGTCTCCTCGCCGGCGGCGGCGACGGGGTCGAAGGCCACGACAACCGTTCTCACGTCGAGCGTGCCCGCCCTCACCGGCGCCCCGATCACCTTCACGGCAACGGTCACCCACAACGTGCAAACTCCGACCGGCACGGTGACCTTCACGATCGTCGGTGCGGACTCGTCGACGCCCGTCTGCGACGGCGGGAGCGACACCATCAATCTGACCCCGGCGTCGACCGGCAGTGAGGCCCAGTGTTCGTTCAGCGCCGGCCTGTTCGCGGCCGCCTCGCCGTACCAGGTGACGGCCAGCTATTCGGGTGACAGCACGTTCGCGCCAAGTAGCGCCGGTCCGACGCCAGAGGTGATCCATCTCGGCTCCACGACGACAGCCGTCACCGCCTCGTCCAACCCGACTGTCACCGGCGAGGGCGTGACGTTCACGGCGGTGGTCGCACCAGTGAGTCCCTCGACGGGGGTCCCGACGGGCACCGTGACGTTCGCCATCACTGGACACGACGGCAGCACGGTGAACTGCGACGACGGTGACATGCCGACCCTCGACGCCAACGACATGGCCCAGTGCGCCGTCTCGGCTGGACTGTTCGCAGCCGGGTCGCCCTACACTGTCACGGCGAGTTACTCCGGCGACAAGAACTATCACCCGAGCACCGGAACGGCGACGCAAGGCGTCGCGAAGGCGACGACGACGGTCACGGTGATGAGCTCGGCGAGCACCCTCGTGACGGGTCAGGCGGTCACCTTCACGGCCAACATCGCAGTCAACCCACCGGGGTCGGGCACCCCGACCGGCAATGTCGTCTTCAGCCTCGTCAGCAACAACGGGGGACCGCCGCTCACCGCGACCTGCATGGGCGGCGACACGCAACCGATCTCGAGCCTGAGCGCGACGTGCAGCGTCCCGGCGGGCCTGCAGGGCAAGGGCCTGTCTTACACGGTCTCGGCGACGCTGTCGGACCCGAACTTCAAGTCGCCCGTCGCGGGAACATTGGTGCAGCCGGTCAGCAAGGCCGCGACGACAACCACCTTGATGAACTTCCAGGGCTCGTACCTGGCGTCGCAGGGGTTCTCGTTCGGTGTCCAGATTCAGACAGCGACGCCTGGAATGGGAGCACCTATCGGTGTCGTCGAGTACGCCATCTGCCTCAACGGCGCTGCGCAGTGCACCGCGCAGGACGGCACGGTTGGGAACAGCTATGTGCTTCCGGCTCCGAACGCCAAGGACGTGACCAACAATCGGAACAGGATCACGATCAACGTCCCCGAAGGGCTCAGCCCCGGGTTCTGGGACGTGGTCGCCAACTATGAGGGGAACGGAAACCTGTCGGCGAGCACGAACACCGACGTCGGTCACATCGAGGTCACAACGGTTCCGACGACGATGGAGCTGTTCTTGAACCACAACCCGGTCAAGAACGAAGGCAAGCTGGTCATCAAGACGGCGATCATCCCCGACGCAAGGGCGTCCGGATCTCTCGGCGCCCCGTCGGGAACCGTCACGTTCACCATCACGGGAGCGGATTCTTCCTCGGACACGCTTACCTGCGACAGCGGTTCGAACGTCGTCAACATCAGCACCAACGTCAACAATCAGGGCCTCGCCAAATGCGTGATCGACGCCGGGCAGTTGATGAACGCCAACGCGCCGTACGCGATTACAGCCGCCTACTCGGGTGACAGCGATTACGCCGCGGTGAGCGGGACAGGGAACGCGAACGTCGCCAGTCCGTGAGTGTGTTCCGTCCACGCCCAGGCGAAATGACCCGGACGAGACGGAAGCAAACTCGCCGAGCACATCGCAGCAACGGCGCAGCCAAGTGTTACCGGGCGTTCACCTCCACGACAGGGTCCGGTAATCTCCGGCCGGTAGCTTGATCCCGGTACCCGCGGCTCCCTGAAGAGGATCAAAGCACTCGTCGACATGTCCACCGACACCCTTGCGTCCCCCGCTGTGGGCCACGCCGTGCCGCGACCCATCACGGTCCCCAATGACCGATCGAAGGAAGACCGGATCTTCCGTGCGGTGGCGAGAGCGGCGGGGTTCACCGCATTCGCCATCCTCTTCCTGATCGGCTTCTTCTTGCTCTGGCGCGGCCTTCCCGCTCTGCGGGCGATGGGCTTTCGCTACTTCACCACGTCGGGATACTCGACCCTCCACAAGCCCTATCACTTCGGTGCGCTGGCACAGATGTACGGCACCATCGTCACGTCACTGGTTGCGGTCATTTTCGGAGTCCCGGTCGCAATCGGAACCGCGCTGTTCATCAACGAGTACGCGCCGATCCAGGCGAAGCGGGCACTCATCGCGATGGTCGACCTCGGCGCCGCCATCCCGAGCATCATCTTCGGCCTTTGGGCGTTACACCAGTTCCAACCGGAGATCACCGGGACGACCTCGTGGATGGTGCGCCATCTCTCCTTCATCCCACTCTTTTCGGCCTCGACACCCCCCTTCAACGGCTCCTTCTTCATCGCGGGACTCATCGTCGGGCTGATGATCGTGCCCATCGTGGCCTCGGTGTCTCGCGAGGTGTTCAGTCTGGCGCCGCCCGGAGAGCGCGAAGGGGCGCTCGCGCTCGGTGCCACCAAGTCGCAGATGATCCGCACGGTGGTCCTTCCGTTCGGTCGGGGCGGCATCATCGGCGCGTCGATGCTGGGCCTCGGCCGGGCGTTGGGCGAGACGATCGCCGTCTACGTGCTTCTCGGCCTGGACTTCGTGATCTCGCCGCACATCCTCGAGCACGGCGGGACGACGGTCGCCTCGTTCATCGCGGCCGAATTCGGTGCAGGCGGAAAGCTCGGCACGGACGACTTGCTGATGCTCGGGTTCGTGCTGTTCACGTTCACCCTCATCGTCAACCTGATCGCCTCCCTGATCGTCAACCGTTCCCGAAGCGGGAAGGGGGTGGAGCTGTGACCAGCCCCCTCGACGTACGCGATCTCCTCGAGGCGCCCACTGCGGCGAACGGAAATGGTGCGGCAGCCCGTGCAACAGGAGGGCTCGACGGCACGCTGAGCCACGCCGTCCTGACCGGCGACGTCCGGCGGGTGGCACCCCTGGCGCCGCCGCGGCGAACGCGAGACTTCGGAGCGCAGGGCGTTGCACTCTTGGTCGGTTCCGCCGTGTCCTCGTTCGCGGTCGTGTGGATTCTCTTCTACCAACTGACCTTGTTGTCGGGTGCTTTCGGCTTCGGGCTCTGCTGGTATGCCTGCTTCCTCGCCGTCTTCTGGGTGGTCACCAACCAGGTCGTCGATCGTTCCGCTGCTACCGACCGTGTGATCACGACTGTCGTGGGGTCATGCGCGGCGGTTGTCATCGGAGCCTTGCTCTACATCGTCATCTGGGTGTTCATCCGAGGCGTCGCCCACTTCACGATCGGGTTCTTGTGGCGGACCTTGGCGGACTACCAGCCGGCCGAAGGCACCTCACTGTTCAACCAGGTGGGAGTCGGCCACGCGATCGTGGGAACCCTGGAGCAGGTCGGATTGGCGGCCGCCATGGCCGTCCCGCTGGCGTTCCTGACCGCCGTCTTCCTCAACGAGGTCGGGGGGTTTGGGACGCGGTTCGTCCGCACCATCGTGACGGCGATGAGCGGCGTTCCCTCGATCGTCGCCGGCGTGTTCATCTACGCGATTTTCATCGTGCCCCACACTCTCGGCTACTCCGGATTCGCCGCGGCGATGGCGCTGTTCGTCCTCATGCTTCCCTCGGTGACGAGGACGACCGAGGAGGTGCTGCGCGTGGTCCCCGGTGGGCTCCGAGAAGCGTCGCTCGCGCTGGGGGCGTCCGAGTGGCGGACTGTGCGCCAGGTCGTCCTCCCGACTGCCCGCTCGGGGCTCGTCACCGCTGTCGTGCTCGGTGTCGCCATCGCCGCCGGGGAGACGGCCCCGCTGATCTTTACCGCCTTCGGCGCCAACACCTTGAACGCCAACGTCTTCCACGGTCCGCAAGGCGCTCTGCCGCTCGTCCTGTACCAGAACATCTTCCAGGCCCAGGCCGTGGTGCAGCAGGTCGCGTTCACCGCCGCCTTCGTCCTCCTGGTGCTCGTGCTGATCCTGTTCGTGGTGGCACGGTTGCTCGGACGGCGTTCGACCAAGAAGGGCCGGTTGCGTCGGATCGTCGTCGCGCCGTTCCACTGGGTGAAGCAGATGGTGAGCGAATGAAGGTCTTCTCACGCGAGCGCTCGAGGCCGGGCGAAGCACCGACCGCCGAGGTGCCGACCGTTGCTCAGCCCTCGACGGTAGCGACGCCGATCGTCCAGCCGGCGAAGCTCGAGACATACGGGGTCTGCGCCTGGTTCAGTGGCCGCCTCGTCCTCGAAATGGTCTCGTTGACCATGGAGCCGAACGAGGTGACGGCGTTGATCGGCCCATCGGGGTGCGGCAAGTCCACCTACCTGCGGATCCTCAACCGGATGCACGAGCTCGTTCCCGGAGCCCAGCTGGCGGGCCGGGTCGAGCTGGACGGCGTCGACATCTACGGGGGCGGCCTGCGCGCAACCGAGAGCCGCAAGCACATCGGCATGGTGTTCCAGAAGCCCAACCCGTTCCCCGCCATGACCATCGAGGAGAACGTGCTGGCCGGTCTGAAGTTCTCGCGCATCAAGCTCAGCTCGCATGACCGACGCTTGCTCGTCGAGGAGATGCTCACCAAGGCCGGCCTGTGGAACGAAGTCAAGGAGCGCCTGAACGAGTTGGGTGGCTCGCTGTCCGGTGGTCAGCAGCAACGGCTCTGCATCGCGCGCGCCCTGGCGGTGCGTCCGAGGGTGCTCCTCATGGACGAGCCCTGCTCAGCCTTGGACCCCACGTCGACCAACCGGATCGAGGAGACCATCCGCGAGATCGCCCACGAGGTCACCGTGATCATCGTGACCCACAACATGCAACAGGCCCAGCGGGTTTCCGACATGTGCGCTTTCTTCCTCGCGGCCGAGGGTCAACCGGGGCACGTCGTCGAGTCCGGGCCTACCGAGATGATGTTCTCCAATCCCACAGATCCGCGGACCGCTGACTACGTACACGGGAGGTTCGGATGACGCGACGCCCACTTGCCGCCCTGCTCTGGGTCGCCGTGACGCTGACGGGTGTCATCGGCATCGCCGGCCAACTGGGCTCAACGCCCGATCCGGCGGGCGCCTCGAACCCCCAGCTCATCTCCACGGGGTCGAGCTTCGCCGGTGTCGCCATCACCCAGTGGGAAGGCCAGTTCAACGAGGAATACGGCGGCGACATCAACTTCACCGTGTCCAGTTCGATCCTCGGCATGAACGCGTTCTGCCAAAAGACGGTCGACTTCGGGGCGACGGACATCTCCTACGCGACCCAGCAGTCGATTTGCTCCACCTCGCAGGTGCCCTACCCGTTCCAGTACATGCCCGACGTCGCCGGCGGCCTGGCCTTCGAGTACAACCTCCAGGCCGCCAACGGGCAGCGGGTCACCAACCTGATCCTGAATGGCCCGACGTTGCTCGGGATCTTCACCGGCTCGATCAAGAACTGGAACAACCCGCAGATCCAGGCCCTGAACCCCAACATTCCGATGCCGAACCAGCCGATCACGGCCTACTACCGCAGTGACGCGTCCGGCGAGAACTATCTCCTCTCCGACTACTTCTTGCACGTGGACCCGGGCCCGATCACCACGTTTCAGCAAGAAGCATCGGTGCCCACCACCCCCGGCACGCCGTCCGCCACCTGGGCGTCGTTCAGTAACGGCGTCCCGCAGAACTTGAACAGTCTCGAGGGCGTCAACGGTTCCGACGCGGCCTCGCAAGGCCCGGCGCAGAACCAAGGCGGGATCGCCTACGTCGAGTACGCATACGCGAAGAACGTCCATCTTCCCGTCGCATCGGTGATCAACGCCGCCGGCCAGCCCGTGCAGCCGGACTCGTACAACGTCGCGGTCGCGCTGACGGCGGCGATCCTCTATTCCGACCTGACCCAGAACCTCGGTGGCGTCTACACCAACCCCAACCCGGACGCGTATCCGATCTCGGCCTACAGCTACTTCATCGCGCAGTGCGTGCCGTCGCAGGCCGCAGCGCAGAACTTCGCGTGCGACAGCGGCGGCCCAGTCACGATGGGCTCGGGGCAGGGATCCGAGCTGTCCCAGTTCATCTCCTATGTCGCGTGCGGGGGCCAGAGCCAAATGGCGAGTTTGGGTTACTCACCGATACCTCCGAACCTCGTCGAGGACGATTTCCAGGCGGCGGGCCGGCTCCCGGGCGGCACGTCGCCTCCCCCTCCGACTCCTTCGACGTGCGCAAATCCGTACATCACTGGCGCGCTCCAACCCGTCGGCGGCCCCACGGTGGTCGGCACCACGAATCCGGGCAGCGACCTGACCGGTGCCGGCGCGGCGGTTGCTGCCGTTGGAGCCGCCCACGCGACGACGGCCGTCGGCGGGAGCACGTCCAAGGGAGGGACCGGGACCTCGACCACCACGGCCGGCGCCACGAGCGCCGCGTCTGCGGCCGCTGCCGCCGCTCAGTTGAAGAAGGCGCTCAACCCCTTGAACAACGCGCAGCAGGCCCTTGCCCGCCAAAGCGGACTGACGAATGCGTCCGCCGGCGCGCTCTCCAAGTGGTCGCCGGCGCAGGTTGCCCTGTGGTCGACCGTGTTCGCCCTCGTCATCATCGGAGTCCCGCTCGTCCTGTGGGTCACGACGAGGCGCCGGCGCGAGCGAGGCAGCGAGACGGGAGCCACGTGAGATGGCTCTGACCCGCTCCGGGCGCGTCCTGCGGTTGACCGCAGCGCTGGTGGTTGCGTGCCTCACCCTCCTCGTCCTCACCTCGGGGCACGGCGGGGCTGCGGTGGCTCGCAAGGCGAAACTGGTGATGCCCCAGGGCACGCAAATCGTGACGCCGCACGACTCGTCGTCCTGCCCGCCTGAGACCGCAAGTTGCGAGCAGGTCACCACGCCGTTCACGGCGGATGCGGGTCCCGTCACGAACGTAGGGCTCAATCAGGCGGTGTACGTCGACGTCAGCGGCGTCCCAGTCGGGGACGAGCTGGAAGTCGCGTATTGCTCGCTCAAGGGCACCGGCACACAGGTCCTCAACGAGCCACAGTGCGCCTCCTCGGTACCCCAACCGGGGCAGACACCCACCGCCGAACCGGAGCAGTACGAGTACGGGACGGTGACGTCGAACCAGACCATCATGGCGATCCCGTCAGAGTTCGCTGATCCAACCGTTTCCGGCACGAATCCGATCATCTCCCAGACGAGCGACCAGCTCCTGCTTCCTCCCACGAACCAGACCAGCTCCTTCTTCTGTGACAACGGACCGAATCCGTGCGGTGTCGAGGTCATGGACATTCCGAGCGCGGACATCAACGACCTCTTGGGGGCGGGTCTACCTCCGAACAGTTCCAATGGGACGAATCCGTACTCTCCCATCGGCCACACCGTTATCTTCCCGTTGACATTCAGCTCGGGCGGAAACGGATGCGCGAACGCTCCCGTCATGAACGTGACGGCCTCCTACAGCGCCACCCAGTTCATCCCCGCCGCGGGACAGGCCACCTGCAACGGACCGAACGGCGTCGCTGCATTGCCGACCGAGCTCAACTCGACTGACGATTCGGGTTGCGCGACCGGTGGGGGAACGAACTGCCCTATCTACAACGTCATCAACGGCTCGGTGCCCGTGACCTTCACCGACGACCCGGAGGACCCGGGGACGTTGGCCGAGGAAAAGGCCGCAGGCGGGAAGGTCGCGTACATCCCGATCGCTGTGTCGGCGACCGAGATCGCCTTTGATGGCGCAGCCGGCATCACGCTCGGTTCGAACGCGATCACCTACCCATTGGACTCATACCAGCTCACACCCGCGCAGGCAGCGGGCATCATGACTCAAACCTGGACCAGTGCCGTTGCCGGGCTCGGCAGGCCGAACGACGACGTCTGCAACGAGATTTCGGGAAGCTCGTGCACAGAGACGACGACCAACCAGGGGAAATCGTGGCTGGTGGAGACCTCGAAGGGAAAGACCGCCAACGTCGACGTGTCTCAACCAGCGGCGCTCATCGAGTCGAAGCGCCTCTCTTTCACCCAGTTCAATTATCTCGGCAACTTCGCAAACGATCCCGGAAACGAGTACATCGGCGAAACTGGTGGCGCCACACCCCCACAGCAGCTCTACTTCGGCGACACGGGCTTCGCGCTCTTGAACCCGTGGCCGTTCCAGCGAGGCGGCAGTCCCGTGAACGAAGAGACTCTCGCGGCGATGTGGCCCTCGACGGGAAGCGGCGCGACCTTCGAGAGCACGTCGTGGATGTGCGACGCGCCCAACACTGCGTATCCCGTCACCCTTCCCTACGGCGGCACAGCGAACGTGACCGATATCCTGAGCGGTCAGCAGCTGCTTACCAACGCGGAGCAAGACCCGGTCGCAGGAAAGACGAGAAAGAACAAGAACCCCGACGGCAACGAGCCAGGTTTGGTCCTTCACAACGTGTCGTACCCCGCGAGCAAATGCCAAGGGGTGTCGGCCTTCCCGATCGACATGGCCGACAAGGCAGGTGCCAACCAATACAACTATCAGCCCTCGAGCCAGCCTCTCAGCGCGACGGGCATCATGCAGAAGGCGGTGGCCTCGTACGGCGGGAGCGGCGGGTTCGCGTTCAGCGCCATGGACAGCTCGGAGGCCGACTTCTACGGGCTGCTTCCCGCCAGCCTCCAGAACGCCGCTGGAGCCTTCGTCGCCCCGAGCGCGTCAGGCATCACTGCCGCCATCAACGACGCCAAGGCCAACCCTGACGGCACCATCACGCCGAACTACGACGACACGGGTGACCCGGCTGCGTATCCCTTGCCCATGGTCACGTACGCGCTCGTCTCGACGAATCCGCAGTCTTCCGCCACCCAGGCCACCGAGTTGAAGAACCTCCTGACGAACTTGGTCAATTACTCGCACGACGACGGGACCAGCTCGTCGCCGCTCCCCGCCGGATACGTCGCTCTACCCGACAGCTTGTACAACCAGGCGATGACCGAGATCGCCACCGACATCACTGGGTCGAGCGGTTCCGGGTCGGGCGGTTCGGGCAGCGGCTCTGGGTCGTCGACGAACGCGAGCACGGGCGGTGGCGCGGGCGCAACGACGAACGCGGCAGCGGCCGGAGCGCACGGCGGCAGCACGTCGGCCAGCTCCAGAGGTGGAAGCGGCCATGGCTCGTCGCCTGGCGCCTCCACACCCGCCGGGACCGCAGCCAGTTCCGGCAACGGCTCGTCAGGCGGTGGCTTCATCGGGCACTTCATCACGGTCACCGTGGGCGACAACCGGTACTTCGTGCCCACTCTGTTGATCCTTGCCTTGTTGTGCCTGCTCGGCGGACCGTTGCTTTACATGTATCCGGGCCTGCGAAGACCACGCGCTGCAGGAGACGGTGAGGACATCGGCAGCCCGAGCGGCCCAGGGCCGCCGGAGGAGGGCTGATGGAGGGCCTCACCTTCTTGGACCAGGCCGAGGAGGTGTCGGCCGGCACGGAGCACATGTCAGATGGCGCGGAGCACCCCCAAGGGCCGGTGCCCCCGAACGTATCGGACGTCCTCGGGCAAGAGGTCCGGGGTCAGGAGCCGACGAAGCTTCGCGTGCTGTACGACCGCGTTGCCGGCTGGGTCGGCGCTGGCTTGGCCGTGGTGTTGCGGCCACGCGTGGCCGGGCCTCTTATCTTCGGCCTGGGCGTATTGATCATTCTCCTGCTTGCCTACATCTATTTGTTCACACCCCTCACCGCCGCACGAGCGCAGCACAACCTCTTGCAACAGATCTCGGCCAACCCAGCCAAGACGTACGAGCTCGCGCAGGGAAAAACGCCAACCGAGGGCAGTCCCGTCGCGATTCTCGAGATTCCCTCGCTCCACGTCGTGGACGCCGTCGTCGAGGGCAGTGATGCCCAGGACCTGCGGAGCGGACCGGGACACATGCCGACGACGTCGATGCCGGGGCAACCCGGGAACGCCGTAATTGCAGGACGCCGCGCGACATTCGGGGCGCCTTTCGGCGGAATCGGATCGCTCAAGAAGGGGCAGCTGATCAAGGTGGTGGATGGATTCGGCACCTACAGCTACACGGTGACGAGAGTCGTCTACGCGCACGGTGGCCGCCACGACGTCGTGACGCAGACAAAGGCCAACCGCCTGACGCTGGTGACAGCGGCGTCGGGGATCTTCCCGCAGGGCAGGCTCGCAGTGTTGGCCACCCTCGATGGCAAGCCGCTCCCCGGCACCACGAAGCCGAAGTTCCATGCGGACCAAGCCGAGCTCGGGCTGACGGGGGATTCGGCGTCAGGCCTCCTCGCCGTATTCTGGTGCCTCTTGTTCTTCGCGCTTCTCAGCGTTGCCGCGTGGTTGCTCCGACATTGGGATCAGCCGGTCGTGGTGTACGTTCTCGCCGTGCCGGTGCTGCTCCTCGTCGCACTGTTCACCTGCGAGAGCATCATCGGGTTCTTGCCCGCCACGGTGTGACGTGAGGAGTGTCGGTGTAATGCGGCTTCATCTGGGTTTTCGGCGCCGACGCGCCGCCACGCTCTTCGGCACCGTGCTGATGCTGTCCCTTCCTGCCTTGGGGTTGGCCGCATGCGGCGGGGGTGCCGGCGCAGGATCGAGCCAGCAGTCGTCCACCACGACGTCGTCGGACAAGCTCGTGGGCGCACAACCCAAGGGCCAGTCCGCAACCAACGCACCGATGCGAGTGAGTTACGGCACGGGCTCGATCGGTGCGGCCGACCCCACCACGACCCTCCCGAATGAGCAGGGCCAGACCATTCAGCCCGGCCTCAATCCGGGGCAGAACATCATCATCAAGGCAGGGCGAGTCTTCCCGCAGGAGCTCCAGTCCAGCGGGGGGACGCCTGTGGTCTGGTACAACCTCACCAAGAGCCCGCAGCGGATCATCTTCGACGACTTCAAGTTCTACCCCGTCGACTCGGGGACGATCCCTCCCGGCGGCACGTTCACCTGGACCCCTCCCAACGGCGGCCCGGTGTCGTACACCCTTGAACCCTCGGGGTTCGTGGCCAAGGTCTTCGTGAACCCGACGGGCGGCGGTCCGGGTCTCGGGGGCAATTCCGGAGGAACCTGACCGGTTCATCAATCGTTCGCGGAAGTGACGCGGAAGATTCACCCGGTAACCGTCCGGTCGTGATGTGAAAACAGACACGAACATTTCTTTGTGGGTGTGCACTGCGTTCACGGAACGTTAACTCGGGTTTTCTAAGGTGCGCGGCGGCGAAGGGATCAGGCGTGGTACTGCGGAGCCCTTTGACTGCCGGGTCGGCGAGCGCCGGACCGAGAACAACTGACAACAAGGAGACCCATCAACATGCTGAAAAGGCTGTTGGGGCGCCACCGCTCTTTGCGGATCGGCGCCACACTGGTGGGCGCGTCGGCGCTGGCGATCGGGTTCGCCAGTCCTGCCCTCGCCGCCCAGAACGTCAACAACGGGAACGCGGACAACGCGAACGCCCAGAACTACCTCGTGGTTCAGGGCGGCTCGAACACCGCGTACCTGTTGATGCAGGCCGAGTCGGACATCTTCAACCAGTCCCCTGGTTGTGACCTCGCCGGCCAGGCTTCGCCGAACGCTCAGCCGCTCGACTACGGGTGCCCGGGCCTCAACGGTGAGCAGGGTGCGGCACAGCCGGCAGGGCTGACCGTCACGGCCACCGCCAACATCACGGCCGGTTCGAAGAAGTTCGTGGCGTCCAGCCTCGCTGGAAACACCAACATCGGCCCTGGCGCCCTGATCACCGACAGCGCCGGCGTGATCCCGGCCGGTGACGTGGTCAAGACGTTCGGTGCCGCCACGGGCAAGCTCAAGGTCGGCATCGCCGCCACGGGCAGCGCCACGGGTGACACGCTGACAGTCGACTACAACCCCCAGCAGGGTGAGAACGGCTTCCTCACGTGGGGACAGCAGAACCCGTTCAACGACGTGCTCGTTGAGGAGCCCTCCTACGGCTCGGGCAACGGCATCGACGAGCTCGAGGGCACCGGCAACGCGACCACGGTCGGCCACTCGAACGGCATCGACGACCCGTCGGGCGTTGGCCCGGTGAACGTCTCGCCGCTCGACGTCGCTCGTTCGTCTCGCGCACCGAGCATCAAGAGCGGTGGGGACTACCAGGGCTTGAACTTCGTCGCCTACGCCGAGGACGCGGTGAGCTACCTCTACTGGACGAAGTACAACGGCTTGAACACCGACGCCAACAAGTGCATCTCGTCGATCGGGGCTAACAACATCACGACGGCCATGCTGAAGAGCATCTGGAACGAGACCTACAGCAGCGGCACGCCGAGCGTGACCTGGAACAGCCTCGACCCGAGTGACGCGAGCTGCCCGAACACGCCGATCTACGCCTACTGGGCGCAGAACGGCTCGGGTACCGAGTCCACGTGGGCGAGCGCGACCGGGGCCAGCTTCCCGACCAGCGCTTCCAACTGGCCGGCCAAGCAGATCATCTTCGAGAACGAGACCTCCTCGATTCTCGGGAACAACGGCACTGGCGCGGGTCACGGCGCTCCGGTGGGCGACGCGATCTTCTTCTTCTCCTACGGGAAGTACCAGAAGGAGTGCACGCCGAACACCACGACGCAGAACTCGACGCTGCCGCTCTGCGCTGGCACCTCGACCAACGCGTCGGTCCCGAACGCAGTCCAGCTCGGCACGGCGTGGAACGGAGTCAGCGTCAACCAGGCCAGCATCAACTCGCAGCTGCCTGGCCTGACGGGGAGCCAGTTCCCGGGTGACCGCCTCCTGTACAACGTGTACTCGAACGGCAACAACCCGAACCTGCCGGCGAGCGCGCCTGCGGCCCTGAACGTCGTCAGTGAGGACGGGTTCATGTGCAAGCCTGCGACCAACACCGAGATCGACCCGAACACCGGGTTGACCTACCGGGCGGAGATCGACACGGCGATCACGAACCAGGGCTTCTTCCCGCTGCCGAACCTGCAGGTCGAGGACGGCCAGACCGACACCTCGGTCCCCGGCTACAACTCGACAGCGACCGGCATTCCGCACCCGGCGTGGAACGACGGGCTGAGCACCTCCAAGTACAACGCTGCCAACGAGAGCGGCTCGCCGTGGAACTTCTCGGCTGACCACCTCGACACCGACAACTCGGCGATCAGCGGCTCGTACCAGGCCGAGGATGACAGCGCCACCCTCAGCACCGTCACGGCCAGCCCGACGGCGCCGGTTGGTTACTGCATCACCGAGACCACGGACGGCAGCCCGCAGGGCCAGTAGTACCTGACGTAACCGGAAGGCCGGTCCTCACCCGGGCTGCGGGTTTCCCACAGCCCGGGGCCGGCCATCCGAGTAGCAAACGGATTCACGGCAACGACCCGGCCCGCTTGGGCCGGGTCGTTGCGCGTCACGGCGTCGTGGTTCCCGCGGAGGGTTCGTCCAGCGGCGCACGGCAGTGGATGCGACCAAGAGGACAGGCGGTGACGGTTAGGCTCTCTCGCCGTGGCAAAGCACGTGCGGCGGCGCCGGCGCGACTCGCCCGAACTGACAACCGACTCCAGCGAGGACGTACCGGAACTAGACGGAACGACCCAGTCGCTCAGCGGCGCCGGCCATTCCGAAACGTCGGAAGACCGGTCGACGCAGGCGGGCGCGCAGGCGCCGGACAGCGGAGCGGGCGAGTCGACGTGGTCAGCCGTCGTGCCGGCGCCCGAAGAGGACTGGTTCGGGCCTTCGGAGCTCAGTGAGCAAAGCGAGGCAGCGCGCCGCGATGTCTCGTTGGCGTCCATGCTGATGCTCGGCACGAGCTCCTACCAACGCATCGACGGCATGGGCCTGGCCCGTAAAGCGCTCGAGGTAACCCCGACGGGAGATCCACGGCAGGATCTCTCGACCGAAGAGCGGGCGATGTTGGCCAACGCCCGCGCCTGGTGCCTCCTCGTGCACGGTGACCTCGGGCATAGGTCCCGGCTGGACGATCCCTTCGTGCTCGCCGACGCAGAACGTCACGTCGCCTTGGCTCGGGGCGTCGCCCCCGGCAGTCCCTACGTGGAGACCACGGAGGCGCTCTTGCGGTTCCGGCAGGGCCGTGCCGGAGAAGCCGTGGAGAGCGCCCAGCGGGCGATGGAGGCCTTCTCCCGCATTCCCGATCACGATCGCACTGGGACCACGCAAGGCGGCGCAATCATGGCCGTGCTGATGCTCGCGCTCCTCGCGGCTGCGTCCGGCGACGTCCACGGTGCGCGCGTGCTTGGCACGGCGGCACGGGCGGTCCGGACGCCACTGGACATCGACGACGCCGCCTTCACGGCCTTGCTCTCCGAGCTCGACGAGGCGATCGCCCGCCTGCACGTGAACGGCGCTGATCCGAGCTGACCAGGCGCTTCCCAGTGTTCATCTGGGTGTTACGCCGATGTTGCACTCGGTTCACCTCTTCGACCTAGCCTCTGCCCGCGCACAAGCCCTCACCCGCGGCGGGATTCCTCCTGCCGCGGGCTCGGGCGCAGGGGTGCGTCCGCCCGGAGCGTCACACCGGCGCGGCAGTGCCAGACGGAGGGCACGCAGACGATGCGGAGACGGCGAGAGACGGGGCGGCGAGGGCCGTTCGCGAAGAAGCAGGCCGCCGACGCGGTCGCGCCTGACACCGTCAATCTGCTCGAGTCCATCTCACTGACTGCGATCTACACCGACCCGAACCCACAGGGGGCAGGGCCCGCGGCCAGCGCGGGTGACGTGTTGGCTTCGGTCTCGTCCTACCGCGATCTAGAGCAGCAGGCCGATCGACAGTCCGAAGCCCCCGTCATCAAGCGCGAGCGAGTGTCGCCGCGCAAGGTTGCCATTGCCATGGGAAGCCTCGTCGTGCTGAGTGCGACCGTGGCCGCTGGCTTGACGATGGCGACGAGCGGAGGCGCGCCTCCCGCACACGTTCGGGTGTCGGCCACCCCCACAGCTGACCGCTTCATCAACGGCCATGGCAACCTGCACCTCGCGCCGGCGTCGTCGGCACCGAATCCGGTGCCGCCGCAGGTTGCACAGGCCGCGCCGACGTCGGCGCACGAAGTGTTCGGGTACGTGCCGTATTGGTCGCTCCCGCAGGCATCACAGTTCCCGGTCACCGACTTCTCGACTATCGCGTACTTCAGCGTCGACGTGAACCCCGACGGCTCGATCCAAGAGTCGGGACCAGGCTGGAACGGATACGAGAGTCAGGACCTCACAAACCTGGTGAACGCGGCGCACCAGGCGGGCGACCGAGTGGTCTTGACCGCGACCGACTTCTCCAACTCGTCACTCGACGCGCTCACCCACGATCCCAACGCAGGCGTCACACTCGGCAAGCAGCTGACCGAACTCGTGAAGGAGAAGAACCTCGACGGGGTGAACCTCGATCTCGAGGGGACCGATGACGGTGATCAGGCGGGCCTCGACAACCTGGTGTCGCAGGTCGACTTCATGCTGCACGCCACCAACCAGCACTACCAGCTCACGATGGCGACCTACGCCTCGTCAGCCGGCGACTCCTCGGGCTTCTACGACATCGCCGGCCTCAGCAAGTGGGTCGACGCCTTCTTCGTCATGGCGTACGACGTGAACGTGGGCCCGGCCCAGGGCAACGGGAACGCCGGCGACGCGGACGCGAGCTACATCGCCCAGTACACAGCCGCAGCCGGCGCCTCCAAGGTCATCCTCGGACTGCCACTCTTCGGTTACGACGAACCGACCACCGGTCCCGCTCTCGGCGACGCGGCGACGGGTCCGTCGCAGGCAGTGACCTACGCCCAGGCCATGGCATCCGGACCCACCTATTGGGACGCAGCAACGCAGACGGCGTGGACGTCCTACCAAACGGGTGGCCAGTGGCATCAGGTCTTCTTCGACAACATCAACACGCTGGCAGCCAAGGTCCAGCAGGCCACGGGATCGCAGCTGCTCGGCGTCGGCGCGTGGGCGTTGGGCATGGAGGGCAATGACGACTCCGTACTGGCTGCCCTCGACGGCGGCACCTCGCCGTTGCGGACGCCGCCAGTGGGGCCGTCCGCGCCAGGGAACACCAGCCAAGTCCCCGGGTTCCAGCAGGCGGGCAACTCCGGATCGCCTGTGACGACCACCACGACGACGGGCGCCCACAAGCACAAGAGCCGCGCAGCGAAGGCCACGACGACCACGACGACTGCGGCACCCACGACCGCCCCGAAGCGCACGACCACGACATCGACGTCGATCGCGACGACGACCTCAGGACCGAAGCAGTCGACAACGACCACGCCCAGCACCACGGGAGGAACGGGGAACACCGGTGCCAGCTCCACCACGACGACGGGGGCACAGCCGTGAGGTCGCCGTGTCCCTAGGCCGCGCTGGGCGGTCGAAGCCGGCCCCTCGCCCTCGGAGTACAGAGATTCACTCGATCAAACCCTCGAAATCACGTCGTCGGGTCCCGGCTGTGGGGCTCTCCGTCATCGCTGTGCTCGCGGTGACCGCCGCAGCGTGCGGTTCCTCTGGACCCTCCGAAGGGGCACTCGCGGGGAAGACGGCGACAGGGATCGTGTCCCGCTCCGTCGTCGCCTTCCATGCACAGCGGTCCGTGAGCTTCGTCACGAAGACCGTGTCGGGCAAGACCACGACCATCGAGTCAGGTGCCTCGAGCCGTGACGGATCTGCTGCGGAGAACGTCACGGCCAATGGGAGCCCAGTGATCCAGGCCATCCTGGTCGACCATGTGGCGTACGTCCGCGCCGGAGCGGCGGTGCTCGAGCAGGCATTCAAGCTCTCGGCGAGCGTCGCGGCGGCGAACGCCGGGAAGTGGATCTCCCTGAAGGATGGAGACGCCGCTTACCAGGGTGTCGTGGACACGCTGACGCCCACCCAGGCCATCGCGCAGTTCGTGCCCAACGACCCCGGTCTGCACGTGGCCGGGATCACCTCGATCGGGGGAAAGAACGCGGTGGCCGTGGCAGGAAGCCCGGACGGATCGGTCGCGGCCGGCAACACCGGCACTGCCACGATCTTCGTCTCGACCGCAGCGCCCTACCTTCCGCTGAGCTCGACCCTGGTGGTCAAGACGCCGCGGGGAGAGACGACCGAGCGGATTGCTGCGGTCTACGGCAAATGGAACCAGAAGGTGGATCCCATTGCGCCGAAGAACGCGACACCGATCTCATCGCTCACCACGTGACGCACTGCCCGCACGGACTCTTTACGTGCGGTGTGTCGATGAGGCGTCGAGTGCAGAGTCCAACCGCGCCCAGGTGGTCAGGCGGCGGGTTGCTCACCCCTCGCCATGTCGCTGGCGTCGCCCATCGCCAGCGAGACCATGCCGTCACTCGCGCGCAGACGGTCGACCTCGTCGAGGAGCCGGTGGAGCCGTGCGACGTTCTCGGCGGGGTGGGCCGCGAAATTGTGCGGGTGCCACCAGAGGTGGACCACACGTCCCCTCTGGGCCGCGTCACGAAGCGCCTTGGTGATGCGGCCGTCCTGCAGGGACTGCAGCGCTTTGGTCGAGGGGGACCAAGGACGCAGGAAGGCGCTGGCCGGGATGTTGTGCAGGCCCGATGGTTCTACGAGCTCGGTCCACGCGAACGTCGGGACGGCGGGTCCGGCCCAGGTGGAGGCGAGGCGGGCGGCACGCACCGCCAGCCCCGAGTCCGCCCCGGGTCGCGACCGATGGGCCCAGCCAGGTTGCGGCCCGCGGTAACACTCGAAGCCGGTTTCTACGAGCACAGGGGCGAGAGCCTGGTCCCACTGGTTCCGTGGCAGAACCAGCGACCGCAGACGCACACCCTTTCTGGCCGCCGCCGCCTGAGCCGCCTCGAGGTCGGCCCTGAAGGCGACGGCGCGAGCGCCCGGGGCGGCGTCGTTGCGCTCGAGTGGTCCGAACGGCTCGAGGCAGTAGTAGTGAGAGAAGGTGTGCGATCCCAGCTCCTGGCCCTCGGTCCTTGCCAGGCTGTCCACCAGCGAGCCAGCAAGGTGCAGCGGGTCCTCCTCTTCGGTGGCGCCGATCGGCTCGGTGTAGGGATCGAGGCGGGGATCTCGGTACGCCGGGCGATCCGAGGGGCTGAGGGCCTTTGCTTCGGCCCCCGAGGTGGCGAAGAGCAAGCCGACGGTAGCCCAGGTGGCGCGGACGCCTCGTTGTGCGAAGAGCGCCGCGAGGTTCAGCACCTCGGAGCGGCTGGTCACCAACGACCGGCTGACCGAGGGGTCGACTGTGGTGTGATCGCGCATGCCCCAGTGGAGCTCGAAATCGAGCGAGATCACCAGCGCTCCGGGCCCGCGCACATCCGGCACGGACGAAGAGGCTACCAATGAGCCCGGACCCTCCGGCCCGCTCCGGTGCCGCATCCGGCGCGGAACTCGTCCGCCAACCAGGCGAAGTAGTCGACCCCGCGTCTGGCTCTCTGGCGTCGACGCTCGGCGCAGATGAGCCGACGCTCGCCGAACTCGCGGCACGGCTGCGGTGTCCGGTCTGCCAGGCAAGCGTGGTGAAGGACCCCAGTGGCCTCCGTTGCGCGCGTGACCACACGTTCGATGTCACCGACGGGTACCTCGACGCCTCGGAAGGTCACGCCGGGCGGACGACCGCACTGAGTGCGGACACGGCCAGAACGTTTGCCAGCTTCGGCTACGAGTGGACGACGTTCTCCGAGAGCCGCGAGGAGGACGAGGACTACGCGGACCACTATCTGCGTGATCTCGACACAACGCGGCTCAGCGGCTCGGTGGGGCTCGACGCCGGGTGCGGGCGGGGCCGCTATACCCGCTTCTTGGCGCCGCACCTCGAAGCGATCGTGGGGTTGGACGGTTCGGACGCTGTCGTCAGCGCGGCGCGCAACCTCAACCAGACGACCAACGCGGTCGTCGTGCGCGCGGATCTCCGGCATGCTCCCTTCGCCGACGGTAGCTTCGGCTTCATCGCCTCCTTCGGCGTGCTCCACCACCTGGAGGACCCGAGATCGGGCTTCGATGCGCTCCTCAGGCTCCTCGCACCCGGAGGACTCCTCTCTCTGTACCTCTACAGCCGGCCCGAACAGGCCTGTGCACGCGGGTTCGGTCTTGCCGCGGCGGCGGCACTACGCCGGCTCACGGTGCGGCTTCCGCACCGCATCCTGCGCCCCCTCTGCACCCCGATCGCCGCGCTCCTCGTACTGGGCATCGTCGTGCCGGGGCGGGTCGGCGACGCCCTTGGGGTCGGCGCCCTGTCGGCGCTCCCCATGGGCACCTATCGGGACAAGCCGTTCCGCAGCCTGGAGCTTGACACGTTCGACCGCCTGAGCGCGCCGATCGAGCACCGGTTCACCTGGTCGGAGCTCGAGCCGTGGTTCACGGAGACCGGCCTCGTCGTCGACTCGGCCCGTGACGACTCGGGCTGGTTCATCGTGGCGCACCGTCCGGGCGCCTGAGGTTCAGCGAACTTTGTCGCGGCGCCGCGCCGTGAGGTAGTCCCGCGCGGTGGGATGCGTCCGCAGCTGGGAGTCGCCGGCGCCGGGAAGGGGGTCCACGACCGTCGGAGGGGCTCCAGCGAGGACGGCGTCGACCTGGTCGAGCAGGAGTGGCAATGCGCAGGCGATGTGCAGGTAGGGATACGTCGCGATCGAGTCGCTCGCGTCGATAGCGAAGGTCGCCTGGGCGAGTATGCCGCCCGTGTCGATACCCGGGTCCACCAGGTGCACGGTCGATCCGACGAGCTCTGGTCGCCTTTCCCGGAGCGCCCAGTACCCACCGTGCACGCCCCGGTAGCGCGGCGTCACCCCTGCGTGGACGTTGAGCACCGGTACGCCAATGGTCTCGAGGACCGAGCGCGAGATGATGCGGGTCCCGTGGACCACGACGAGGGCCGGCTTCTGGTCGGCGACGGCGGCGACAGTGCGATCGTCGTTCACAGACTCCACGAATTCGGCGTCGCGCACGGGGGTGAGATCCAGGCCGTGATCTCGCCCGATCTGTGCCACCCGTGGGCGTCCGCGCCGGCGGAGGACGGGCACGATGAGGCCAACGAACGCGATCTGGCCTGCGACCGTCCGCCAACCGAGCTTGCTGGCTCGCCGCCGGGCCAGGGTTGCACGCGAAGGAGACTCCTCGAGGATCACCTTCAGTTCAGCGCGCCCGGCGAGATGGGCGACCAGAGCATGCACAACCGAGGCCGTTGCTGGGCTCCGATCGCCGAGCAGCACGACGGTCGGTGCCTCAGCGGGCACGATGTCCCGCCTCTCGCCGGCGCCGTCTCTTGGTTCTCGCAGCTCCCACGGCCCCACGCATCGTTGCCTCGACGACGTCCAGCTCGTCACTCAGCGACAGCCGGGACTCGGCAGCCTGACGGCACCGTTCCCCGAGCTCCGGGTCGTTCGTGCGCCAGTCGTGGAGCGCCTGCAGCCGCGCGGCCAGCGCACCAGGGTCGTCGGAAGGGACGAGGTACTCGGACAACCAGCCGGTGAGCACCTCTGGCGAGCCGCCGACGTCGGTCGCCACGACCGGGACGCCGCAAGCGAGAGGCTCGATGATCGAGCGCGAGAGGGGTTCGGGCCAGCGGCTCGGCACCACGGCGACGTCGGCCGCTTGCAAAAGAGGAACCACATCAGCTCTGCGGGGGAGCCAGGTCACGGGCAGTCCGTCGCCGAGCGCGTGGAGCCTCGACTCGTAGGGGCTCGAGAGACCGGAGCTCGCAGGCGACGGGGAGCCGACCACGACCAATCGCCCCCTGGGAAGTAAGGGAGACAGTTGGCCGAAGGCTTCCACGAGGACGTCGATGCCTTTCTCGGGGCTGATGCGCCCAGCGAAGAGGATGACGAAGTCCTCCTCACCGAGACCGAGGTCCGATCGCGTGTGGGCCCTGGTCCGAGCATCACCGGGAGCGAAGTGGTCGATGTCGACCGCCGTGAGCGCGACCGTGGCGCGGCTCAGATCGAGACCTGTGTCCCTCCAAAGGTCGAGGGTGTGGCGCGAGACCGAGACGGTGGCGTCCACCCGCCCCAGCACGGCGCGCAGCCAACGCGGCAGCGGGTCTGGCGGCGGGAGGCACAGGTGGTAGACGACCGCCGTCGGGCGGCCCCGGGCCACGGCGACCGCGAACGGAAGGTCCCAGTAGCGATAGACGTACACGACGTCGGGCTGGAGGCGACGCGCCCGCCGCACCGCGGCGGTCACGTCGAACGTCGAGCGCAGCGGGTGTGCCCGGCGAGGCAAGGTGCCCGGCACCTGGCTCATCGTCTCGGCCATGTCGCGCCAGTCCGGTTCGAACGAACCGCTGTGGACGTAGACGAGGTCGAGCCGGTGCCCGCGGCGAGCCAGCCCCGCGCAGTTCGTGAGTTGCGTCCGCTCCAGGCCCCCCGCGGCATCGAGGTAATTGGCCGTGATCAAGATGCGCAACGGACCTGGCGATCGAATCGTCAGCGATGCTGGCGCGGCGGTGGCCATGGCATGGCTGCCTCACTGCGTCGAAGCGCGTCCCGCTCGCTGGCAGCCATGACGCGCCTACGAAAGGACCGGAGCAGCCGCGGCTGCCGGAGGTCGGGTGAAAGCGGCTGGGCCATTCGATACGCCAGCTTGGACAACGTGCGAGGTGTCGACTCGCTGTGGAGTGACCGATAGGACCGAGAGGCCCGACCTGGGCCGGGTGCAGGAACCGGAGTGACGGCGCGCGTCTCCACGATGGCGCGCAGGCGGTCGTAATACGCCTTCTCCGTGGTCTCGTCCGTGAGCGCCGGCTTCCGGGCGATCATCAGTGCGTCCCCCCAGTAGACGCCGGGGATGACCGTGCGCCATGAGGTCGATTCCGTCGACGTCTCGATCAGGTCCAGCCCGACGTAGGCGCACAAGGCGGCCCACGAATCGGGATAGAACCGCCAACAATCGAGCGGAAAGCGGTGGACGCGTCCCTTCGACGGCGCGATGACCACCGCAAAGCCGCCTTGCCGCAGGACACGACTCATCTCGGCCGCCGTGATCCAGAAGTAGGGCGTGTGTTCGAAGGCCTGCCCCGACACTGCGACGTCGACCGACTCGGTGTCGACCTCAGACCAAGAGAACGGATCCATCGGCACGACGTCGACGTTGTGCCCCGGCTCCACGTCGAGACCCACGTAGTCGAACGACGGCGCCGGAAAGAGGTTCCGGTAGCTGTAGCCATCGGCCCTGCTTCCCGACCCGATATCAAGGACCTGGATTGGCTCCGCACGCTCGCTGAGGTAGGCGTTCCTGAAGGCTCGTACCTTCTCGAGCGACGAGGCGTGCATAGCGGCACGAGGCTACCGTCGTCGCAGCGGGCAACTTCCTGCGTCGAGGTCGTCTCGAGGGGCCGGCCGTGGTTTGCCATCCGATCACCAGCCGGACAGCTGGTGTTCGCACGGGATGCCTGGGGGCGTGTCGGCCACGGCCTCAGCCTCGTTTCGCGCTCGCGACGGCTGTACCGTCGGTGCCGGCGGCGATCGCGGCCAGGGATCGCCGTCCGGAAGGAAGGGACGGCGACCGCAATGGACAAAGAAGGACTCGAGGGCTGGTGCACCGATCCTTTCGGGCGTCACGAGGCGCGCTGGCTCTCGGACGGGACGCCCACCAAGCTCGTCCGGGACGGAGACGTGGAGTCCTACGACGACCCCCCCGACGAAGAGCCCACCCAGGTCCCGCAGCTCGTCGAGCCGGACGTGGGCGCGATCGGAGGTGCGGATCTCATTCGTGCGGGCGAGTCGAACGGCGGGCCGACAGATCTCGAGTCCCTGGACCGGAGTCTGGGCATCGCCGCGCTCGAGGGTGGCGCGCACCCCGAGGTCGAGGTCCGCGAGTAAGCCGCTCCCAGAGGCGCGGATGAAGGGACGCCGGCAAGCACCAATTAACAAGCACCAATTCAGAGGTCTCAGCGGGTAGCAACGAAGAGGGCTTGGAGACCTCAGGTCCAGCGGTCGAGCCAGGACTGGAGCATCAGGACGTCCCAGAGCTCATAGCCCAGGTCGCGCTTGCCGTCAGTGTGTTGGATCCAGGCTCGCCGGACGGGCGCGGGGTCGATGAGGCCGTGGCTGGTGAGCGCGCGGGTCGAGAGGAGCTCTTCGGCCCACGGGCGCAGCGGGCCACGGAGCCACTGCCCCAGCGGGACGCCGAATCCCATCTTGGGTCGGTCGACGAGCGCGGGTGGCACGTACCGATGCAGAACCTTGCGCAACATCCATTTCGAGGTGCCGTCGCGCACTTTCGAGGACGTGGGCAGACGCCACGCCACCTCGAGGACGCGCCGGTCGAGGAACGGCGCGCGGGTCTCCAAGGAGACGGCCATCGAAGCGCGGTCGACCTTGGTGAGGACGTCATCGGGGAGGTAGGTAGTGAGGTCCGTCTTCAGCAGCTCGGCCGTCACGTCGCCGTGGCCGTCCCAGGCGGGCAGTTGGGACGACGCTGCCGGGTTACCTGTGCCGAGGTCGGCGGCGACGGGCGGCTGTTCGAGACCCAGGACCAGCGCTTCGGGGCGCTCCCAGTGCGCGACGAGTGACCCGTACGCCTCTTGCACGGTGGCAGCCTGGAGCACCCGACCGAGCTTGGCCACCTTGTTCGACGGCAGGCGCACGCGTCGGCGTTCGGGGAGCAGTGCCACCGTCGCCTCGACGGCGCCCGCCGGGACGAAACGGGTGGCGGCTCCGACCCGGCGCCGAATCCCCTGCGGAATCGGGGTGGTCCAGCGCCATACCCGGTCGAGCCAGGCATGCCGGTTGTAGCCGGCGAAGAGCTCGTCACCGCCGTCGCCCGAGAGCGCAACTGTGACGGCGCGACGTGCGACTGCGGCCACGAGGTGGGTCGGCAGCTGCGAACTGTCCGAGAACGGTTCGTCCCAGATCTCGGCCAGACGTGGCACGAGGTCCAAGACCTCGCGCTCTGGCATCTCGACGCTGGTGTGCTCGGTCCCGAGGTGTGCCGCGACCGCGGCAGCCGAGGCCGATTCGTCGTAGGACCGTTCTTCGAAGGCGACCGTGAACGTCCGGACCGGATGGGCAGCGTGCGTCTGCATGAGCGCGACCACGAGGCTCGAGTCGATGCCTCCCGACAACAGCGCTCCCACCGGGACATCCGCGACCATGCGAGCCGCGACTGCATCCGAGAGCGCCGACGCCACCACCTCTTCTGCCTCCCGGTCGTCGCAGAGGGGTGGGAGCTGTTCCGCGTCGCGGATCGCCTGGTCGGCCGACCAGTAGGCGCGTTGCCCCGGCAATGAGGGAGGGCGAATGGCGCCGTGAACAGTGACGACGGACCCGGGCAGCACCTTGGCGAGACCTTCGTAGATGCACTGCGGCGCGGGGACGCAACTGCGTTGGAGAAAGGCGCCGACGGCAGCACGATCGATGCGCGGGTGGAAGTCGGGGAGTGCGTGGAACGCCTTCAGCTCCGACGCGAAGGCAAAGCGGCCGCCAGCCCAGCCATAGAAGAGCGGCTTCTCCCCGAAGCGGTCGCGCACCAGGTGGAGCTCACGAGTCCGAGCGTCCCATGCGGCGAAGGCGAACATCCCCTCCACTCGCCGCAAGGTCTCGTCGAGCCCCCACGTGTCCAGCGCGGCCACCATCGCCTCGGTGTCCGACGATCCCTGCAGCCTCCTGCCAACCGCGTGGAGGGCAGCCCGAATTTCAGGCGTGTTGTAGAGCTCGCCGTTGTAGTTGAGAACCCAGGCGCCGGCCCGCATCGGCTGGCGGCCTTGCACGCCCTTGCCCACGACCTCGAGGCGGCGCTGGGCCAACGCCACACCGGTGTCGACCCAAAGCCCAAAGTCATCGGGCCCGCGGTGGGTGAGCGTCGCCGCCATTGCCGACGCCATCCGGCCGAGCTCGCGCTCCTGCGTCCCGGTGGTGTCCATCACGCCCGCGATGCCGCACATCAGCGTGCAGGGCGCGCAGTGGCGCCCACTCTCCGCGAGTGCGCGTGCCGCGTCGTCACGGCGCGCAGGACTTCCTCCCAGCGGGACGCCACCACCTCGAGGGAAAAGTGCTCCTCGCAGCGCCGCCTCGCCGCAGCGCCCATGGCGAGGCGCCGTGCAGGGTGCACGATGAGCTCCGCGGTGGCATCCACCAGTGCGCCGAAGTCGTCGACAGGGACGAGCAGGCCCGTCGCTCCGTCGTCGATCACCGTCGAGGCTCCCGCGACGCGCGTTGACACGGCTGGGAGTTCGCACAACCCGGCCTCGATCAACACGCCGGGCATCCCCTCGCCTTCGGGCGCGCTGGGAAAGACGAACACGTCTGCCTTTTGGAGCTCCGGCACGACGTCGGGGGTCCACCCGAGCATCTCGATCCCGGCGCGCGCAGCATCCGATACAAGCTGACTCTCCAGCGGGCCGGCGCCGACCATGCGTGCGGCGACAGCGTGCCCGTCGGCGCGGAGCCGCTCGACGAGCCGCACGAACAGGTGCGGTCGTTTCCCATGCGTGAGGTGACCGACGAACAGCAGCGTCGGGGGATGATCCGCCGGACGGGGTGCCGGCACGTAGCGGCGGTCGTCTCGACCGTTTGGGATCACCATGATGCGCGCGGAGGGGAGCGCCAACACGTCACGACACTCGTCCGCCACATCGTCGGAGACGGCGGCTGCCACCGCCGCACGGCGCGCCAGCGCTCGCCACAGCACCCGTCGAGCAGACTGGTGCGCACCCTGAGGCCAGGTCCCGATCACGCAGTAGAGGATGGGCGACCGGCAGGAGAGAGCCACGTACTTGAACGCGTCGCCCCCATGTGCGACGACCACGTCGTAGTCGAAGTGACGCAACCGGGAGGCGAGCGTGGCAATCGCGCCAGGATGCAGGCCCGACGCGGCGCTTGCGCCGCCAGGCAGCCCGAGCGCGTCGTCCACGGCGACGTCGTCCTCGCCGTCGAAGAGGCTGACCAACCGGTGGCCGCCTCCGAGACCCCCGAGCTGGTCCACCAGTGCACGCGCGAAGAGCTGAGCACCGCGGCCGAGCCCGGTCGGGATGACGTGCAGGACACGGATGCCGGGACCCATGGCAGGGCCGCAGGGCGTACCGGTGTCGGACCCCATGACGACCGGCATTCTGGTCTTCTGGCCGCCTGGGGGCCAGTTCCGTAACGATTTCACCTACGTTTCATCAGAATGTGGCCAAGATGTTGCGTTGCGTTCACCCGTGTCCAGTGAGGCTGGTGGCGTGCCGGTCGGGGCTGAACCATCCTTCTCTGTCATGAGGTGGACGCAATGCCCGAGACATTGAGAGATCTCGCGCGTTCGACGTTCTTGCGGCTCCCGGCGTCGATGCGCCAAGCGGTCCTCCACGCCCGGGGGCGGTTCGCGCCGTGGGAGGACGGCTTCGACTTCACGCCGCCAGTTCCCGGGCCCGGCGAGGTGGCGGGACCTCCCGATTTCGTCGGCATCGGCGCGCAAAAGGCCGGCACCACGTGGTGGTTCGGGCTCATCGCGTCACATCCTGAGGTGGCGCACCGCGCCGACATCCACAAGGAGCGGCACTTCTTCGACCGGTTCGCGACCAACTCATTCGGGCCTGAGGATTGTGCGCAATATCACGGCTGGTTCCCGCGCCGAGCCGGCACGGTGACGGGAGAATGGACGCCCGACTATCTGCATCTCGGCTGGGTCCCGCCGCTCCTCATGGAAACGGCGCCGCGGGCGCAGCTTCTCGTGCTCCTGCGCGATCCCGTAGAACGATTCGGTTCCGGGCTGGCCCACCATCGCGGGCACAGAGGAGCGTTGACGGCGGAGGTGTATGCCGACGCGCTGGTGCGGGGCTTTTACGGCCAGGCGCTCGAGGAGTGGCGACGGCACTACCCGCCCGAGCAGATCCTGGTGCTCCAGTACGAGCGCTGCGTGCAGGACCCGTGGGGTGAGCTTGAACGGACGTATCAGTTCCTCGGGTTGCCGCCCTTCAGACCTGATGCGGTGACCGAGCACGTGAACAAGAAACGAACCGAGGTCGCACTGCCCGACGATGCGTGCCGTCGCCTACGCGAGGTCTACGCACCCGACGTCATGAAACTGGTCGAGAGCACCCCGGACGTCGAGCCCAGTCTGTGGCCCAACTTCTCGCGCCTGGTGCGGGCGTGAGGAGGATCTCATGAGCTCACCATTGCTCCTTTCGCTGGCCAGCGTGCCGGGGACGACCCTTCCAGTCGCTCTCGTGGTCGCCGCGTTGCTCGCCTGGCTCGGCGTGCTCATCGCCAAGCGGGTGGCACGCTTCGACACCTATTCGGCGCTGGCCAAGCTCATGATCGCCAGCGTGCTCTTGCACCTGATCTGCGCCCCCCTCCAGATCTTCGTCGTGGACCACTTCTACGGCGGCGTCGCCGACTGGCTGCGTTACGACCACCAGGGCGCACTGCTGGCGGACCTGTGGCGGAACGGCCACTTCACGCTCGCGGGGAGTGGGGTCAACGGCATCGTCGGCAACGGTTCCGTGTCGATCGCGGGCGGTGTGGTGATGACGTTCGTCGGACCCGACCAGCTGGCCGCCTTCTTCGTGTGCTCATGGCTCGCGTTCGTGGGCACCGTGTTCTTCTACCTCGCCTTCCGGGCGACCTTCCCACGGGCCGATCGGCGCTGGTACGCGATCTTGATCTTCCTCTTCCCGTCCTTGCTGTTCTGGACCGCCGACGTCAGCAAAGAGTCGTTCATGCTCTTCGGCCTCGGGCTGACGGCCTACGGCATCGCACTGGTCATGGTGGGCCAGCGCACCGGGTACCTCTACATGGTCCTCGGGAGCGCGCTCTCGCTGGTCATCCGACCGAACGAACTGGTGATCCTCGCCGTCGGCTTTGCCATCGCAATGTTGTTCCGCGCCGCAACGGGCAGGGTCAGCGGCTCGCTCCGCCGCCCGCGGAACGCCTTCACCATGGGGGCGGTGTTCGTGTTCGTCGCGGCTGCCGTGATCATCTCGACCTACGAGGCCGCGCATTTCCTCCACACGATCACCAACACCGGGATCGGGAACTCCCTCAATCGGCTGTCCGCGAACAACCAGGGCGTGGGGGCGGGGTTCGGCAGCAGCTCGGTCACGTACTCCTCCAACCCGCTCTGGTATCCGCGCGACGTCTACACCATCCTCTTCGACCCGCTGCCCTTCTCGGCGCACAGCGTGACCCAGCTCTTCGCCGGGGGCGAGAACACGTTGATCCTCGTCGTGGTTCTGGTGTCGCTCCCGCGCCTGCGCTACCTGCCTCGCCTGTGCCTCCAGCGTCCCTACGTGTTCACAGCGCTCTTCTACAGCGTCGTGTTCGTGTTCGCGTTCGCCGCCCTCGGGAATCTAGGCCTGATCACGAGGGAGCGCACCCTCCTGCTTCCCTTCCTCTTCGTCGTGCTCGCGTTCCCCGTGGCGCGGTCCGGGGCGGAGCCCTACCCCTGGCAACGCCGACGCGCACGCATGTACGACGGCCCGGCACGAGGTGGCGGTGTGTGGACACGTGGCGGCGACGACGAGGCGATCGAGGGGGAGGTCGTCACTGCCGCGACCGTGGCGGAGTGGACGGCCGCCGAACGCCCCCGCAGCGACGAGTCGGTGTGGGGGGCCGCCGAGTGGCGGGCGGACAGTTGACCAGTCGGGCTCCGAAACGGCCCTAGAACCACGCGCGCGACGCGGTCGCGGCGTCGTGCAATCGCCGCGTCCGCGGCGGGTGCGGTTGCGTCGCATCCACGGTGCGTTTGGGCCTGTGTTGTCACGTTGCGCGTCAGTAGACGAGTTCTTGTTCTCCCGTTGAGGTGACGCCGTGATCGCGCCGGCCCTTGCTCAAGCAGGGATCGTGCGTGCCGATGTCGGGACATGCGGCGGATCTGCGGGGCGGTGCTTGCGTGCGTGCTCGGTTGTTCCGCGGTTCTCGCAGTCGCCGCGCAACAGATGCCCGTTGCAGGCGCGCAGGAGAGCGCCGTGTCGCCGCCGCCCACCATCGCGTCCGACTGCTCGGTCGACGTCTCGCACCCGATGCAGCACTGGCTGCGATCGCTGGCGGCGGGAACGACGGTCAGTGTCCCGGCGGGAGCCTGTTATCTGGTTGACGAGGGCCTGACCCTCACGGGCGCACAAGGACTGACCATCTCCGGCGGGACGTGGAAGGACGCCACGAGTCCCGCGCCCGGGGCGAGCCCGACGCAGATGAGCGCAGTCTTCTGGTTGGTCGGGGGGTCCGGCATCACCCTCGAGAACCTGACGATCGCCGGGGCCAACCCGGGGGGCTACGTGCCAGCAGGCGCCTTCGCCGCCGGCATCAGGTCGGACGGCGTGGTCGGATTGACGGTGGGCAACGTCACAGTCGACGACGTCTACGGCGACGGGGTCGAGCTCGCGCCGCTGCGCGGTTCGGGCGACACCTCGAACGTCATCGTCAACCCGTCCGAGAACGTGAGCCTCTCGAACCTTTCCATCGACGGCGCGGGCAGGCAGGGGATCACGCTGGCCAGCGTGGACGGCGCCACCATCGACTCGGTCCGCCTCGGCCGTGTCGGGTTGAACGTCTTCGATGTCGAAGCCGACCAGTGGGGCGAGGGCGCGCTGCACGTCACGATCAACGGCTGCACCGACAGTGGCGGCGACGGTGGGTTGTTCTTCGCCAACGCGGGTCTGAGTGACGGGGCGGCGTACACCGGCGACATCACGGTGGAGAACTGCACGATGCTCGCTCCCGACGCCGGCGATGCCGTCCTCGTCCAGGCTCCGCAACTTGTTCCCCACCCGCGTGGCCCCATCACCTTCGTCAACGACGCACTCCGCTGTGGCGCGAGCGTCTATGTCGCGTGCGTCATGGCCACCGACGCCAGGGTGTCGATCAACGGCTCGACCCTGAGCGTCCCGGGTGGGACGGTCCACGAGTCGATCTACCGCGCCACCGAGGAGAGTGCGCTGACCTTCGGCGGGGACACGGTGAACGGATACGGCCAGGCAGGCTCAGCCGATGCGACGAGCTCGGTGAGCATCAGTGGTGGCGTCTGGGCGCCGTGGGGTACGCCGGTCGGCCCAGTCCCGGTGTCCCCTGACGCGCCGCAGGCCGCACCGGGCGCGTCGAATGGCGGAGCGGATGCGGGCATGCCCGCCTCGACGGCCAACCGGACCGCGGCCCAGACGCCAGGGCCGAGTGGCGGTCACCCGAGTACCGCAGGTCGGGCGGCCGGCGCATCCGTTGGCGCAACCGGTGCCGGCGGCCGCGCCGCGTTGGCGAGCGATGCTGCGCCCTTGGCTGCGACGGCTCCGGGGCACACGTCGGGCCTGATGGAGCTGACACCCGTGCTCGCACTGTTGGGCGGGCTGGGTGCGGTCGTGCTGGGCCTCAGCTACCTGTTCGCGCGCCGCAGACGGTCGTCGGCTTCGGCGTCGACCACACGCCCGTCGCGTCCGCTCTCGGTGGAAGAGCTCCTCGTCGGCCCCGTGGCGTCGGCGGTGCGAGTGCCGGGCACCGGCGCCTCCGCGTACCCCGGGTCGGTCGTGCGGGTCCCCGTCCCGGCACTCTGAGCGGCCCCGGCCAGAACGCGCTCGGCGCGACGGGCTCGAGGGCCGCGCCTCGAGGTGCTGCCATCCGCCCGGGACAGGAGGCGCCGGTACGTGTCGAGCGTGGTCCGCACGACACGCTGGTCGTCGAACTCGGTTTCGGCGCGCGCACGCGCCGCAGCGCTCATGTCCCGCCGGCGGCCCGGGTCTGCAGCGAGCTCTTCAATCGCACCCGCGAGTGCAGCGCCGTCGCGCGCGGGGACCAGGAGGCCCGTGTGCCCGTGGTCCACGACCTGGCGGCAGCCACGGATGTCGGTCGCCACGACGGGGATCCCGCACGCGGCAGCTTCCATGGCCGCGCGCGGGAAGCCTTCGCGGTGCGAGGGCAGGACGAACAGGTCGAACCCCGGGTAGAGGTCTTCGACGTCGCGGCGCTCGCCGAGGAACACGATGTTGCCCCGAGCCTGGGCGTCGTCGAGGTCTTTCTGGCGGAGCGCCGACTCCTTGGCGTGATCGACCGGGCCGATGACCGCGATCCAGAGGTCGGGCCTGGTGCGCCGCAGCCGCGCCGCAGCATCGAACAGTTCGGCGAACCCTTTCTCCCAGACCAACCGCCCGACGACGCCCACGACGGTGCCCGTCTCGGGGAGGCCCATCGCGACACGGGCCTTGGCCGCGTCCGCCGGCCGCGCCCGGAACCGCCCGAGGTCGATGCCGTTGCCGAGGAGCACGAGCTTGCGGCGTGGCACCCCGATCCTCTCCAGGGTGGCCACGTCCTCGGGATTCTGGACCAGCTCCGCCTGCGAGCAGAGGCTCATGGTGCGCTCGACCCCGTAGACGAGCGCCCGGCGGGCGAAGGGGTCGTCGCGGGTCGCGTAGAGCCCGTGCACGGTGTTGACCACGACCGGCACGCCGGCGAGGCGAGCCGCCGCCCGCCCGTAGACGCCCGGCTTGGGGTTGTGCGTGTGGACGATGTCGGGCCGGAGGCGGCGGAAGAGCCGCACCAGCTCGGGCAGCGCCAGCGCGTCGTCGCGCACCGACATCGACCGCGTGGCGTGGCGGACCGGTTCGTGCCGCACGCCCCAGGCGGCGAGGTCGCCCGACCACGGGCCCGGAGCGGAGGCGCCGATCACCTCCATCCCGGCGGCGCCGAACGCCTGCAGCTGGCGGCCGAGGAGGAGGCCGAGGCTGATGTCCGTCGTCGTGAGGTGGACGATGCGCCGGCCCGCGAGGACGTCGTCAGTCATGTCGGCTGGAGGCGATGCTGCGGGCAGAGCTCGTCGTAGACGGCCTCGACCTCGCGCGTGCAGCGCGCCACGTCGAAGCGCGTCGCGAGCTCCGATCCGGCGGTACCCAGTCGCTCGCGTCGCACAGGATCCGCCGCCAGCGTCTCGACGGCGGCCGCGAGCGCCTGCGGCGACTCCGGCGGCACGAGCAGCGCGTCCACCCCGTGGTGGAGCAACGCCGGGATCTCGCCTACGGCGGTCGCCACTACCGGGAGCCCGGCGCTCAGCGCTTCCATCAACGCCAGCGGCAGACCTTCGAAGCGCGACGGAAGCACGAAGAGGTCGGCGGCGGCGAGGAGTTCTGGCACGTCGGCTCGTTCACCGAGAAACAGGAACCTGTCGCCGAGCCGAAGGCTCGCGTGCAGCTGCGCCAACTCGCTCTTCTGCGGACCGCCTCCCACCGCGACGAAGCGCACGGGCGTCTCCCGGCCCACGGCGTCACTCGCTGCCTGCAGGAGGACGTCGTAACCCTTCTGCCAGCGCAGGCCGGCCACGGTCAACGCCAGCAGCTCGCCGTCGCGCAGGCCGAGCTCGCGGCGCACCGCCGGGCGCACCTCCCGCTGCCGCGCGACGGCGTCGCGGATGGCGTCGAGCTCGATCCCGTGGACGACCACCTGGGAGCGGTTGCGCACCACCGCCGGCATCGAGCGGTGCGCCGCCTCGGACACGACCAGCACCCGGTCGTCGAGCCCGACGGTGGCCCGGTTGAGCGCCTTGACCGCCACCGCCATCTTGTCCCAGTGGCAATGCTCGGTATAGACGAACGCCGGCCGCCGCCCCGGCGGGAGCGTGCGGGCGACGAGCCGTCCGAGCGTGGCGGCGTAGGGCAGGTGCGCGTGCACGATGTCGAAGTCGCCCCGCTCGAGCAAGGTGCGCAAGCGCGCGGTCCAGCGCAGGTCGAAGTCGCCGCGCGCGCCGAGCGAGTGGACGAGCACGTCGGCCTTCTCGAGGTCGGGGACGAGCGTGTCGCGCTCGTCGAGGATGTAGGCGACCTCGTAGTCGAAGCGCGCCCGGTCGCGCTGGCGCACCATGTAGAGCAGCAGTCGTTCCGCGCCCCCGTAGCCCATGCACTTGATGAGGAGCAGCACGCGGCGACGGGGCGGTGCTGCGACGCCCGGGCCGTCGATGTCGAGTTGCTCCATGAGGCCTCCGTTGCGCCGCGGCCGACCCTACGCCATGCCGGCTGAGCCCGTAGTAACAGAAGTGAACGTTGGCTGACGCGGACATGAAATAAACGTGTCCCCTGATCGACGCGGCGCCGCGGCCGCTGCGATTCGTTCGGAGCCGGAGTAGTTTTGGCTTCGTCGGAGGGCGCCGGGCGGGTCCCTTCGGACGCCGATCGAATACGGGTCGCCGCTTGGGTGGCAGTCACGGCGTGGTGCACGCAGAGAGATGAGGGAGATGGCTGACACAGCCGAGGGGGTCGGCGGGTACCCGATGACGCTGCGCGTCTTCGATCCGACCGAGATCCCCGACGAGCCCGATCCTTCGCTCCTCCATCATCACCGCTACAAGATCGGCAAGTCGGTCCGCGACCTCTGGAACCGGCGCGAGATCATCTACACCCTGGCCGAACGAGACATCCGGGCCACCTACAAGGAAGCGACACTGGGCATCTTGTGGGCGGTCATCACGCCGCTCGTCACGCTCGTGGTCATGGTCTTCGTCTTCAAGCGGATCAAGTCGTTCAACACGGGTGACGTGCCCTACGCGCTGTTCGCCTACTGCGGCATCCTCGCCTGGGGCTACTTCTCCTCTGCCTTCTCGTCCGGCGCGAACTCGTTGCTGTCGAACAAGGGCCTGCTCTCCAAGATCCACTTCCCGCGCGAGTGCTTCCCGCTCGCCCAGCTGCTCGAGTCCGGGGTCAGCAGCGCGTTGGCCACGGCGGTGCTCGTCGTGCTCTGTCTGTGGTTCCACTTCGTGCCGCACGTCCAGGCAGCCTGGATCCCGCTCTTCTTGGTGATCGAGGTCATCTTCACGGCCGGGGTCGCGCTCGCCGCTTCGGCGCTGATCGTGCACGTGCGCGACCTGGCGCAGGTGACCGGGGTGATCATCTCCCTCGGGCTCTTCGCCACGCCGGTCATCTGGCCCTTCTCGAAGCTGCCGGTGCGCTTCCAGGCCGTGTACAGCTTCTTCAACCCGATCGGGCCCGTCATCGACAACATCCGGCGCACCTTCTTGTACGGGCAGTCGCCGGCGTGGGGCCTGCTCGCCATCGCGCTGGCCGGGGCCCTCGTGTACCTGAGCATCGGCTTCTGGACCTTCAGGCGATTGGAGGCGGACCTTGCCGACATTGCCTGAGGGCGGCATCCGCGTCGACAACGTCTGGAAGCGCTTCCGGGCGGACCGCGCCCATCCGAATCTGCACGATCAGGTCGTCGGGTTGACCAGGCGCATCCGCGAGTCGGGGCCGAAGTGGCGGTGGGTGCTGCGCGACGTCAACCTGCACGTCGAGCCGGGGCAGACGGTGGCGTTGATCGGCCTCAACGGCTCGGGCAAGTCGACCCTGCTCAAGATCATCAGCC
The DNA here is from genome assembly GCA_035503015.1 of Acidimicrobiales bacterium. Lineage (GTDB taxonomy): Bacteria > Actinomycetota > Acidimicrobiia > Acidimicrobiales > RAAP-2 > Bog-473. The sequence goes on along the minus strand of DATJTU010000118.1, from coordinate 12,586 downwards.
AGGTCACGCACCAGAACGCGGGGTCCGTCGAGTCGCGCGGGCGGATCGGCGCCCTGCTCGAGGTCCGCAGCGGCATCCACCCCGACCTCAGCGGGCGCCAGAACGTCTACCTCTACGGCGCCATCCTCGGGCTGACGAGGAAGGAGATCGCGGCGCGCTTCGACGCCATCGTCGACTTCGCGGAGATCGGCGACGCGATCGACCGCCCCGTGAAGTTCTACTCGAGCGGCATGCAGGTCCGCCTCGGGTTCTCCATCGCCGCCTTCTTGGAGCCGTCCATCCTGTTGGTCGACGAGGTGCTCGCGGTCGGCGACGCCGGCTTCCAGCAGAAGTGCCTCAACCGCATCAACGAGGTCGTGCAGAGCGGCACCACGCTCCTGTTCGTGTCGCACGACCTGGCGGCCGTGCACGCGACGTGTGACCGCGCCCTGTGGCTGGCCAACTCGGTCGTGCGGGCGGACGGACCGACCCGCGACGTGCTCGCCCTCTACCGCTCCGCCGTCGAGGGCGACGCGGCGCTCTCGGTCGTGCGCGACGGCGACGGCGCGACCGTGGTGAAGGCCATCGTCGAGGGGCCCGACGGCGGGCAGGTCGTCTCGGGCGGCGACGTGCACGTCACCCTCGTCCTGCGCATGCCCGAGGCCGGCTGGGGCCCGCTCTACCTCGGCGTCTCCGAGGGCACCGCGATGCCCGTGTTCGTGCTGCGCCAGGTCGTGCACTACGGCGCGAACGAGGTGCGGATCCACTGCACCATGCGGCACCTCCCGCTGTTCCGGGGCCGCTACTCGCTCTGGATCAACATGCGGGGCCGCAACAGCGAGGGCAAGAAGCGCCGCTACCTCCCCTGGCAGCCCATCACCAACTTCGAGGTCTTCGGGCCCTTGCCCACCGAGGCGCCCGGTGGGGTCATGGTGCTCTCGCCGGTCCACGTCGACGCGTCCTGGGAGATCGACTGAGGGTGGCCGGGCGGGCGGCACCGGTCCGGCCCCGGCGGGCGGCCCGGCGGCGCAGCGAGGAGGACCCCCCGATTGGGACCCCACCCGTAGCGGCCCGTAGCATTCCGTCCATGGCAGAGCTCATCCGCATGGGCGACGACGGCACGCTCGTCGTCCCCGACGAGCCGATCATCCCGTTCATCGAGGGTGACGGCACCGGGGTCGACATCTGGCCCGCCGCCAAGCTGGTTCTCGACGCCGCCGCGGCCAAGCACGGCCACCGCGTGGCGTGGAAGGAGGTGCTGGCGGGGCAGAAGGCCTTTGACGAGACGGGGAGCTGGCTCCCCGACGAGACGGTCGAGACGTTCCGCAGCCACCTGATCGGGATCAAGGGGCCGCTCACCACGCCGGTCGGTGGCGGCATCCGCTCGCTCAACGTCGCGTTGCGCCAGATCCTCGACCTCTACGTGTGCCTGCGCCCGGTCCGCTGGTTCACCGGCGTGCCCTCGCCCGTGGTCCACCCCGAGCTCGTCGACATGGTGATCTTCCGGGAGAACACCGAGGACGTCTACGCCGGCTACGAGGTGCAGTCGGGCACGCCCGAGGCCGAGAAGCTGGCCACGTACCTGCGCGAGGAGATGGGGTGGCCGATCCGGGAGGCCTCGGGCATCGGGATCAAGCCGATCTCGCCCATGGGGTCCAAGCGGCTCATCCGCGCCGCCATCCAGTACGCCCTCGACCGCAAGCGCCGCTCCGTCACGCTGGTGCACAAGGGCAACATCCAGAAGTTCACCGAGGGCGCGTTCCGCGAGTGGGGCTACGAGCTCGTGCGCGAGGAATTCGCCGACGTCGCCGTCGGGTGGGACGACTGCGACGGCGACCCCGGCGAGAGGCTGCTGGTGAAGGACACCATCGCCGACATCACGTTGCAGCAGGTCCTCACGCGCCCATCCGACTTCGACGTCATTGCCACCACGAACCTCAACGGGGACTACCTCTCCGACGCATTGGCGGCCCAGGTCGGCGGGATCGGCATCGCACCTGGCGCCAACATCAACTTCGTCACCGGCCACGGCGTGTTCGAGGCGACCCACGGCACCGCCCCCAAGTACGCCGGCCAGGACAAGGTCAACCCCGGGTCGGTGCTGCTGTCGGGCGTCCTCATGTACGAGCACCTCGGCTGGAACGACGCCGCGTCCGACATCGTGCACGCGCTGGAGGCGACGATCGCGGACAAGGTCGTCACCTACGACTTCGCCCGGCTCATGGACGGGGCGACCGAGGTCAAGACCTCGGAGTTCGCGTCGGCCATCGTCGACCGCCTCTGACGCACCACGCCGGCGGGCCCGGCCCGGACCCGCTCCACGAGCCGCACCCTGTCTCGATACCACGAAAGGACGAATCGCTCATGGCATCGAAGCCCCCTGTCCATGTCACGGTCACCGGCGCCGCCGGGCAGATCGGGTACTCCCTCCTCTTCCGCATCGCTTCGGGACAGCTCCTCGGCGACGACCAGCCGATCGTGCTGCGCCTGCTCGAGATCGAGCCCGCCATGAAGATGCTCGAGGGCGTCTGCATGGAGATCGACGACGGCGCGTTCCCCCTCGTGCACGACATCGTGCCGACCGCGGACCTCAAGACGGCGTTCGACGGGACGTCGTGGGCGCTGCTCGTCGGCTCGATCCCGCGCAAGGCGGGCATGGAGCGCGGTGACCTCCTCAGTGTGAACGGCGGCATCTTCAAGCCCCAGGGCCGGGCCGTCGCGGAGAACGCGTCCGACGACGTGCGCATCCTCGTCGTGGGCAACCCCTGCAACACCAACTGCCTCATCGCGCGGTCCAACGCGCCCGAGGTCCCCGCCGAGCGCTGGTTCGCCATGACGCGGCTCGACGAGAACCGGGCCAAGGCGCAGCTGGCCCGCAAGGCGGGGGCGCTCGTGCGCGACGTGACGAACGTGGCCATCTGGGGCAACCACTCCGCGACCCAGTTCCCCGACTTCGCCAACGCGAAGATCGGCGGGACGCCGGCGCCCGAGGTCATCAAGGACGAGGAGTGGCTGCGCGGCGAGTTCATCACGACCGTCCAGAAGCGGGGGGCGGCGATCATCGACGCGCGCGGGGCATCCTCGGCGGCCTCCGCCGCCGCGGCTGCCATCGACACCGTCGTCTCCTTGCGCACCAAGACCGAGAAGGGCGACTGCATCTCGGTCGCCGTCGCGAGCCAGGGCCAGTACGACGCGCCCGAAGGGCTGCAGTTCGGGTTCCCGGTCGCCTCCGACGGCAAGGGCGGCTGGTCGGTGCTCGAGCACTTCAGCCGCGACGCGTTCGCCAACGAGCGCATCGGGATCACCACCGACGAGCTCCTCGCCGAGCGGGACGAGGTGAAGGCGCTTGGGCTCATCGGCTGAGGCGGGCCGGTGACGGCTGCGTGAACTGGCGGTGACCAGGACCGCTCGCCGGCACCGGTCCCGTGGCCTGTCCGGCGGGCCCCTGGTTACCATCGCCCGGTGTCGATGACACCCCAGAGTCTCGGCGTCTTCTCGTGCGTGGTCGACGGCGACCGGCGATTCCACCTCGACGCGCTGCGCTGGTACGCGACGTTGCACCGCATCGTCGGGGTCGACCCGAAGGACATGGTGGTCTGCGCCGTCGACGGCACCGACTCGGACGTCCTGGGCTTCTTACGCTCGGAGGGCGTGGCGGTGCTCGACGTCGCTGCGTTCGACGCCAGGTCCCCGCACTGCAACAAGATTTCGGGGGCGCTCGCCCTTGCCGCGCGCGGCGTGGACGGGCTCGCCGTCCTGACCGACACCGACGTGGCCTTTCTCGACGACCCGCGCCGGGTCCGTCTGGAGGCCGGAGCCGTCGGCCTGCGCGTGGTGGGATCGGGGAACCCACCGCTCGAGGTGCTACAGCTGGTGTTCGACGCGGCCGGGGTCGCCGTGCCGGGCGTGGTCGAGCTCGATCTGGTGCCCGGCGTGTCGACCGCACGCGGCCACGCCAACGGCGGCCTGTACCTCGTTCCGGGCGGCATCCTGGCGAACGTCGCCCGCGGCTGGTCGCGCTGGGCGCGCTGGCTGCTCGAGCATCTCGACCTGCTCGGGCAGTGGTCGACTTTCGTCGACCAGACCGCCATGACGCTCGCGCTGGCCGACGAGGGCATCGGCGCGCACTCGTTGGGCATCCGATGGAACTTCCCGTCGCAGAAGAACCCGAAGCGTTTTCCCGACGGCCTCGACGCCCCCTCGGCCATCCACTACCACACCGCCCTCACCGGGAGGGGACTGCTCGAGGCGACGGGCGTCGTCGTGGTGGACGAGCGCATCCGGGTCGCCAACGCCGCCATCGCCCAGGTGTGGCACGTGGCACTGCCGGGCGGTGGTGGTGCCGGCGCCGCATCGTCCTGACCGCAGCCGAGCGGCCGGAGCTCGAGGCACCCCGGTGATCCCGGGGCGCCACTCGTCACGGGCTGTTCGCGGTCGTGAAACGGCGGCGAAACACAGCACTGAGAGCCTTCGTTGTGATGGGAGATCTCTTTGACGGGTACGGCGAGTCCGCCCACGGCCTGAGCGAGGTTGCCTTCGACGAGATGGTCGGCGGTGGCGGTGTGGCGCGGCTCCCGTACGCGGGGGTTGCGACGTCGCTGGCCCAAATGGGCCCCGACGACGTGTCGTCGCGCGCATCGCGCCTGGCCCGGGCTTTCATGGACCAGGGTGTCACGTTCGACCTCGACGGGGAGGAGCGGCCCTTTCCTCTCGACGTCGTTCCAAGGATCTTCACAGCGGACGAGTGGACCCAGGTGTCCGATGGCGTCGCCCAGCGGGTGCGGGCACTCGAGAAGTTCTTGGCCGACGTCTACGGCTCCGCCCGGATCGTGAGCGATGGCCTGGTGCCCCACGAGCTCGTCACCAGTTCCCCGGGGTTCGTCCGTGCTGCGCACGGCTACACACCCCCGAACGGGGTTCGCATCCATGTGGCCGGTATCGACGTGGTGCGGGACGAAGCGGGCGAGTTTCGCGTCCTCGAGGACAACCTCCGCAGCCCTTCGGGGGTGAGCTATGTGCTCGCCAACCGGGCGGCTATCGCCCGCGTGCTGCCCGAGCTGTTCTGGGGCCAGCCGGTGCAGATGGTCAACGACTATCCCGCCCGGCTCATCAACGCGCTGCGCTGCGCCGCCCCTGCATCGGTTCAGGATCCGACGGTCGTCGTCCTGACGCCCGGGGTCCACAACTCCGCGTTCTACGAACACGCACTGCTGGCGCGTCTCATGGGTGTGCACCTGGTCGAGGGCCGCGACCTCGTCTGCCACGGCACGGACGTCTTCCTGCGGACGACCGAGGGGGAGGTCCCCGTCCACGTCATCTACCGCCGAGTGGATGACGACTATCTCGACCCATTGCAATTCCGGCCGGAGTCTCTCGTGGGGTGCCCGGGGATCGTGAACGCGGCACGCGCTGGACGCGTCACGATCGCGAACGCGCTGGGCAACGGGGTCGCCGACGACAAGCTCGTCTACACCTACGTGCCGTCGATGATCCGTTACTACCTGGGTGAGGACCCGATCCTGCAGAACGTCGAGACGATGCACCTCGTCGACGCTGGCATCCGGGCCCGCGCGCTCGCCCGCCGCGACGAGCTCGTGTTCAAGCGCGTCGACGGCTCGGGCGGCAAGGGCTTGGTCATCGGCGCGAAAGCGACGGGACGCGAGCTCGACACGCTGGCGCACGAGGTCGAGGCCGACCCCCGTCGCTGGATCGCCCAGCGCCTCGTCGCGCTGTCCACCTCCCCGACGTGGGTCGACGAAGCCATGGTCAGGCGCCACGTCGACCTTCGGCCGTTTGCCGTCAACGACGGTGAGGACGTGTGGGTTCTGCCCGGTGGCCTGACGCGTGTCGCGCTCGACGAGGGCGGCCTCGTCGTCAACTCGAGCCAGGGGGGCGGCTCCAAGGACACCTGGGTGACCGGTGGCGGCCCGCCCGGGCCGGTGCTGCCGCCTCGTCAGATGACGGCGCCCGCAGCGGCGCGTCCACAGGACGTCGGGCCCCTCGAAGAGGAAGAGCTCGGCGTGCAACAGCAACAGCAACAGCAACAACAGGAACGTCTGCTCCGGTGACGCGCGCTCTGCTCAGCCGGGTGGCCGAGTCCATCTTCTGGGTGGGTCGCTACGTCGAGCGCGCAGAGGGGACCGCCCGCATCCTCGACGTCTCCGTCTACCAGGCGCTCGAGCAAAGCGACGTCGAGGGGTCGCAGGCCGGGCGCAGGCTTCTGGCCGTCATGGGACTGCCCGACAGCGGGACCGAAACGCTGCGCCAGGCGACCGAACGGCTGGCGACCGATCCGAAGAGCCGGTCGTCTATCGCCGGCGCGCTCGCGGCGGCCCGGGAGAACACGCGCGCCGTGCGCCACGTGGTCCCGGTCGAGTTCTGGGAGCACATCAACGCGACGTGGGCCGCCCTCCCGCTCCAGTGGGAAGCGGGACGCCGGGCCGGGCCGGCCCTGTACCTCTCGTTCGTAAAGACGCAGTGCGCAGGCATGATGGGCCTGGCGGACACGATGATGAGCCGCGACCAGACCTGGCTGTTCTTCACGCTCGGCCGCTGCCTGGAACGGACCGACGTGGTCGCCCGGCAGCTTGCGACGGTTGCCTTCGACGAGGTATTCGACAGCGGGCTGGTCATGCTGCTGCGGTCCTGTGGCGGCTACGAGCCCTACCTGCGCCTGTCCCAGGGCGTGGTCGAACCGGGGCGGGTGCTCGACTTCTTGCTCCGCGACCGGCTGTTCCCTCGTTCTGCCTTCGCATCGTTGACGCTCGCCGAGGACTGCCTCGACGAGATCAACGGCGGCCACGACAGATGGGACGACGCCCGTGCCCTGATCGGGCTCGCCCGCGCGGAGCTCGAGTACTCGGCTCCGGCGTCACTCGCGCGCAGCCTCGACACCAAGCTCGAGCGCCTGCAGACGGCGATCTCCTCGGTCAGTGACGCCGTCACGGGGCGCTATTTCGCGCAGGACCTCCCGGTCCAGTGGCGGCAGGGGGCCGGAAAGTGAACCGCGCCGACCAGTGGCGGCTGCGGGTCTCCCACGAAACGCGCTTCGAGTACGGCGCGCCCGCACGCGCGTCGTACAACGAGCTGCGCCTCGTCCCGCGCACCGAGGTGCGCCAGACGGCGCTCGAGGCCCGCATCGTCACCGTGCCCCCGGCGCCGCAGTACTCCTACCTCGATTACTGGGGCACGCACGTCGTCGCATTCAACGTCGACCGCAATCACGACTCGCTCTCCATCACGGGGAACGCGCTGGTCGACACGCACGACGCCGGCGACCCGCCCGACTGTTCGTGGGCGGACGTCACGGACGCGGCGGCGACGATGGCCGACTACCTCTCGCACAACCTCTACACGAGTCCGGGAGTGGAGCTCGCGGAGCTGGCGTCACGGCTGCGAACGGCACGCCCGCTGCAGACGGCCCGACATGTGGTGGAGGCTGCTCACACGTCGCTGCGCTACGAAAAGGGGGTGACGACGGTCCACACGTCCGCCAACGACGCGTTCGCGGACGGCGGCGGCGTGTGCCAGGACTTCGCCCACCTCTGCCTGTCGCTGGCGCGCACGGCGGGACTGCCCTCGCGCTACGTCTCGGGCTATTTCCATCCCGACGGCGATGCGGCCCTCGGCGAGGAGATCACGGCCCAGAGCCACGCCTGGGTCGAGTTCTGGACCGGTTCGTGGTGGGGCTACGACCCGACCAACGATTGCTCGGTCGGCCCGCGGCACGTCGCCGTCGGCCGCGGACGCGACTATGCCGACGTGCCGCCGGTCAAGGGGATCTACGCCGGCAACGCAGAGAACACCATGCGGGTGCTGGTGCGCATGACGAGGACGCAGTGACCGCGCTGCTGACCCGCGTGCGCATCTGGCTGCCCGACGCCCCCGGCGTCCTCGGCTCGGTCGCGGCCGCCATCGGCGCCGTCCAGGGCAATGTCATCGGCCTCGAAGTGCTCGAGCGCGAGTCCGGGGTGGCCATCGACGAGCTGGTGGTCGAGCTGCCCGACGTTGACGGCAGCGTCGAGGCGCTGTGCCGGGGCGTGAGGTCGGTGCCGGGAGTCGGCATCGAGGAGGTCACCAAGCTCGACGCTGCGGCGCTCGACCGCGAAGACACGGTGCTGGCTGCTGCAGCGGCGATCCTGCAGGCCGCCATCCCGTCCGCGGCGATGACGGCGCTGACGGGGAATCTCATCTCGCTGTTCGGCTTGTCGTGGCTCGCGGTGGCGGACAACAGCCTCGAGCGCTTCAGCGAGGTGCACGGCGACGTGCCGCCGGCGCGCTGGGTCGCCGCCTTCGCGCACGGCGCGCGCAGCGGCACCGACCCGGCCAACGACACGACGGGTTCAGGCGTCTTCGTCGAGCCGCTGCCCGAGGCCGCCGTCACCGTGTGCGGCGGGAGGGCGACGCCGTTGCGGCGCCGCGAGCGCCGCGAGATCGCGTTGCTCGCCATGGTCGCGGCGCGCTTCATGGACGCGCTCGGCCGGGGCGACCACGGCCGCGCAACCGCCTGACCGGCTGCTCACGCGCAGACGGCGCGCCACAGTCCCGACGTGTTGGCGCCGGAGTAGTCGGGACCCGGCCAGTATCGTCGGGGCATGGTGCGCATCGGGTTCGTCGGCGCGGGTCTCATCGCGTGGGCGCACGCGCTCGGCATCAAGGCGATGATCGACGGCGGCATGCTCGATGCGTCGATCGTGGCCGTCCACGACCAGCTCGAGCGACGTGCCCGCGCGTTCGCCGACGCCGTCGGCGGTCCCGACGTCGCCGTCTACAGCGATGCCGCCGAGGTCGCACGGCACTGCGATGCCCTCTACGTCTGCACGCCGACGGCCGCCCACCGCGCCGCGGTCGACGAGGCGCTCGCCGCGGGCATCGCGCTCTTCTGCGAGAAGCCGCTCGACCGCGATCTGCCGCGGGCGCAATCTTTGGTCGACGCCGCGGCCACGGCGGGCGTCGCCAGCCAGTGCGGGCTGGTGCTCCGGAGCGCGCCGGTCTTCCGGGAGCTCCGCTCGCTGGTGGAGGAGGGGTCGCTCGGCGCGCCGATGACCGTGGTGTTCCGCGACGACCAGTACTTCCCGATCCGCGGCACCTACGCCTCGGAGTGGCGGGCCGACGTCGAACAGGCCGGTGGCGGGTGCCTCATCGAGCACTCGATCCACGACGTCGACATCCTCTCCTTCTGCTTCGGCGACGTCGTGTCTCTGGTGGCCCGGACCGCCAACCACGCGGGACACCCGGGCATCGAGGACGTCGCGTCCGTCTCGCTCACGTTCGCCTCCGGGCTCGAGGCCCACCTGGCCAGCGTCTGGCACGACATCTTGAGCCGCGGGTCGACGCGGCGCATCGAGCTCTTCTGCCGCGACGCCATGGTGTGGCTCGACGACGAGTTCCGGGGCCCGCTGCACATCCAGACGAGCGCGGGGACCGAGGTGCGGCTGTGCGCGTCGCCGCCGTGGGTCGACGAGCTCCCCTTGGCGGACGACGAGGTGGGCCTCGCCCTGCGGGCCTACGTCGAGGCGGACCGGGCGTTCGTCGACGCGGTCGCCGGCAGCCGGGCGGCCGCGCCGGGGCTCGAGGTGGCGCTGCAGGCGCACCGCCTCGTCGACGCCGCCTACCGCTCGGCCGCGAGCGGCGGTGTCCGGGTGGACGTGCGCTGACCGGGTTCGCAGGGGCGCGCCGTGCTCGCTCGACTCAAGGATGAAATCGCGCCCGAGCGTCTCATCCTGAAGTCGGACGAATTGGCCGCGATTCGCCGTCCCACCTGCACGAACGTGCCTCGTGCGCCGCCCCGGGCGGGTGGGCGCGCCTCGGTACCATGTGCCGCGACGCCGTCTCCGACTGGCCGGCGGGCCCACAGAGAAGGAGATCAGACAGCCGGTGCGTGCTTTGCTCCGCGTGTTCAACCAGCAGCCGCTCGCGGCGAAGGTGCCCGAAGTCACGGCGCTCTTCTGGGTCATCAAGATCTCGACGACCGCGGCCGGCGAAGCGATCTCGGACATGTTCGTGAACAACAAGGAGCTCGGCGTGGTCGTCGAGGTCTCCTTCTTCGCCGTTGCGCTGGTCCTGCAGTTCGCCACGCGTAGGTACTCGGCCGTCCAGTACTGGTTCCTCGCCCTGGCCATCGCGACGGCCGGCACCGGCGTCGCCGACACCATGCACCTGGTCTTCGGGTTGCCCTACACGGTGACGACGATCTTCTGGCTCGTCGTGCTGGCCATCGTCTTCTACCTGTGGAACCGGAGCGAGCACACGCTCGACATCCACTCCATCACCACGAACCGGCGCGAGAAGTACTACTGGGCGGTGGTCTTCGCCACCTTCTGCCTGGGCACCGCCGTCGGCGACTTCACCGCCACGACGGTCGGGCTGGGCTACCTCGCGTCGGCCTTCCTCTACTGCGGGGTCATCTTGATCCCGCTCGTCGGCTGGAAGTTCCTCGGCTGGAACGCCATCTTCTCCTTCTGGTTCGCCTACGTGATCACGCGGCCGGTGGGCGCGTCGTTCGCCGACTACCTCTCCAAGGACAAGGACATCAGCGGCCTGGGCTTCGGCGACTGGCAGACGGCACTGCTCTTGACCAGCGTCGTGGTCGTGCTCGTCGCCTACACGGCGGTGACCCGCTACGACATCCAGGCACCCGAGGTCTCCGGGCCGGAGCTGGCGACCGGAGGGATCTGACCCGGCGTCGCCCTCGCCGTCGCACCGCGCGCCGGCCGTCCCTAAGGTGCGGGCCATGGATGTCGCCCCCTTGCTCCTCGAGCTCTACGGGCGGATCGAGCCCCTGTCCGCCCAGGCGGTCGACGGGCTGTCCGCCGACCAACTCCACGAGGCTCCCGGCCCGGGCGCCAACACCATCGGCTGGCTCGTCTGGCACCTGGCGCGGGTGCAGGACCACCACGTCTCCGAGCTGCTCGGGACGGACCAGGTCTGGGTGACGGGGGACTGGGCCGCCCGCTGCGGCCTCGACGCCGACCCGGCCAACACCGGCTACGGGCACAGCGAGGCCGACGTCCAGTCCGTGCAGCCCGACGGGCCCGGCGTCCTCCTCGGCTACCTGGGCGAGGTGACCGCGCGCACGACGAGCATGCTCGAGGAGCTCGGGTCGGCAGACCTCGACCGCGTCGTGGACGACCGCTGGGACCCGCCGGTCACCATGGGCGTCCGCCTGGTGAGCGTCGCGGACGACTGCCTCCAGCACGCCGGGCAGGCCGCGTACGCGCGGGGGTTGCTCGGCTACTGGGACTGAACGCCAGCGCCAGCGCCAGCGACCACGGGGGCCTCAGGCTGCCGGCGGCCGCGGCCAGCGCACGTACTCGGCGTAGTGCCAGATCGTCTCGTACCCGAGGTCGCGGTAGAGGGGCGCGCCCATCGGCGAGGCCTGCAGCGTGCAGGAGGTCGCGCCGCGCTCGAAGGCCAGGTTGGTCGTCAGCGTGGTGACGAGCGCGCCGAGGCCGCCGGTGCGCGCCGTGGGCACGGTGCCGACCCACTGCAGGCTGGCCGTACCCAGGGTCTCGAACGTCATGGCGGTGGCGATGGGCTCCCCGTCGCGCCGCGCCACCACGATGTGCGCGTCGTCGTCGGGGAGCAGCTGCGCCGTGTTGTCGAAGAGGTCGCCCAGGACCTCGGGGGGCATGCCGTAGGTCCCGTACGCCTGTGCGTTGACGGCGACGAAGTCTGCAACGCCGTCTTCGTCGTCGATCCAGCGCACCGAGAGGCCCTCGGGCGTGGGCACCGCGGGGAGCGGCGCCCGGCAGATCATCTCGGGCGTGCCCTCGCCGAAGGGGTCGAGCCCGGCCTCGATGCACGCGGCGCGCAGGTCCTCGTCCTCGCCGCCGCTGCGCACCTTCACGCTGTAGCCGCGGGCCAAGGAGCCGAAGAACGCGTCGGCCCGCGCCAGCAGCAACGCGGGCTCGAGGCCGTCGTCGGAGCGGTAGGCGCCGTTGGCCACGACGGGGATCCAGCTCCCGCCGGCGCAGAGCACGGCCCCGCCACCCTCTTCGAGCGAGCCCCGGCTGCCCCAGCGGGTGAGCGCGCGGTTGAAGGCGATGAGGTTGCGCTGCGCCAACTGGGCTTCGGCGACCGAGGCCGGTGACGCTGACGACTCCGGTGTGCCCGGCGGGTCCGGCGGTTGCGACTCGGGGCGGACCATCGCCGTCATGATGCCCCGCCGCGCTAGCTGATGGCGAAGACGGGATGGCGGTCGGCGGCCTGCGCCCACTCGGCGTCGGAGGAGTCGGGGGTGAGCCCGTCGAAGAACATGCCGGTCTCGAACTTCCAGCGGCGCAGGTAGGCCCGCAGGATCGGCACCGTGTCGGCGGGCGGGATCTCGGTGGCGGTGGCGAGCTGGCGGTGCCGGCCCTTGATGAGCACGAGGTGCCCGCCGGCCTGGCGCACGTTGCGGACCCATTGCGTCTCGCCGCGCGGGGCGACCAGGTACTGGGTGCCCTCGAGTGTCAGGAGGTTGACGGGGGTGTGGTGGAGCTTGCCGCTGGTGCGGCCACGGTGCTCGAGCACCCGGGAGCCCCGGACGCTGACGCCGAGCCGGGTCAGGCCGCTCATCGCCTTGTTCATGACGTTGCGGGTGAACCAGTCGGGGCGCTTGTAGTGG
>DATJTU010000117.1:0-3187 GCA_035503015.1 Acidimicrobiales bacterium | reverse complement strand
TCGAGGCGCTCGCGCTCGAGCATGTTCTTGAAGTCCATGTTGCCGCCGAAGTTGAGCTGGTACGTGTGGTCCAGCGCCAGCCCGCGGTCCTCGAAGAGGCGGGTCAGGATGCGGTGCACGATGGTGGAGCCGACCTGGCTCTTGATGTCGTCGCCCACGATCGGGATGCCCGCGTCGCGGAAGCGCCGGGCCCATTCGGGGTCCGACGCGATGAACACCGGGATGGCGTTGACGAAGGCGACGCCGGCGTCGAGGCAGGCCTGGGCGTAGTGGCGCTGCGCCTGCTCGGAGCCGACGGGGAGGTAGGAGACGAGGACGTCGGCCCGCGCGTCGCGCAGGGCCTGGGCGACGTCGACGGGCTCCGCCGGCGACTCCTCGACCATCTCCTTGTAGTACTTGCCGAGCCCGTCGAGCGTGGGGCCGCGCTGGACCATGACACCCAGCTCGCCGACCTCGGCGAAGCGCACCGTGTTGTTGAGCCCGGCGTGGATCGCCTTGCCCAGGTCCGTGCCGACCTTGGCCTGGTCGACGTCGAACGCGACCACCGGCACGAGGTCGCGCACGTGGTACCCGCCCAGCTCGACGTGCATCAGCCCGGGCACGACGTCGTCGGGCTCCGCGTCGCGGTAGTAGGTGATGCCCTGGACGAGCGAACTGGCGCAGTTGCCGACGCCGGCGATTGCAAGTCGGATGGGGCTGGACATGGAGTGTCTCCTTCGGTGTCTGTGCTGCGGGGGTGTCGTCAGGTCGCCGGCTCGGGGCCGGCGGTGGCGAGGTCGGCGCGTTCGGACGCGATGAGGGTGTCGAGCCAGCTGATGTCGCGGGCCACGCTGTCCGCGGTGTGCTGGACCACCGAGCGGGCGTAGACGTCGAGGTCGGTGCGCGCGGCCTCCACCTCGCCCAGGCGCTGGACGAGCTGGGCGCGCCGGCGCTCCAAGAGGGCGAGGCGCGCCTGGGGTGCGAGGTGGCGGGCGAAGGCGAGCCGGAGCCCGAAGCTGCGCGCGTCGTCGGCCGAGCCGCCGCCCTCGAGCAACTCGGCGAAGAGCCGGCGCCCGGCGTCGGTGATCCGGTAGACCTTGCGCCCGCGCCGGGCCCGGGCGGGGGAGTGGCGCCGGGTCCGGAAGACAGCCAATTCGCCCGTCAGGGATCCGGTCGGCGGCGCCGGTGCCGCCGGGACGGGTCCGGCCGGCTCACCCTCGGCGGCCACCACTGCACCGGCCTTCTCGAGACGGGTGAGTGCCGGGTAGATCGAGCCGAACGACACGTTGGCCAGCAGGCCCAGGTGTTCGCGCAGGCGGCGCCGGATTTCGTAGCCGTGGAGGTCGCCCTCCTCGAGGAGGCCCAAGATCGCCAGATCCAACATCGCGGGCCAGTATATCGAACCGATATAGCGACGAAAGGTCGAGTGGTCACGCAACGGTCGCGTTCGTGCCTGAATTGCCACCCAATTGGTCCTCGTTTCCGGGGCGGAGGGGTAGCCTGGCGCCCGTGTCCGTCACCTCGGAGCCGAGGTCACCATCCCGTGCGGTGAGTCCCGACGTCACGGCGCAGGTCGAGTACCGCATCGTCCGCAACGGCCTGGTGCGCGACGTCGAGCGGGGCCGGGTCAACAAGACCGACGTCTGTGACGCCCACCCCGAGCTCCTCCGGGCCGCCCGCAACGTGGGGCGGCCGACCAAGGAGGTCTGCCCGATCTGCGACGACGGCCGGCTCGTCACCGTCACCTTCGTCTTCGGGGCCAAGCTGCCTCCCGGCGGGCGCTGCCCCGGGACGGCCACCGAGCTGAAGGCGCTGTGCCGGCGGCCCGAGCCCGTCCTCTGCTACGAGGTCGAGGTGTGCCCGGCGTGCTCGTGGCACCACCTGATGCGCAAGTACCCCGCCGGCGGCGGCAAGGCCCGCCCCAAGAAGGCGGCCCCGGCGCGATGAGCTACACCGGCGGCGCCGCCGGGGAGGCCCGCAAGCCGGTGACCGTCCCCTCGCTGCGGTCGCGCAAGCGCCGCGACGGCGCGGAGCCGATCGTCATGGTCACCGCGTACGACGAGCCCGGGGCGCGCATCGTCTCGGACGCGGGCGCCGACATCATCTTGGTGGGGGACTCGGTGGCCAACACGGTCCTCGGGTACGCGGACACCTTGCACGTGGACATCGAGGTGATGGCGCACCACACGGCGGCGGTGGCGCGCGCCGAGCCGCACTGTCTGATCCTCGGCGACATGCCCTGGATGAGCTACCACCTCACCCCCGAGGACGCCGTCCGCAACGCCGCCACGCTGATCCGCGCCGGCGCCCACGCCGTCAAGCTCGAGGGCGGTAGGGCCCGCCTGCCCGTCGTCGAGGCGATCATCCGGGCGGAGATCCCCGTCATGGGGCACCTCGGCCTCACGCCCCAGTCGGTCCTCGCGATGGGTGGCTTCCGCGTCCAGGGCAAGAGCGTCGACGCGGCCGGCGCGCTGTTGGACGCGGCCAAGGCGCTTGCCGCCGCGGGGTGCTTCGCATTCGTGATCGAGGGCGTGCCCGACGTCGTCGGCGCTGCGGTCACCGAGGCGATCGACGTTCCCACGATCGGCATCGGGGCCGGTCCGGCGACCGACGGCCAGGTCATGGTCTTCCACGACCTCCTCGGCCTCGGCAAGGGGAAGCTCCCGAAGTTCGTCCGCCAGTACGCGGACGTGGGGCGCATCGCTACCGAGGCGATCGCCGCCTTCGCAGACGACGTCCGCAGCGGGGACTTCCCGAGCGACGACGAGACGTACCACGCCCCGCCGGGGCTGGGCGACGCCCTGACCTGAGCCGACGCGCCCCGGGCTGCCCCGGGCGACGCCCCGACCGGCACGGCTGGGCGGCAGGTGGGCCGGCGCCGCAGGAACCGGTGCCGCGCCGGCGGCTAGCATGGCTCCTCACAACAAAACCCTGCTCCTGACCGCCAGGAGCCCGGGCCACGTGGCCCGGTCCGGAGGGAGGTACGCCGCACATGCGGCCTTACGAAGTCATGGCCATCTTCGAGGCCACCACCGAGCCCACGGTGATCCAGGGCGTGCTCGACCGGGCGCTCGACACCATCCGCGGCGCCGGCGGGACCCCCGGCAACATCGACCGGTGGGGACGGCGCGCCTTCGCGTACGAGGTGAACCACAAGCGCGAGGGTTACTACGTCGTGGTGGAATTCACCGGCGAGCCCGAGACCGTG
>DATJTU010000116.1:0-17911 GCA_035503015.1 Acidimicrobiales bacterium | reverse complement strand
GTTGTCATCGGGTTGTCATCGAGTGGTCGGTCGCGCTGCAGCCCCGGTTCGATCAGTCGCTTCACGCGCGCGCACCGCTACCGTGGAGAGCGTGCCGGTCGAAATCCGACAAGCGAAGGAAGACGACTTCGACGAGCTCTTCGTCGCGTTCGGGCACATCGTGGGCGCGGGCGAAGGCTTCCCGCAGGCGCATCCCGTGTCCCGGGAGGACTTCGACGACTATTGGATCTCCCACTCCTCGGCGGTCGAGGTGGCCCGTTTCGGCGGCTACCTCATCGGGGCGTACTACATCAAGCCGAACTACGTCGGCCGTGCCGCGCACATCGCGAACGCCGGGTACTTCGTGCTCGCCCCGTATCGCGGCACCGGAGTCGGGCGCACCCTCGTCGAGCACTCGCTGCGGACGGCGCGCGTGCTCGGCTTCGACGCCATGCAGTTCAACCTGGTCTTCGAGGCCAACGAGGCGCGGGCGATGTACACGAAGCTGGGCTTCGAGGAAGTCGGCCGCATCCCACGCGCGGTCGACGGCCAGGACGCCTTCATCTACTGGCGCAGCCTCGACGACATCGATGCGGACCCCGACGGAGCCGTGGCATGAACGACGTCTCGGTCCAGCGCCACGACGAGCACATCGGAGTCGTCACCCTCCACCGCCCGCCCAACAACTATTTCGACACCGTGCTCATCGACGCGGTCGGGTCGGCCTACGAAGAGCTCGACGCCACCGCATGGTGTCGTGCCATCGTGCTGGCCGCCGAGGGCAAGCACTTCTGTGCCGGCCTTGACTTCTCGGCCAACCCGAACCAGGACATCGCGGCGCTGTACCGCGCCGCGCTGCGCCTGTTCGCGGCGCCTCTGCCGGTGGTCGCCGCCGTGCAGGGCGCCGCTGTCGGCGGCGGCTTCGGCCTCGCGCTCTCGGCCGACTTCCGGATCGCCACACCGGACAGCCGCTTCAGTGCCAACTTCGCCCAGCTCGGGTTCCACCACGGCTTCGCGTTGTCGGTCACGCTCCCTGCCGTCGTGGGCCGCCAGGCTGCGGAGGACCTCTTGCTCACCGGGCGCAGGATCGGGGGCGAGGAGGCCGTGGCGATCGGCTTGTGCGACCGGCTGAGCGACGCTGACGACCTGCTGGCCCACGCCTTGGACTACGCCGCCGAACTGGCGACGGCGGCCCCGCTGGCGGTGCGCTCCATCCGGGCGACGTTGCGCCGTGGCCTGGTCGAGCAGGCCGAGTTGGCCATGGAGCACGAGTACGCCGAGCAGATGCGCCTCGGGGGGACGGCGGACTTCCGCGAGGGGGTGCGCTCGGTGGCGGAGCGGCGAAAGGCGCGCTTCACTGGGGCGTGACGATGGGCGGTCCAGCGCGGCACGAGCTGAACACCGAGTTCACGTGGTCCGATCACACCGGACCATTTCGCGCCGTCACCGACGAGCAGGCCCGGGCGTACGACGAGCGCGGCTTCTTCGTCATGGAAGACGCATTGAGCGACGCGGAGGTCGCGGCGCTGACCGAGGCCATCGACCCCTTCGAGGCGCACCAGGAAGACGCGCTGCGCTCGATGGAGGGCGGGCGCTTCTTCATCGCACGGGCCGACGAGATCACCTTCACCACGCATCTGGTCCTGCAGTCCGCACTGCTGCGCCACTTCACCGCGTCGACGTTGCTCGCTGACGTCTGCGCCGATCTCATCGGACCCGACGTCCGTCTCTACTGGGACCAGGCGGTCTACAAGAAACCGGGGACCGAGTCGCCCTTCCCGTGGCATCAGGACAACGGGTACGCGTTCGTCGAGCCACAGCAGTACCTCACGTGCTGGGTGGCGCTCACCGACGCCACCGAGGACAACGGGTGCCCGTGGGTGGTGCCCGGACTGCACCGCCGGGGCACGCTGGCGCACGACTACTCCGACATCGGCTTCGTCTGCCTCCGCGACCCTTCTGACGCCGTGCCGGTGCCGGCTCGCGCCGGGAGCATCGTCGTGTTCTCCTCGCTCACGCCGCACTCGACCGGTCCCAACCGCACCGATGGCGTGCGCAAGGCCTACATCGTGCAGTTCGCGCCGAGCGGTGCCGAAGTGATCCGCGCCCAACCGGGCGGGCCGATGCTGCGGGTGCCGGCCGACGCCGACGGACGCCAGTTCGAGATCCTGCGCAGCGGGGAGCGGGTCAGCCGGTAGGCGCAGTCGCGGCGCGGAGCCGGCGGACTGCGGCGAGGACGGACGTGGCGGCCGTGGGGCCCGGCGCACGGCAGCGGGACCAGCGCCAACGCGCGCCGCGGCGTGGGACGGGGAGAGCCGCGGTCGGCACCGCAGTTGTCGGCGCGCTCGTCGTCGCACCGGCAGCGTCAACGGCGGCCGGGGCCGTGGTGGTGGTGGTGGCCGGGTCCGTGACGTGCGTCCGCTGCATGATCCTCATCTCGACGGTCGTCATGCTGTCTACCTCCTGTGCTCACTGGCGCTCTGTTGGTCCCCCGGCGAACCGGGATGTCGACGATCAGGGTGCGCCGAGGGTGTGTGGGCTCGCTGCGGTCGCGCTGGGTCCGGCCGCAGAGTTCTGCGTGCGCCGAAGGGGTGGCGGCGACCCGCACTAGGGTGGAAGCCGAGTCGAACGAAGCGGAAAGGGGGCTTCCATGACACACACCGCGCCGGTGCGCGACTGGGCAACCGATTTCGACGTCATGGACCCGCAGTACCTGGCCGATCCCTTCAGCATCTGGGACCAGTTGCGCCCCACCTGCCCCATCGCCCACACCGACCGGCGCAAGAGCAGCTGGATGCCCTTGCGCTACGACGACGTCACGGCGATCGCACACGACGTCGAGCACTTCAGCTCGCTCAAGGTGGCGGTGATCCCCGGCGACGAGGACGAAGACCCGCCCGACTTCGACGGGCCGAATCTCGAGTACGGGTTGCCGCCGATCTCGGCCGACCCTCCGTTGCACACCTGGACCCGGCGGCTGCTCCTGCCGTGGTTCTCCCACAAGCGCGTCGAGAGCTACATCCCGC
The DNA here is from genome assembly GCA_035503015.1 of Acidimicrobiales bacterium. Lineage (GTDB taxonomy): Bacteria > Actinomycetota > Acidimicrobiia > Acidimicrobiales > RAAP-2 > Bog-473. The sequence continues at coordinate 14,906 of DATJTU010000116.1, read as the reverse complement.
TCACCCGCGACCTGTGCGGGCGGCTGCTCGACGGCTTCGCCACGGCGGGGTGGGCCGACGCCGCCGCCGACTACGCCCAGCAGATCCCGGTGCGGGTCATCGCCTACATCCTGGGCGTCCCGACGGACCTCTCGGACACGTTCACCGGCTGGGTCCGCGACGTCCTCGAGTTCGCCGATGACGCGGATCGCCGCCAGCGCGGCGCCGAAGGCCTGCTCAACTTCTTCCTGGCCACGCTCGAGGAACGTCGCAAGTATCCCGGCGACGACCTGCTGAGCGAGCTGCTGCAGACCGAGGTCGACGGCAAGCCCGTCGACGACGGGATCATCCTCGGGATGGCGGCGCTCGTCTTGATCGCAGGCGTCGACACGACATGGAGCGCCATCGGGTCGTCGCTCTGGCACCTCGCCACCCATCCCTTCGACCGGCAACGCCTGGTGTCGGAGCCCTCGCTGATGCCGACCGCGGTCGAGGAGCTGCTCCGGGCGTACGCGCCGGTGACGATGGCGCGCGAGGTGACCGAGGACATCGAGTACGGCGGCTGTCCCATGAAGGCGGGGGACAAGGTGCTCATGAACTTCCCGGCTGCCAACCGCGACCCCGACGCGTTCGAGGACCCTGACCTCGTGCTCCTCGACCGGGCTCACAACCGACACGTGGCGTTCGGCTCGGGCATCCACCGCTGCGCCGGTTCGAATTTGGCGCGCATGGAGCTCCAGGTCGCGCTGTCTGAGTGGCTCGCTCGTATTCCCGAGTTCTCCCTTGCCGAGGGCAAGGAGATCACCTGGGCCGGCGGACAAGTCCGCGGTCCCCGAATCCTTCCGGTGGTGTTCCCATGAAACTGCGCGTTGACCCCGACAAGTGCCAGGGCCACGCTCGCTGCTACGGGCTTGCGCCCGAGATCTTTGACGTCGACGACTACGGGCAGGCATCCGTGATCCTCGACGAGATTCCGCCCGAGCTCGAGGAGAAGGCACGGTTGGCCGTGGCGAACTGTCCCGAGTACGCGATCGAGATCATCAGCGAATAAGGAGACGGGCCGGCAGCCTCGGGCGAAGAGGGCTCCCCTGGGTTCCACACGCGACTCGGAGCCGCACTGCCCCCCGGAGAGGCGGCACGGCTCCGGTCCCGGCGCCGAAGTCGGTGTCTGTGTCGGCGTCAGACGTCGGCGTCAGACGGTCACCAGCGCGAGGGGCTCCTCGTCTGTGCCCTCGAGCGCGTCTGCACCGTCCACGGTGGTGTCGACCGAGTTGGCGCGGCTCCGGCGGATGAGGACGAAGGTCGCCGTGGCGGCCACCGCGAGGACGATGGCGCTGAAGGTGAACGCCGTCGTGTAGCCGTGGATCGCACCGGCGGCGACCGACGCCGCCGAGGTCCCGTGCACGGCGAGGTACGACGCCGTCGCCGTCGTGGCGATGGTGTTGATCAGCGCGGCGCCCATCGAGCCGCCCGTTTGCTGGGTGGCGTTCACAAGGGCGCTGGCGACGCCCGCGTCCTCGGGGTGCACGCCGATCAGGGCCGTGCTGCTCATGGCGACGAAGGCCAGACCCATGCCGAGACTGACGATCACCTCGGCCGGCAGCACTGTGACGAAGTAGGTCGAGTGCACGTCGAGCGTCGTGAAGAGCCCGAGGCCCGCTGCTGCCATCAACAGCCCGAAGGACATGACCGCACGAGGTCCGAAGCGCGGCAGGAACCGGCTGGCGAGGGTCGCCCCGGTGATGATGCCGAGGGAGAACGGCACGAAGGCGAAGCCGCTCTTCATGGCCGAGTAGTGCAAGGTGCCCTGGAAGTAGTAGGTCAACGACAGGAAGGTCCCGAGCATGGCCGTGCCGACGAGCAGCGAGGCCAGGAAGGACCCGCCGCGGTTGCGGTCGAGCACGACGCGCAGGGGGAGGAGCGGGTGCTCCGCCCGGCGCTCGAGCAGCACGAAGCTGACGAGCAGCACGCCGGCGATCGCAAAGAGGGTGACCGTCACCGACGAGCTCCACCCGTCCGAGCCCGCCTTGGTGAATGCGTAGACGAGTGCCAGCAGGCCGCCGGTGACCGTCACCGCGCCGGGCAGGTCGTAGCCGTGGTTGGCGGGGCTCTTGCTCTCGTGCACCACCCGGAGGGCGGCGAACGCCGCCACGACCGCGATGGGCACGTTGATGAGCAGCGTCCAGCGCCACGATGCGTACTCGGTCAGGAAGCCCCCGAGGATCAGGCCGATGGCCGCGCCGCCGCCGGCGATGCCGCCGTAGACGCCGAACGCGCGCGCACGTTCTTTCGGCTCGGTGAAGGCGACCGTCAGGAGCGACAGTGCCGCGGGTGCCATGACGGCGGCGAACGCGCCTTGCAGGGCGCGGGCACTGAAGAGCATGGCGGCGTTCTGGGCGAGGCCGCCGAGCGCGGATGCGCCGGCAAACCCGATCAGGCTGAAGACGAACATGCGCTTGCGGCCGAAGTAGTCGGCGATGCGCCCGCCCAACAGGAGCAGGCCGGCGAAGGCCAGCGTGTAGGCGGTCAGCATCCACTCGCGGTTGGCCGTCGAGATGTGCAGAGCCTTTTGGGCCGAGGGCAGGGCGATGATCACCACCGATGCGTCCAGGACCACCATCAGCTGCGCGACAGCGATGACGGCCAGGGCGCGGAAGCGCTTGGGATCGGCGGCAGGTTCGACGTCCGGCCCTGTGGCCGGTTGCGTGGGCTCGATCGTCGAGGTCATGGCATCTCCTCCGGGTGGATTGGTGCGGCTAACGGCAGGTGGTGCTCCCAGATCCGACCGAATCCGCTGGTCCCGGGCCTTTTTCTCGCCCCCTGGAAAGAAGGGTCTGGCCTTTCTCGCCGGGAGGGCTTAAAATCGGAATCGGAGTTCTGGTTCCAGTTACACTATACGGAACCAAGATTCCGTTTGTCAACCGGGGAGGAAATGATTTCCATGGGCGTCACAGCTCAGGAGTCGCCGCTCGAGCCCATCTCGGCCTCGTCGTCGGCTGAGGCCGCTGCGCGGCCGCTGCGCGCCGACGCAGCGCGCAACCGGGCACGCATCCTCGAGGCGGCCGAAGCCGTTTTCGCCGCCGAGGGGATCGAGGTGCCGGTCGACATGATCGCCGAGAAGGCGGGTGTCGGCGTCGGGACGCTCTACCGGCACTTCCCGACCAAGGAGAAGCTGTGCGAGGCCATCCTGCTCGAGCGCCTGGCGTCGCTCACCGTTGATGCGCAGGCCCTGGCCGACGCCGACGACCCCGCGGCCGCGTTCTTCGGCTTCTTGTGTCACATCGCCGAAGAGGTCCAGAAAAAGCGCGACGTCCTCGTCGCGGTGATGGGTGCGGGCGTGACGTTCGACGAGGCGGCCGCCGAGATCAAAGAAGGCTTGCGCGCCGCGATCGAGGTGTTACTGCGCCGGGCCCAGGCCGTCGGCGCGGTGCGAGAGGACGTCACCGCAGCCGCCGTGTTGGCGCTCGTCGGCGGGACCTGTCAGGCGGCCGCCCACGACCCGACCGACGTGACGACGTCACAGCAACTGCTCACCGTCGTGTGTGACGGCTTGCGGCGGCAGCAGGGCTAGCGCAAGCGCCCGCTCGGCGTCAGCGCGTCGTACGGGCGGCGGGCTGCATCGCCCCCCAGGCATCGATCGGACTGTGCAGCGAGAGTCCGCCGTCGCATTCGAGCACCTGACCCGTCACCCACGCCATGGCGTGGAGGCCGAGGATGGTCTGCGCGACGTCGTCCGCCTCGCCGAGCCGTTCGAGAGAGGTGCGCTCTGCCACCGCGGCCAGCCATGGTGATCCGTCCACCGTCGTCGACGGGCCTTCGCCGAGCATCGGGGTCCGTGTGACCCCGGGCGCGACGGCGTTGACGCGGAGCCCGAGCGGGCCCCACTCGGCCGCTGCCACCTGCACCAGCATGGACAGCGCGGCCTTCGACGCGCAGTAGATCCCCATGTTGCGGTCCACGAGCCGCGCGCTGACGCTCGAGACGGCGACCATCGACGCGCCGGCGTCATGGGCGCGCATGGCGTCCATCCACGCGCGCATGCACAGCCACGGCCCGCGCGCGTTGACCCGCATGATCCGGTCGAATTCCTGGGGACGGGTGTCGGCCAGCAGTCCGGCGTGCCCGACGCCGGCAGTCACGGTCAGCTCGGTCGGCACGCCCCAGCGCGAGCGCGTCGCGCCGACTGCTTCGTCGATCTCGTCCGGTTCCGTCACATCGCACGTCACGTCGTGCGTGCCGGCGATGTCCCAGGTCACTGTCGTCGTGCCCCGAGCCCGGTACGCCCGCGCCACCGCGGCGCCGATGCCGGATCCACCTCCGATGACCACTGCCAGCGGCTCGGCCTCGCTCATGTGCCTCCCTTCGCTCCAGTCCGGGTCCGACCGTACCCGGCCTGCGGTGACAGACTCGTGCGGATCTCGTCTCCGGAGGCTTCGTGGCCCGCATCCATCATTCGGCAATCGTCACGCGTGACCTCGCGGCCAGCTTGACCTTTTGGCGGGACGGTCTCGGGCTCGATGTGTTGATGGACCATTCGTTCGAGGGGCCCTGGCCTTCGCTGTTCGGCGCGGCGACCAGCGAGTTGCACTCCGTCTTCCTGGGCGAGACGGACGACCCGGCCAGCGGCATCGTCGAACTGGTCGTGATCGAGGGGACTGCGCCGCCCGGGACCGAGCCGGTCGGACCTGCGGAAGGCTTCTTCCTCTTGTCCCTCTACGCCGACCTCGACGCGGTCCTCCCTCGTCTCGCCGGACTCGGGGTCGGCGGGACTCCCACGGTCGAGGCGGTCGGGGCGGTCCGGCTGGCCGTGGTGCACGATCCCAATGGCGTGCGAGTGGAGCTCATGGACGACGGGGCGCGAGGAGGCATGGCCTCGCTCTGAAGCCGACCGTCTCGCGCCGGCTCACTTCGGTGTAGAAGTACGAGCGCGAAGCAGACGCAGTGCGAACGCCCGAGGGAGGCACACCATGAAGGCCGCCGTGTACTACGAGACGGGAGCGCCCGATGTCTTCCGTTACGAAGACGTCCCGGACCCCGTCGCCAGACCTGGTGACATCGTGATCGAAGTCGAGGCGATCAGCATCGAAGGCGGGGACACCCTGAACCGGCTGCAGGGCGAGCTCGTTCAGACACCGCACATCGTGGGCTACCAGTGCGCGGGCACGGTGGCAGAGGTGGGCGACGGCGTCCGCGGTTTTGCGGTCGGGGACCGGGCCGTCACGGTCGGGATCGACGGCTCCCATGCCGAACGGCGCGCCACCGCCGAGGCTTTCGCGTGGAAGATCCCAGATGGCGTGAGCACCGAGGACGCGGCCTGTGTGCCCGTTCCCTTCGGGACGGCCGACGACTGCCTCTTCGAGTTCGGCCACCTGCAGGCGGGGGAGACCGCGCTCATCCACGCAGGCGCGGGCGGCGTCGGGATTGCGGCCATCCAGATGGCCAAGCGGGCCGGCGCGCGCGTCCTTGCCACCGCCTCGAGCGATGAACGCCTTGCCCGTTTGAAGGAGCTGGGTCTCGACGAGGGGATCAATTATGTGACGCACGACTTCGTCGCCGAGGCGAGACGGCTGACCGACGGCCGCGGGGTCGACGTGATCGTGGACTCGGTAGGCGGTCGCACGCTGCAGGGCAGCATCTACGCCCTCGGCTACCGCGGCCGCTGCGTCACGGTGGGCGACGCGGGACGAGCAGCAGCCGAGAAGCTGGACATCTCGACGATGCGTGCCAACAACCAGACGCTGTCGGGGTACTTCCTCGGGGCCGAATTGCTCGTGGCGCCGCGGGCTCACGCCATGATCGCCGGCCACCTCGAGGCCATCGCCCGCGGCGAGCTCGTCGTGGTCATCGATCGGACGTTCCCGCTCTCGGAGGCAGCCGCGGCACACGCCTACATCGAGAGCCGCCAGGCATTCGGCAGGGTCGTCCTGGTGCCATAGGGCTTCGAAGGGCTTCCCGAGGGCTCAGGTCTTCGGGGTCAGCGACGCCAGGGACACCTCCGGGTCGGTGAGCAAGGACGGCTCGACCACGGGGCGAGCTGCCACCAGCGCCTCGATCGCGTCCCCCTGGTCCCAGATGTTGGCGTTCATCGCTGCCATCACGGCACCGCCATCGAGCCAGAACGCGATGAACTCACGCGTGGTGACGTCGCCTCGGAAGACGACCCTGTCGTAGGTCGGGGCCCAGCCTCGGTACTCCATGCCGAGGTCGTACTGATCGGAGAAGAAGTACGGCAGCTTCTCGTACGGCGTCGAGCCTTCCCGCAGCATGTTGCGAGCCGCCGCCGGTCCCTGATTGAGGGCCGACGACCAGTGCTCGAGGCGGATGCGTGTGCCGTAGAGCGGGTGCCAGGCGTTGGCAAGGTCGCCGGCGACGTACACGCCCGGAGCGGTCGCCTCCAGGAACTGGTCTGCCACGACGCCGTTCTCGATCTCGAGCCCCGCGGCGGCGGCGAGGTCCGTGCGAGGCAGCACCCCGATCCCGACGACGACCGCGCCAGCCGGAATGGCACTGCCGTCCTCGAGGCGAACTTCCTCGACGGTGCCGCTTCCCTCCAGCGACCGGATCTCCGCGCCCAGGCGAAGGTGGATGCCATGCTCTTCGTGCAGGTCGCGATAGATCGCACCCACTTGAGGTCCGAGCGCACGGACGAGTGGAATCGAGACCTGGTCGACCATGGTCACGTCGGCGCCGAGCTGGCGGGCCGACGCCGCCACCTCGCAGCCGATCCAGCTGGCCCCGATGACGACGACCGGCGAGCCCGCGGTCACCGCGGCCCTGATGACGTCGGAGTCGGCGACCGTCCGCAAGTAGTGGACCCCGTCGAGCTCCGCGCCGCGCACGCCGAGCCGGCGCGGCGCGGCGCCGGTCGCGAGGAGCACGCGTTCGTAGCCGAGTCGTTCTCCGTCGGAGAGGCGGACCTCGGACGCCGCGACGTCCACCGCGTCCACGGTGGTCGACTCGCGCAACTCGATCGCGTGGGCCTCGTAGAAATCCGCCGGGCGGATGGCGGCCTGGTCGAAATCAGATTCGCCGCGCAGGTAGGTCTTGGAGAGCGGCGGACGTTCGTAGGGCCGGACCGGCTCGTCCCCGATGAGCACGATGCGGCCGTCGTACCCCTCAGCGCGCAGCGTTTCGGCCGCCTTGCCGCCGGCCATGCCGCCGCCGACGATGACGTGGCCGTCGCCGTCGCTCATGCGCGGGTCCCGGCCAGCGCCAAGAACTCCGATCTCGTGCGGGGGTCGTCGCGGACCAGACCCTTGAGCGCGGATGTCACGGTGCGTGACCCGTTGGAGCGGACCCCGCGCAACGACATGCACAGATGCTCGGCCTCGAGCACGACGCCCACCCCCTTCGGTCGCAACGTCTCCTCAATGAAGTTAGCGACCTGTGCGGTCAGGCGCTCTTGGACTTGCAGGCGACGAGCGAAGTGGTCCACGACCCGGGCCAGCTTGGACAGGCCGAGGAGGCGCTCGTCGGGGATGTAGCCGACGTAGGCCACGCCCGTGAAGGGCAGCACGTGGTGTTCGCACAAGGAGGAGAACGGGATGGCCCGGGCCACGACCAATTCGTCGTAGCCCTCGTCGTTGGCGAACGTCGTGGCCTCGAACGGCTCGGGTGTCAAGAGCTCGGCATAGGCGCGGGCGACACGGGCCGGCGTCTCGGTCAGCCCGTCGGCGTCCCGGTCCACACCCAGCGCGTCGAGGAGGTCGGCGGCCGCCTGCGTCGCCCGGTCCAAGTCGATCGTGCCCGTCGACACCACGCGGAGGTGCGGAGGGGTGACCACGTCGGCTTCGCCGAGCGAACCCTGGTCGCCCTGTTCGTCCTGCTCAGGCCATGCAGTCTTCTGAATCTCGCTCATCGGGGCGCCTCCTCCTTCAGCGGTCCCGCACCCACGAAGGAGGACGCCGGGATTTCGTCGATATCTACGACTTTTAGAATAGGGTCGTGACGGCCGGAGCGGATCGGAGGGGCGATCTGGCCGCGCTCGCCGCGCTCGCAGAACCCCTGCGCCGGCGACTCTTTCTTCACGTCGTCTCGTCCCCGGGGCCGGTCAGCCGCGACGAAGCGGCGGAGGCGCTCGGCACGACGAGGTCGGCCGCCGCCTTCCACCTCGACAAGCTGGCCGGCGTCGGCGTGCTGGAGGTCGAGTACCGCCGCCCGGCGGGGCGCGGCGGGCCGGGGGCGGGTCGCCCGGCCAAGCTGTATCGAGCGAGCGAACGCGGCGTGGCATTCAGCGTGCCCGAACGTCGCTACGACCTCGCGGCGGCCATCCTGGCCGAGGCCGTCGACGACGCCGCGGCGCACTCGGTTCCGGTGGCGGATGCGGTCACCCATGCGGCGCGCCGCGTCGGGCGCGCGATCGGCACAGCCGCCGCCGGCGGCCGGCCCGAGGATCCGGACGGCACGACCGTGACGGCCGCTCGGGATGAGGACGGCGAGCTCGTCCGTGTCGCGGCCGCATTGGCGGCCTACGGCTACGAGCCGCGCCTCGCGCTCGAGCGCCTGACCCTGGGCAACTGCCCGTTCCACGCCTTGACCGAGGAGCACCCCGGTCTTGTCTGCCGCATGAACCTCGACCTGATCGAGGGAGTCCTCGAGACCACTGATGCCACACGCGTGGAGGCGCGCCTCGACCCCGCCGTCGGTCGTTGCTGCGTGACGATAACGGCGCGCGGACCGAAGGGTTAGCCCGTCGAACCGCCGCGCCAGCGCCGCTCGAAGGGGAGCCGCCAGGTGCGCGGTGCGATGAGCTCGTTGGTCCCCTCGGGCCCCCAGGTGCCCTTCGCGTAGGGGCGCACGGGCGGGGGATCGTCGAGGAGCGGCGTCGACACCTCCCACAACCGCTCGATGCCCTCGGCCGTATTGAACAGCGTGTGGTCGCCCAGCATGGCGTCGTGAATGAGGCGCTCATAGGCCTCGAGCACGTCGGCGTCCTGCCCCGTCTCGTGCAGGGCGAACTGCAGGCTGAGCTTTTCCAGCTTCATGCCGGGACCCGGGCGCTTCCCGTAGAAGGACAGCGAGAGCTTCGAGGAGTCCGCGAGGTCGAAGGTGAGATGGTCGGGACCCTGCGTGCCGACACCCGAACCCGTGGGGAACATCGACTTGGGAGGCTCACGAAACGCGATCGAGATGATGCGCTCCCCGCTGCCCATTTCCTTGCCCGTCCGCAAGAAGAAGGGGACGCCGGCCCAGCGCCAGTTGTCGATCTCACAGCGCAGCGCGACGAACGTCTCGGTGTCGGAGTCCGGAGCCACGCCGGGGAGGTTGCGGTAGCCGTCGTACTGCCCCCGCACCACCTCGTGCACGTCGAGCTCGCGCAAGGACCGGAACACCTTGTTCTTCTCCTCGCTGATGGGGACCGATTGCAGCGCGGTCGGGGGCTCCATGGCCATGAAGGCGAGGATCTGGAACAGGTGGGTGACGACCATGTCCCGGAACGCCCCGGTCGCCTCGTAGAAGCTCACGCGGTCCTCGACGCCGAGCGTCTCGGGCACGTCGATCTGGACGTGGTCGATGTGATCGCGGTTCCAGATGGGCTCGAAGAGCCCGTTGGCGAAGCGGAACGCCAGGATGTTCTGGACCGCCTCCTTCCCGAGGAAATGGTCGATACGAAAGATCTGCTCCTCGTCGAAGACCTGGTGCAGCATGTCGTTGAGGGCGATCGCGCTGGCGAGGTCGGTCCCGAACGGCTTCTCGAGGACGACGCGCGAGCGCTCGATCAGCTTGGCGTCCGAGAGCAGCTGGATGATCTCGCGGTCCGCTGACGGCGGGATGCTCAGGTAGTGCAGGCGTCGGGTGTCCTCGCCGATCTCCGATTCGACTCTGTTGACGTGTTCGCCGAATGCCTGCGGCCCAACCGACGTGGATATGAAGGTCAGACGCTTCTCGAAATTCGCCCACTGCAGCAGCGAGATCTTTCCCGAGGCGAAGCGGTCACACGCTTCGCGGGCGAGTTGCCGGAATTCCTCGTCGCTCATCTCCCGCGTCGAGCTCCCGACAATGCGGTAGTCGGGCATCATCCCTGAAATCGAGAGGTGCAGCAGGCCGGGCAGCAGCTTGCGGGCAGCAAGGTCACCCGTCGCGCCGAAGAGCACGATGACGTGCGGGTCCAGCTGGGACGCTGGTGTGGCCGATGAGACGGTCTCGCTGCGGTCGACGACTTCGGTCATGACGTGGGTCGCCACTCGTTCAGTTCCGAGACGTTGGCGCCCATGATCTTCGCCACCGATTCGGGTGGGAGCTTCTGCAGCTCGGTCACCCAGTCGGTGGGCTCTGGGAGGCCTTCGACATGTGGCCAGTCCGAGCCGAAGATCACGCGGTCGTCACCGACCAGGTCGACGATCTCGTTGACGTCGTCCTCCCAGAAGGGGTTGATCCAGATGTGCCGGCGGAACGTGACCACGGGGTCTTCACTGAAGTAGCCGGGCATCCGCCGCATCGTCGTCTGCAGCTTGCGGAAAAGCGGAGCGAGAAAGTCCGATCCGTTCTCGACCGACGCCACCCGGACGTTGGGGAAGCGGTCGAACAGCTTCTCGAGGATGAGCGTGGCCAGGAAGTCGTGCGCGGCCCGCTCGATGGCGAACAATTTGATGCTCGGCCGCTGGCGCTGTCCTCCACCCTTGAACGACGCGGAGAAGCCGTCGACCGCGTACCCGTTCGAGGACAGCCCGGCGTCGCCCGCGTGCACCACGACCGTGATGCCCGCTTCGTTGACGCGGGCCCAGAACGGATCGAAGAGGTCGGCGGCCGGGGAGAGGGCACCGTCGGCCGTCGTCGGAGCGGCGGCCCGCATCACGACCGTGCGCGCGCCCTGGTCGAGCGCCCAGTCGAGCTCGCGCACCGCCTCGTCCACGTCGGCCAGCGTGATGTAGGGAGCGGCGAAGATCCTGTCCTGGTAGGCCATGCCCCAGTCCTCCGCGAGCCAGCGGTTGAAGGCCCGGAAAAGGAGCACGACTGCCTCGGGGTCCTGCTTGAGCGCCTCCTCGTAGAGCATGCCGAGGGTCGGGAAGAGCCACACCCGCTCGAGGCCTTGTGCGTCCATGGTGGCCAACCGCGCATCGCGGTCGCGGTACTCGGGGCGGATGGGCTCGGGTTTCCCCATCAACTCGTGCATCGGGCGCCCGTCGGGGTTGCCGCGGAAGAAGTCGACGAGGGCACCGGCCGGCGCGATTGGATTGAACGTCGGGTTCGTCACGGCGCGGCTGACGCGCCCGCCCAGCGCGTGGTAGCGCCGGCCACCGATCTCGACCCACTCGATGACACGAGGTCCGAGTGCCGGATCGAGGTGGCGGGTGAACGCGTCGAGCGCCTCGTAATAATGGTTGTCGGCGTCGAAGACCGGAGAGTCGAGAGTCTGCATGATCAGCCTTCCGCGAGCGGCGTACCCAACTGTGACTTTACGCGCTGGGCTTCGGTGGTCCCGCCGCCGTATGCGCCGTCCCGTCGGGATCCACCGCCCACGGGGGTGCGACGCCCCAGCGGTCGCCGAACACCAGCTCGTCGAGCGGCCGGCGGCGCACCGGGCCGTGCCGGCCTTGGGGCCGGCCGATGGTGATCGTCGCCATCAACTCCACCTCGTCGGGGATGTGGAGCAGCTCGCGCAGTTCCCTCTGGGCGGCGAACTGCCACCCCGTCATGACACCGCCGTACCCGAGTGCGCGCGCCGCCAGCAGCAAGTTCTGACAGGCCGGGTAGATCGACGCGCCGTCGCTCGCCGCCGTGTGATCCCGGTAGCGGACGTAACACGCGAGGACGAGCACGGGCACGGTCTCGTACGTGTCGACGTAGTGCTGCATGGTCCGTGCCATCCGCGCCTTGGGTGAGTCCACCTCGACGCCTGAACCCCGGTCGTAGCCGTCCGCCTCGCGCTTGGCGGCCCAGAAACGGCGGGCCCCGACCCCGATCAACCGTTTTGCCTCCTCCGCGACCGGCCCGTCGCGCAGCACGATGAAGCGGAACGGCTGACGGTTCGAACCGCTCGGGGCTCTGGTCGCCGCGAACAGCATGTCGCGGAGCGCGTCGTCGGGAACCGCTTCGTCGGTGTAGCGCCGTATGGCGCGGGTGGTGATGAGCCCCTCGTAGAGGGACACGCCGTCGCAGCCGGGGTCTGCCACGAGGGCGACCCTACCAACGCGCAGCGGGTCACTAGCCCGCTGCCTGCACCCGTTCGACCAGCTCAGCGTAAAGGTCTGGCCGTCGCCCGTCCTCGAGCAACGAGCCCGGGCCTTCGCGGCGGTGTGCCAGCTGCAAGTCGATCCGGTGCACCAGCAATTCCGCCGCACCGGCCCCCCCGGGGACCGCGGCGCTCGCCTCGGCGACCACGGTGCCGGTCGGCGCAATGATCCGGCTCCGGCCCAGCAGCGTCCAACTCGAGTGTGAGCCGGCCTGGTTGGCTTGGACCCACCACTGGCTGTTGGCCAACGCCCAGGCGGGATGCAGGAGGTCCCAGGCCGCTCCCCGTTCGACTTCGGCCGCCGAGGGCGCCACGACGAGCCGCGCACCGCGCAAGGCGAGGGCCCGCGTCACCTCGGGCAGGTCGCCTTCGAAACCGGCGACGAGGCCCACACGGCCGAGCATCGGGTCGTCGAAGGTCGTGAGGCGGTCGCCTGCGCTGAACACCTCGTGTTCGAGCGTGAGCGGGTAGAGATGCGTCTTGCGGTGCCATGCGGCCAGTTCGCCGCGCTGGTTGAAGGCGAGGATGGTGTCGAAGAGCATCCCGTCCTCGAGCTCGGGCACGCTCCCTGCGACGAGGAAGATCTCGTGGCGGCGGGCCGCCGCGCCCAACGCCTTTGCCCGCGGCCCGTCTCGCCCTTCGGCGCTGCGCCGCGCGTCCTCGGGCAGGGTCTCGGGGTCATAACCACAGCTCCACAGTTCGGGGAACACGAGCAGTTGCACGCCGCGCGTGGCGGCGGTGTCGACCATCCCGAGGGCGACCGACAGGTTCAGCGCAGGTTCGCCGGGGGCGGGGAGCCATTGGGCCACCCCGACCAGGAGGTCCCGCTTCACGTCGCACCCACCAGGCTCACCGATTCGTGCTCCAGACCGACACGGACACGCACGTCCGCCCCTGCACGGTACGGCGGGAACGTTCTCGCACGGTTTCCCCGCTGTGAATGGACTGTTACAAGCGCACCGCTCCGGCTCTCACGATGGTCGGCGGGCCATCAGCGTCACCAGGTCGTAGAACACGTGGGAGGCGGCGACGGCGGTGATCTCGGACTGGTCGTAGGGAGGGCAGACCTCCACCACGTCGGCGCCGACGATGTGCGCCGGCCCGAGTCCCCGCAGCAGCGCGAGGAGCTCGCGGCTGGTGAGGCCGCCGGCCTCGGGTGTCCCGGTGCCCGGTGCGTGCGCGGGATCGAGCACGTCGATGTCGACCGACACGTAGAGCGGAGCATCACCCGCTCGCGCCAGCATCTGGGCGATGACCGCGTCGACGCCGTGCGCGACGTCGTCGGTGGTCACCTGAGCGAAGCCCATGCCCGTGTCCTGTGTCAGGTCGGAGTTGCCGTAGAGGGGGCCACGAAGACCCACGTGCATGCTGTGGTCGCGCAGGAGCAGTCCTTCCTCCCAGGCCCGCCGGAACGGGGTGCCGTGCGTGAAGCGTTGGCCGAAGTAGGTGTCCCATGTGTCGAGGTGCGCGTCGAAGTGGACCAGTGCGAGCGGACCGTGCTGCCGGGCAGTGGCACGTAGCAGCGGGAGGGCGATCGTGTGGTCGCCGCCGATGGCGACGAGCCGGCGCCCGTCGCCGAGCAACGCGTCCGCGCCGGCCTCGATCTGCGCCACCGCTTCCTCGGGGCTGAAGGGCGTGCACGCGATGTCGCCTGCGTCCACGACCTGCGCCTGCTCGAATGGCAGCGCGTCCTGGGCCGGGTTGTAGGGCCGGAGCAGCCGGGAGCCCTGGCGCACCGCCGCCGGGCCGAAGCGCGCGCCAGGGCGATAGCTGGTCCCGCCGTCGAAGGGCACGCCCACGACGGCGATGTCCCAGCGCGAAACCGAGTCGGCGGTGGGCAGCCGGGCGAAGGTCGACAGGCCGGCGAAGCGCGGGACCACCGAGGCGTCTGCCGGGCCGACCGGTGCGACCGATCGCTCCGGGCGAGCCGATGCCGTGCCGCCCTCGTCGGCGCCGCCCGCCGCCATCAGTCGTCGATGGCTTGGTACACCAGCGCGCGGAGCTGGGCGCGGAACGGATAGGCGATCGACGGGAAGAGCTGGGTCATGAAGACGACGAACAGGTCCTCGACGGGGTCGACCCAGAAGGCCGTGCTCGCGGCCCCGCCCCAGTAGAACTCGCCGCCCGAGCCCACCATCGCAGTCGCGGCGGGGCCGAGCCCGACCGCGAACCCGAGCCCGAACCCCACACCTTCGAAGCCCGCCTCACCGAACCCGCCGATGGCGACGTCCTGCAGCGACGCACCGTTCGGGAGATGGTTGACCGTCATCAGCTCGATCGTCTTGCGGCCGAGGACGCGGCGGCCGTCGAGCTGCCCGCCGTTGGCCAGCATCTGGCAGAAGGCGACGTAATCGTGCATGGTCGACACGAGGCCACCCGCACCCGACAGGTACGGGCGCGGCGCCAGGACCCCGTTGGCGAATGGCCCTTCCATCAGCCGGGGCGTGGTGCCCGGTTGGTACTGGTAGCACGCGGCGAGGCGAGACTGCTGGTCTTCGGGCACGTAGAACCCTGTGTCGAGCATTCCGAGCGGCTCGAAAACCTCCCGGCGGAGGTACTCGTCGAAGCGCTGACCGGAGAGGATCTCGACCAGCCGTCCGACGATGTCGGTGGAGATCCCGTAGTTCCAGTGGGTGCCCGGATGGAACTTGAGAGGGTGTTGGCCGAGGAGCGCCGTGACGCTCTCGAGTGTCTGATTGGGACCCAGGGCCTGACGTGCCTCGGCGAAGGCGGCGTCGATGGGGTTGCCCGGGAA